>CAZQVZ010000027.1:0-5060 GCA_964596895.1 uncultured Myxococcaceae bacterium
GGTGGAGGTGCCTCGCAACGAGCCCGGCGCGCAGGATGTGCAAGGCTCGGAGGGCACCCGCTCCACGCCGGTGGACGCGGCGGGCGCAGGCAACGCAGCCCCGACGCCGGCCGGCACGGGCGGTGACACCGGCGCCGCGCCGGACCAGCAGACCCCGGGGGCGGCGCAGCCGTGAAGCGACCGGGAAGTCAGCTCCGCGCGGCCTTCGCCGCGGTCGTCACCGTCGCGCTCGGACTGGGGTCCTTGACGCCGGTCACGGCCGCCGCGCAGATCGTCCCGCCGGACCTCCAGAAGGCGCAGGAGGTGGACGTGGTGGAGAACCTCGGCGCGCAGGTGCCGCTGGACGCCACCTTCACCGCCGCGGACGGGAGCACGGTCACCCTGGGAGAGCTCCTGCGGCCGGACAAGCCGGTGGTGCTCACGCTCGCCTACTACAAGTGCCCGATGCTGTGCTCCCTGGTGCTGGGCGGCCTGAAGAAGGCGGCCATCGCCAGCGGGCTGAACCTGGGGCGGGATTACACCGCCATCACCCTCTCCATCGATCCGCGGGAGACCGCGGAGTTGGCGAAGGACGGCCAGCGCGGGCACCTGCAGGCCATTGGCGCGCCGGACCAGGAGGAGGACTGGGCGTTCCTCGTCGGTGAGGAGGACCAGATCGCGAAGGTGGCTGACGCGGTGGGGTTCGGGTACAGCTTCGACGAGAAGTCCGGTCAATATGCGCACCCGGCGGTGGTGCTGGTGCTGACGCCGGACGGCCGGGTGTCCCGCTACCTGTACGGGGTGGACTTCCCGCCGCGAGACTTGCGCTTCGCCGCGCTGGAGGCGGGCGGTGGCCGGGTGGGCACGTCCTTCGACCGGGTCATCCTCAAGTGCTTCCGCTTCGACTCCAACTCGAAGCGCTACGAGTTCTATGTGTTCGGCTTCATCCGCACCGGTGGGCTTCTGGTCTTCGTCGCGCTGACGGCCATGCTCGCCGTGTTCTGGAGACGTGAGTACAAGCGGGGATCCATTCGATGAACAGCGAGTTGCTCAGACAGAGCCTGTTCCTGCCGGAGCAGGCCTCCACCTTCGCCGAGCGGGTGGACAGCCTGCACTACGTGGTGGTGCTCACGACGATGATCGCGTCGTTCCTCATCGGGACGACGGCGGTGATCTTCTTCGTGCTCTACCGGCGCCGTAAGCCGCACGAGTACACCCCGCGGGTGAACCCGGACCTCAAGGCCGAGGTCATCTTCGTGGGCGTCCCCACCCTCTTCTTCCTCGCGTTCTTCGCCATCGGCTTCCGGGACTTCGTGTGGGTTCAGACCCCGCCCGCGAACTCGATGGACGTGTACGTGATGGGCAAGCAGTGGATGTGGAAGTTCAGCTACCCGGAGGGGCCCAACGGGGTGAACACCCTGCACGTGCCGGCGCACCGGCCGGTGCGGCTCCTGATGACCTCCCGGGACGTCATCCACTCCTTCTTCGTGCCGGAGTTCCGGGTGAAGCAGGACGTGCTGCCCGGGCGGTACACGGAGATCTGGTTCGAGGCCACCAAGCCCGGCCGCTACCAGGTGCTGTGCACCGAATACTGCGGGCTCGACCACTCGATGATGCGGGCCGAGGTGGTGGTCCACCCGCCCGGTGAGTTCGACCAGTGGCTGGACCAGGCGCGCCGCAACCGCACCGACCAGGCGGACTCCGAGCCGGTGGCCCGGGACATGGGGCTCTACCCCGGCAACATGCGGGTGAACGGGCAGCGGCTGGCGGCGGAGCATGGCTGCTTCCGCTGCCACACGGTGGACGGCACCCCGCACCTCGCGCCGTCCTTCCAGGGGATGTACCTGAACACCACGAAGTTCGTGGACGGGACCACCCGCCTGGTCGACGAGGCGTACATGACCGAGTCGATGATGGACCCCATGCGCCACCTGGTGGAGGGCTACGCGCCCCTGATGCCGTCGTATCTGGGCGTCCTCGACGTGGGTGAGTCCGCGGCCATCATCGAATACATCAAGTCGTTGAGCACCAACCTGACCCCGCCGCCCGCGGGCCCCGAGGGCGCCACCCCATGAGCACTGCCAACGAAGCGCTGGCCACGGATCCTGTGGCCGCGCCTGAGTTCCCCAAGCACCACTACCTGAACGACGGGAAGACCGTCCTCTCGTGGCTGGGCTCTCTGGACCACAAGCGGATCGGCCTTCTGTACCTGGTGTCGGTCCTCTTCTTCTTCCTGGTGGGCGGCATCTTCGCGCTGCTGGTCCGGCTGGAGCTGCTCACGCCGGGGCCCACCATCATGGACGCCCTGACGTACAACCGGATGTTCACGCTGCACGGCGTGGTCATGATCTTCCTCTTCATGATCCCCGCCATCCCGGGCGTGTTCGGGAACTTCAACCTGCCCCTGATGCTCGGGGCCAAGGACGTGGCGTTCCCCCGGCTGAACCTCTTCAGCTGGTACATCTACATGGGCGGGGCGATCATCGCCCTGTGGGGGATGCTCAACGGCGGCACCGACACCGGCTGGACGTTCTACACGCCGTACAGCGTGAGCACGCCCACCGAGGTGGCTCCGGTGCTGCTGGGGGCCTTCGTCATCGGGTTCTCGTCCATCGTCACCGGGCTGAACTTCATCGTCACCGTGCACACCATGCGGGCGCCGGGCATCACCTGGATGAAGATGCCCCTGTTCGTGTGGGCGCTCTACGCCACGTCCATCATCCAGGTGCTGGCCACCCCGGTGCTGGGCCTGGTGCTGCTGCTGACCTTCGCGGAGAACATCCTCGGCTTCGGCATCTTCACGCCGGAGATGGGCGGTGACCCGGTGCTCTTCCAGCACCTGTTCTGGTTCTACTCGCACCCGGCCGTGTACATCATGGTGCTGCCGGCCATGGGGGTGATCTCGGAGATCGTCGCCACCTTCAGCCGGAAGAACTACTACGGCTACAAGATGATCGCCTGGTCGTCGCTGGGCATCGCGCTGGTCGGCTTCTTCGTGTGGGGCCACCACATGTTCGTGTCCGGCCAGAGCACGTTCCAGTCCGGCGCCTTCGGCGTGATCTCGATGCTGGTGGGCATCTTCACCGCCATCAAGGTCTTCAACTGGGTGGGGACCATGTACAAGGGCTCCATCTCCTTCACCACGCCGTTCGCGTACCTGGTGGGGTTCCTCTACTTCATCGTCTTCGGCGGGATGACCGGCATCGCGGTGGCGGCGGTCAGCCTGGACGTGCACTGGCACGACACCTACTTCGTGGTCGCCCACTTCCACTTCATCATGGTGGGCGCGACGATCATGGCGTTCCTCGCCGCGCTCCACTACTGGTTCCCCAAGCTCTTCGGGCGGAAGTACCCGGAGGGCTGGGGCCTGGCGGCGGCCATCCTGGTGATCCTCGGGTTCAACGCCACCTTCGTGCCGCAGTTCCTGCTGGGGAACATGGGCATGCCGCGCCGCTACTATTCGTACCCGGAGCACTTCCAGGCGCTGAACGTGGCGTCCACCGCGGGCGCCTCGGTCCTGGCGATGGGGCTGTTCCTCATCCTCATCTACCTGGTGATCTCGCTGTTCCGGGGCGAGGTGGCGGGCCACAACCCGTGGCACTCGGCCGGCTACGAGTGGCGGACGCAGAACCCGCCCATCACCCACAACTTCCACGACGTCCCCACGTACACCCGGGATCCGCACGACTACACGTCGGCGCCCGAAGACGAGGTGAAGCATGCAGCCTGATCACGGGCACGCCGCCACGGCGGGGCATGACGCCCACGGCGGGTACCCGCTGGCCCACCACTTCGGATCGCCCGCGGTGCAGACGTACGCGGCGCGGTTCGGGATGTGGCTGTTCCTCTCCACCGAAGTGCTCCTGTTCACCGGGCTCTTCGTCGCCTACGCGGTCTACCGGTGGATGTTCCCGGAGACGTGGATCCTCGCCAGCCACGGCCTGCTGGATCTGAAGATGGGCACCATCAACACGGTGGTGCTGATCAGCTCCTCCCTCACGGTGGCGCTGGCCATCCACTTCGTGCGGACGGGGAAGAACAAGGTCGCGGCGGGGCTGCTGATCTTCACCCTGCTGTGCGCGGTGGCGTTCCTCGTCATCAAGTACTTCGAGTACGCGCACAAGTTCCACGAAGGGATGCTGCCGGGGCCGTACTACACGTACGAAGGACTGCAGACGCCTGGGGCGCCCATGTTCTTCTCGGTGTACTTCCTCGCCACCGGGCTGCACGCGCTGCACGTGATCATCGGCATGGGCGTGTTGGGCTGGGTGACGGTCCACACCATCAAGGGCCGGTTCTCGCCGGTGTATTACACGCCGGTGGAGCTGGGCGGCCTGTACTGGCACCTGGTGGACCTGATCTGGATCTTCCTCTTCCCCCTGCTGTACCTCGTCTGACGGGAGCGCACTGACCATGGCGGAACACGTCACCCACTCCCGCGCGGAGCCGGCGCACGAGCACCACAGTTCGGCGTCCTACTGGATCATCTGGGCGGTGCTCCTGGTCCTGACCGCGTTGACGGTCTGGACCGGGCGGATGGACCTGCCCAACTTCGGCCTCATCCTCGCGCTGATCATCGCCACCACCAAGGCGGTGCTGGTGCTGCTCTTCTTCATGCACCTGTGGGAGCAGAAGGGCGTGAACCGGGTCACCTTCGTGGCGACCATGGTGTTCGTGGTGGTGCTCATCCTCGGCGTCTTCGGGGACATGACCACGCGGCTCTCCGTCTCGCTGCCGCAGCGCGAGCAGCCGCCGGCGCACCGGAACCTGGAGCTGCCGCCCACGCCCGGGCAGCCGGGGCACTAGGCGCCGTCGCTTCAGCACGGGGTTCTTCACGGGCCGGCGCTGCGAACCTTCGCACCGCCGGCCTTCGTGTGTCCGGTGTCCACGCGGGGTTCGCGGTAGAGGCCCCCGCCGCGCGAGGGCTGGGACTGCGCCAGGAGCAGCGAGAGCGTCCGCGCACGTCGTGGAGCCGCCCACGTACGGGGTGGGAGCCGAGGAGAAGTGGGAGTCCCGGACGACAGCGGTGGGAGTCCCGGACGACAGCGGTGGGAGTCCCGGACGACAGCGGTGGGAGTCCC
>CAZQVZ010000027.1:5160-25157 GCA_964596895.1 uncultured Myxococcaceae bacterium
GGACGACAGCGGTGGGAGTCTCGGACGGAGCGGTGGGAGTGGCCGACGGAGCGGTGGGAGTCCCGGACGGCGCGGTGGGAGTCCCGGACTGAGCGGTGGGAGTCCCGGACGACAGCGGTGGGAGTCCCGGACGGCGCGGTGGGAGTCCCGGACTGAGCGGTGGGAGTGGCCGACGGAGCGGTGGGAGTCCCGGACTGAGCGGTGGGAGTCCCGGACGACAGCGGTGGGAGTGGCCGACGGAGCGGTGGGTGGGGCTGGCGAGGGAGCACCGGAAGCACCAGCAGGCAGGTGCAGACAATCGGCCGACACCCGGAGGCTCGTCGCGCCTGGGGCCGGGGTGTGGCGCGCGGCGCAGCGCACAGCCGCTTCGGCGGCCTGCTCTTCAACGACCTGGTCGGATGCAACTGCGTCTCCGGCCTGGTCTCCGTCCGCCGCGCGCTTGGGGCACGGAGCAAGGCCATACGGCCACAACCGCGGGGCGCCGAAGGGCCGAAGGGCCGAGAATTCGCAAAAAATACGCAGTGAACGCCCCTCCTGCGGGCGACCGCGCCTTTCACTCCGTAGATTTTGCGATTTTCTCGTGGGTCTCGGACCAGGCGGACGCCGGCGCAGTCGCCCTGCCGTCGATCGCCGGGGACCGAGCAGCTGGAGACGCCCGCGCCCGTGACGCTGCCGTTGGTGAAGGAGCCTTCCTCTGAGCGCTGCGCGAGGCTCTTCCGAAAGGTAAAGCGCACCTCGCCACCGACGCGGGACACGTCTGCGTGTGCGACCGCGAGCGGGCACCGGTGACGTGAAGCGCGCCCGGCCAAGCCGCTACGCTCGCCGGGGCCTTCCTTCGGGCCACAACTCGGAGCGCCGAATGACGATGCGACGTCTCACAGCTCCCCTCGCCGGTTTGGTCGCAACGATGAGCCTCATCCCCACCCGCAGTACGGGGGAAGAGGAGCGCGAGCGTCCGTCCGGCGGCAGCGCAATCGGCATCCTCCAGCCGGCGACGATTTCGTTCTCGCCCGAGTGGGAGAAGGAGGCGGAAGCCCACCGCGCGGCGCACGAGGCCGCGGTCCGCCGCATCCTCGCGAAGAATCCGGAGCTCGGGCCAGATCCCGTGGACTGGGAGGAATGGACGCTCATTGATCCGGCCGAAGCCGAACGCACCGGGGTGCAGGTCCGGCTGCGAGAGTGGACGCTGGACCACGACACGCTGGATGAGCAGGCGGTCATCCACCGGCGCGTCTTCGACCTCGCCAGAGTCAAGACCACGAACCACGCGCAGCTGGAGGTGAGGTTCGACCCGGAGAGACACGGCGCGGCAGCCCATGCGGACTTCACCGAGGTGGAGGTTCTCGTGGAGGGCGAACCACAGCCCTTCGAGGCAAAGCAGCGAGCCAACCTCCGGCGCTTCAAGGTCTACCGGCGGGACAGCCATGAGGAAGGACCGACCTTCTCCGGCGGCTGGAAACTGTTGCCGCGAACGCGGGGGCACCTCAAGGCGCTGCAGTCGTGTGGTCAGCTGCCCTCCGCGCGGCGCCCGGACGGCAAAAACGTGAAGCCCGGGCTCGACAGCCCCCTGAACGGACTGGGCCTCATCCATTCTGAAGCGCTCATGGGTGAAGGTTGGGGCTGCACGTCGACCACCGTGCACCTCAAGACCCAGGGGCTCACGCGGGAGGTCACCCTCCTCCTGGGAGAAGGGGAGCAGGGGTAGCTCAGCGGCCGTCGCTACACCGCGATGTGTGGCCCGACCAGCGCGGCCAGGCCCAGCGCCAGCGCACCGACCAACCCCGCCGCGAGGGCGCCCACGTACAAAGGCCGCAGCCCGAGGCCCTTGAACACCGAGAGCCGGGTGGTGAGCCCCACGCCGGCCATGGCGAGGCCGAGCGCATAGAAGGACACCTTGTCCCCGAGCAGCGAGGTCAGCGCCGGCCACGCCGCCTCGGCGCCGAAGGAGGCATCACCCACGGTGCGAACCAGCGCCAGGGCGAGGAAGCCGAGCACGAAGAGGGGGAAGAGCTTCAGGGGGCTCACCCTCTTCTCCTCACCCGCAGCCGCGCCCCCGGCAGCGACAGCGCGGCGCGCGTACTGCCAGGCGAGGAACGGCACCACCGCGGCCAGAAGCGCATTCCGGGTGAGCTTGGACACGGTGGCCACCTTGAGCGCGGCCTCGTCGCCGAAGACCTCGCGGTAGGCGAGCGCCGCGCCCATCACCTGGGAGGTGTCGTGGATGCCGGTGCCCAGAAACAGCCCCGCTGCGCCTGGCGCGTGGGCGAACAGCGCACGCGCAAGCCACGGGTAGACGAACATGGCCACCATCCCGAACAACGTGACGTTGGCCACGGTGTAGGCGACCTCGCGGTCATCCGCGTCGATGGTGGGCGCAACGGCAAGCGTGGCCGTGACCCCGCAGATGGCGGTGGAGGCAGCGGCCAGGGTCCCCAACCGGTCCGACACGCCGAGCCGCCGAGCGACGAAGTGAGTGACCACCAGCGCCACGGCCACCACCGTCAGCACCACCGGTATCCCGAGCGCGCCGAGCTTGAGCACGTCGAAGAACGACAGCTTCAGCCCGACGAGGATGATGCCCAGCCGCAGCCCCTTCTTGATGCCGAAGTCCAGGCCCGGCTTGAACACGGCCGGCAGCTTCACCCCGTTCGCCACCACCAGCCCGAGCACGATGGCGAGCATCATCGCCGACAGCGGGCTGGGCCGCCCCGCCGGGTCGATGCCCTGAAGCCGCAGCACGACAGCGCCGAGCGCCTTCGACAGGAAGCCCGAGGCCACCACCACCGCGCCCGCCAGCGCCACGCCGGGCAGGAGCCTGTGCACCTGTCCGAAGCGGACGCCGAGGAGCGCTTGTTCGAGTGCGGACGGCGCGCGTTGAGGGTGGGTCACCACGGCTGGGACGGACATATCTCGTCTCCTTCAGTCGAGGTGACCGCAGGCGCGCGCGCTTCGCGCTTCACGCCTTGGGCTCGAGGACGTGCACGTAAACGGGCGTGCCGGTCGTGCTCTTCGCGTTGGGCGGTGAGCTCCGCGTTCTTCGCCATCCAGGGTTCAGCCTGCCGCTACGGCATCCAGCACGCGCCCCAGCCGCGCCGAGACCTCGTCGGCGATGGGGCCCACACCCGGGTTCTTCACCAGCCCGAACATCACCTCGGGCCGGACGGTCTGCACATGGACGGTGCCGTCCTCTCCCTCGAAGACATCCACGTTGCAGGGCAGGAACACGCCGATGCCCGGCTCCGCCTCCAGCGCCTGATGCGCGAGCTTCGGGTTGCAGGCGCCGAGGATGAGATACGGCCGCCGCTCCACGCCGATCTTCTGCTTCAGCGTCGCCTGAACGTCGATCTCGGTGAGGACCCCGAACCCCTCCGCAGACAGCGCCTGGCGCACCTTCGCCACCGCCTCGGGCATGGACACGCCCGGCAGCACCCGTGTGAAGGCGTAATCTCGCTCGTAGCTCATGGTCTGCACTCCTCCCGTTGAAGTTGGAGATAGGAGCCACAAGGCCGCGAAGAGGGTTCGGGCAGACCGCCTGCCTGTCCGCTACCTGATCACCGCCAGGGCCCCCAGCGCCTGCCGGACCGCAGCCTTCACGGGCCCCGGCACCTCTTCACCGGGGATGCTCCGGCACAAAGACACCGTTCGCTTGAGGTCGTCACAGGCGCCCGCGCACTGGGGGCACCCGCTCATGTGCTCTTCGATGCGGACGCAGGTGGCCTGGTCAATCTCTTCGGCCGCGTATTCGCTCAGCGCCTCGGCGAGCTCCGGGCAGGCGCCCGGGGCGCCCTTTCCGGCGCGACCCTCACTTCCGCCTCCGACAATGGCCGTCAGGTGTCTTCGCACCTCCATGCGCGCGCGGTGCAGGCGGCTCTTGAGCGCCCCCACCTCGAGGCCCATGACCCTCGCCGCCTCCTCTGCGGAGAGCCCCTCCACGTCGCGGAGGATGAGCACCTCCCGGTAGGCCTCGGGCAAGGAGAGGATGGCGGCCTGCAGGACCTCGCCCATCTGCCGCGCCTGCGCCACCGCCTCCGGGTCCGGCCGGGAGTCCTGGACCCCGGCGGCCTGCGGCGTGTCCAGGGGCGTGTGCTCCGCGGGCTCGTCCACGCGGCGGCGGCGGGACTTGATGCAGAAGCTCCGGGCAATCTGGAAGAGCCAGGTGCTGATGGACGCGTCGCCGCGGAAGTCGTGCAGGTTGCGGAAGGCGGCGAGCAGCGTCTCCTGCAGCACCTCGCGGGCCGCATCTTCGGAGCCGCACATCCGCAGGCCGAACCGGTAGACCTGCTTTTCGTGGCGCGCCAGGAGCGTCTCCACCGCGCGCGGGTCTCCGCGGCGGATCGCCTCCAGCAGAACCTTGTCTTCGTCCGCGCTCACGCGCAGGAGGGTAACCCCACCCGCGCCTCGCCGCAGCGGCCGCGAGGCCTACCAGGCAGGCATGGGGCCTACGTCCGTCACCTGCTTGAAGCCCGCGCCGTCGAGGATCGACTTCGCCAGCGCGCTCCGCCGTCCGCTCCGGCAGTAGACGACCACCGGACGGTCCCTGGCTCCGACCTCCGCGAGGCGCTCGCGCAGTTCGCCTACCGGGATGAGCACCGCGCCCTTCACATGGCCCGCGGCGAACTCCTCAGGGGTGCGCACGTCGAGCAGCAGCGCGCCGTTGGCCACCGCCGCCTTGCCCTCCTCCAGGGTCTTGCCGGAGGCGCCCGCGCGCATGCCCCAGAAGAGGACCAGCGCCACCACCGCACCCGCGAAGAGCATCCACTTCATCGTTCCATCCATGCTCGCTTGGAGCCCCGCGCGCAACAAAGGGTTCGGAAGGGCTGCTTTACACCCTCGGCCCACGGGGGCACGCTCCCGCGCGTCATGGGCAGACTGGGCGCGTGGGCGGTGGCGGCGGTGCTCTTCGCGGGCTGCCAATGCCCCGCGCGGCTCACCGCGCATCCGGACGCCGGTGGCCCGAGCGGGTTCCGCCTCTGCGTGCACCCCGGCGAGCCGGGCCAATGCACCCCAGCGGATGAGCTCGCCTTCGGACTGGTGGGGGATGTGGCGCCTGCCGAGCGTGGGGTGCGCATCGAGAACGTGGGCACCTCGCCGATGCGGCTGGAGGGGGCCACGCTGTCGCCGCAGCCGGAGGGCTTCGAAGTGCTCACCGAGGCGCTGGCGCCCCTGCCCACGCCACGCGCGCTGGGCGTGGGGACCGCGCTGGTGGTGATGGTGCGGGTGCCGCCGCGCGCGGTCGCAGGTCCCCTGCCGCCTTCTGCGCTGCGGCTTCGCTTCGGCAACGCGGAACCCCAGGAGGCCACGGTCCCGGTGCGCGGCGCGTGGAGCGGCTGCCCGGACGGGTTCGCGGCGTGCGCGCCCGGCGGCGCGTGCGAGACGGACATCCACGACGACGTGCGCAACTGCGGCGGCTGCGGCGTGGTGTGCAACCTCGCCAACGCGCAGGCCGCCTGTGTGAAGGGCCGCTGCGTGATGGTGGGCGCGTGCGCGGACGGCTTCGGTGACTGCGATGGGCGCGTGGCCACCGGCTGCGAGACGCCGCTGGACACGGTGGAGAACTGCGGCGGCTGCGCGAGCGTGGACCCGGCGTTCGCGTGCGCTCGCCCCTACTCCACCGCCGAGTGCACCGACCGCGTCTGCCGCCAGCTCTGCGAAGGCGGCCGCGGCGACTGCAATGGAAACCTGTCCGAGCCCACCGCCGACGGGTGCGAGACGGACCTCACCGCGTCGTTGGACCACTGTGGGGCCTGCGGCGCCGCCTGCGCGCCGGCGAACGCTGCGGGCACCTGCGTGGAGGGGCTCTGCCTCATCGAGTCCTGCGTCGACGGCTGGGCAAGCTGCGACGGCGAGGCGCACACCGGCTGCGAGGTGTCCGTGCTGGACGACCCGGCGCACTGCGGCGCCTGCGGTGTGGACTGCGAGCGCGTGCTCCCCAACGCGAAGGTCTCGTGCAGCGAAGGGAGGTGCCAGTTCATTGATTGCAAGCCCGGCTTCGTGGATCTGGATGGCGACATCTCCGAAAGCTCCGAAGGAGGCAGCAACGGCTGCGAGTACGCCTGCACGAAGACGGTGGCAGACGGCGAGCTGGACCTCCCGGATGACGACGGGGTGGATGCGGACTGCGACGGAGTGGACGGCTCGGTGGCCAGCGCGGTGTTCGTGGTGCCGGGCGGCGCCCGGGGCGCGGGGCGTGACTGGCTGACCGCACCGACCGTCGAAGAGGCGTTGGCGGTGGCGGCGAAGACGCAGCGAACGCAGGTGCTGATGGGGGCAGGCCAGCACCAGGTGGCGCGGACGCTCGCGGTGCCGGACGGCGTCTCGCTGTACGGCGGCTACACCGACGACACCTTCCGCACCCGGCGAAGGGGCACGAGTGCGCTGCGCGGCCCCGCCTCCGGCGTCCTGCGGTGGACGGGCCTCACGAGGCCGGTGGTGGTGGACAGGCTGGACCTGCTCGCGGCGGAGGCGACGGCGCCGGGGGCTTCGTCGGTGGCGGTCTGGATTGAGGAGGCCAAAGCCGTGACGCTGCGGCGCTTGCGGGTCGCAGCCGGTGACGCGGGTCCCGCGCCCGCGGGCCGGCCGGAGGATGCCGGGACCGACGCGGGAGCCTCGGCCGCACGCGGTGATTCGGTGGGCCTGCAGGTCTTTGGCGCCACCGTCCACCTGGAGGGCGTGAGCATCCAGACCGGTGCGGGGGAGCGCTCTTTGGGCGCGGTGCTGCGCGGAGGCGGCAGTGTCCTGGGCGAGGTGGAGTGGCGGCCCGGTGAAGCGGCCACCCGGTGCGCGACGTACGACGGCGCCACCTGCACCCGTCCCTGACGCGTGCGGCCCGCGACAGTCGCCCGCCGCATTCCTTGACCCCTCCGGAGCCGGGCGGCGTCATGGCGCTCGATGATTCGCGTCCTCACGGCGGCGCTCTGCGTCCTGTGCGCCGGGTGTCCGCGCGACGGCGCCCAGAGCCCAGAGTACGGCGGCGCCCCACCCCCGCGGCTGGTGCTCAAGATGCAGCCCTTGTGGGGGGACCCGGCGCCGTTCCGCGCGCTGCTGCGCGCGTTCGAAGCGCGGCACGGGGTGGAGGTGGTGCCGGAGTACCTCCCCAACGCGTCGGACCTCGCGCACCAGTTCTATCTGACCGCGCTCGAAGGCGGCGCCACCGACTTCGACGTGATGGTCATCGACGTGGTGTGGGCGCCGGAGTTCGCGCGCGCGGGCTGGGCCGCTGACCTCACCGCGGCCTTTCCGCCAAAGACCCTCGCGGCGGAGTTCCTCCCGGGACCCGTGGAGGCGGTGGTGGTGGACGGCCGCACCCGGGCGGTCCCGTGGTTCGTGGACGTGGGGCTGCTCTACTTCCGCACTGACCTCGTTCCCCGCGCGCCGAAGACCTACGCGGAGCTGGAGGCGTTCGCGCGCGCCGCGCAGCAGAAGGACCCACGGCTCGCGGGCTACGTGTGGCAGGGCCGCCAGTACGAAGGCCTCAACTGCAACGTCTTCGAGGCGGTGTGGGGCCACGGCGGCGAGGCGCTCGGCCCGGACGGCCGGCTCTCCTTGCAGAGCGAAGCGACGCGCGACGCGCTCGCACACCTGCGCCACCTGCTCGCGAGCGGCGTGTCGCCGCCGCAGGTCACCTCCTACGCCGAAGAGGAGTCCCGGCGCGTCTTCCAGGCTGGCCGCGCGGTGTTCATGCGCAACTGGCCGTACGCGTGGTCCGAAGCCCAGCGGGACGGCTCGGCCATTCAAGGACGCGTGGGCTTCGCGGCCCTGCCGACGAAGGACGGTCGTCCCGGCGCCGGCGCGCTCGGCGGCTGGATGTTGGCGGTCAATGCGCACCTCCCGGAGGCGCGCGCGGCGCTGGCGGCGGAGCTGGTGCGCCACCTCACCTCGCTCGAGGCGAACGTGGTGATGGCGGTGGACTACGGGCGCAATCCCCCGCGCCGCGCCGCCTATGAACATCCGCGCGTGGCGGGCGAAGCGCCGTTCATCGCGGAGCTCCTGCCAGCGGTGCAGGCCGCGAGGCCCCGGCCGGTGTCGCCCTGGTACATGCTCGTGAGCGACGTTCTGCAGGGCGAGTTCTCCGCTGCCGTCTCCGGCATCCGGCCGCCGGAGGTGGCGCTGGAGCGCGCGCAGGACCTGAGCGACCACCTGATGGGGGCGCCGAGGTGAGCGAGCGACGGCGCCCCGCTTCCGGAGGCAGCGCACTCGAGCGCCGGCAGGGGCTGTGGCTGGTGGCGCCCGCTGTCCTGACGCTCGCCGCCGTGGCGCTCTACCCCATCCTCGCCGCCGTCTGGCTGAGCCTGCGGCGCGTCGTCGTGGTCTTCGGCGAAGACACCTTCGTCGGCCTGTCGAACTACGCCTTTCTCTTGAGCGACGCGCGCTTCTGGCAGGCGCTGGGCAACACCGCGTACTTCACCGCCGTCGCAGTGACGCTCGAGGTCCTGCTCGCCCTGCCGCTGGCGCTCCTGCTCAACGCGGCGTTCCCCGCGCGCGGCGCCTTCCGGGCCGCGGTGCTCATCCCCTGGGCCATCCCCACCGTGGTCTCCGCCCGGCTGTGGGCGTGGCTGTTCAACCCGGACTTCGGGCTGGTCAACCGGCTGCTCCCGGGCGCGGACATCAACTGGTTGGGCTCGCCGGGCTGGGCGCTGCACGCGGCCATCGTCGTCGACGTGTGGAAGACCACGCCCTTCGTGGCGCTGCTGCTGCTCGCCGGGCTGCAGACCATCCCGCAGGACCTCTACAAGGCCGCGAAGGTGGACGGCGCCTCTCCCTGGCGGGCGTTCTGGTCCATCACCCTGCCGCTGCTCAAGCCGGCGCTCCTGCTCGCGCTGCTCTTCCGCACGCTGGACGCCTTTCGGGTGTTCGACGCCATCTACGTCCTCACCGAAGGCGGCCCCGGGAACGCCACCGAGACGCTCTCCATCTACGCCTACAAGGTCCTGATGCGGTCCGGAGACTTCGGCTATGGCTCCACGCTCGCGGTGGTGACCTTCCTGTGCGTGGGCGCCATCTCGCTCGTTTACCTGAAGCTGCTCGGGCGCGGCCTGGAGGGGAGCAGATGAGCCGTCCGAAGTTGCTGCTCTTCGCGGCGCTCTACCTCGCGTTCTTCATGGGGCCGTTCCTGTGGCAGGCGCTCACCTCGCTCTGGCCCGAAGGGGAGCTCACCGCCCCGTGGCCCTCGCGGCTCACCTTCGACAACTACGCGGCCGTCTTCGCCGAGCGCGGCTTCGCACGGGTGGTCCTGAACTCGCTGCTGGTCGCCTTCGGGACGACGCTGTACTGCCTCACCGTGGGCGCGACCGCGGCGTTCGCGCTGGCGAAGCTGCGGTTCCCCGGCCGGGACCTGTTGCTGATGGTGGCCCTGGCCATCTCCATGTTCCCGCCCATCGCCACGGTGAGCCCGCTGTACCTGATGCTGCGGGCGGTGGGCTTGCGGGACTCGCTCATCGGGCTGGTGCCGCCGTACGCGACGTTCGCGCTGCCGCTCACCCTGTGGATCCTCACCTCCTTCTTCCGGCAGATCCCCGACGAGCTGTACCGGGCCGCGCGGGTGGACGGCTGCACGCCGTTCATGGCCTTCCGCAAGGTGCTCCTGCCGCTCGCCGCCCCGGGGATGGGGACAACCGCCATCCTCGTCTTCATCTTCAGCTGGAACGAGTTCCTCTACGCGCTGACCTTCCTGTCCACGCCGGACAAGCGCACCATCCCGGTGGCCATCAGCCTCTTCGCCACCGACTTCCGCGACCCGTGGGGCCAGATCGCCGCGGCCTCGGTGGTGGCGACGCTGCCGCTGGTCCTGCTCACGGTGGCGTTCCAACGGCGCATCGTCAGCGGGCTCACCGCCGGCGCAGTGAAGGAGTGACGCAAATCCATGGCCACCTTGACGCTCGAACGCATCGGCAAGTCGTACGGCGGCGTAGACGCGGTGAAGGAGGTGTCCTTCGAGGTCGCGGACGGCGAGCTGGTCTCCCTGGTGGGGCCCTCTGGCTGCGGCAAGTCCACCACGCTCTCGCTCATCGCCGGGCTGGAGACGCCCACGCGCGGTTCGCTCCGCATCGACGGGCGGGAGGTGAACACGCTCTCTCCGCGCGAGCGCGACATCGCCATGGTCTTCCAGAGCTACGCGCTCTACCCGCACATGGACGTGCGGAAGAACCTCGCCTTCCCGCTGGAGTTGGCGCGGCTCGGGCGCGCGGAGATTGACCAGCGGGTGGCAGAGACCGCAGCGCTGCTCGGCCTGGAGCCCTTGCTGGGGCGAAGGCCGAAGGAGCTCTCCGGTGGGCAGCGGCAGCGGGTGGCGCTCGGCCGCGCGCTGGTGCGCAGGCCGAAGCTCTTTCTCTTCGACGAGCCGCTGTCCAACCTCGACGCCGCGCTGCGCACCCAGATGCGCGGTGAGCTGAAGCGGCTGCACCAGGAGTTGCGCGGGACCTTCATCTACGTCACCCACGACCAGGCGGAGGCGATGACGCTGTCCGACCGGGTGGTGGTGATGAGCGCCGGCGAGCTCCAGCAGGTGGGCCCGCCGCGCGAGGTCTACGGCGCGCCGGCCAACGCCTTCGTGGCGACCTTCTTCGGATCACCGCGCATCAACCTCGTCCCGCCTTCGGTGCTGGGACTGCCGGACGAAGGGAACGTGGACGTGGGCGTGCGGCCCGAACACGTGGAGGTGGGGCTGGGCACAGCGCCGCCGGCGGGCGCGGTCGCAGGGCGCGTGTTCCTCGTGGAGGCGATGGGGCCGGAGAGCTGGGTCACGGTGGAGCTGGCGGGCGGCGCGCGCGTGGTGGCCCGGGGACCCGCGGACCTGCAGGCAGCGCCGGGCACGCCCGGGTGGGTGCGCGCGGACAAATCGCGGCTGCACCGGTTCGACAGAAGCTCCGGCCAGAGGCTCCGGGCGCCCTGAGGCGGCCGCGCGGCGGCGAGGAGCAGATGCGGCGAGGCGCCAGGACCGCGTCCGCGCGGCATCCCGGCCGCATTCGCTGACCGCTCAGGGGCGCAGCTCGCTGGCCGGACGGTTGCACTACGGCCTCGCCACTCCAGCGAGGTGCACATGAACGTGGACTCCCTCCGGTCGCCCCAGGCGGCCCTCCCTCTCCCCCCGGGGCCGCACGCGTTGCCCCGCAGCGTCGTCCTCCGCGCCGTCGGGGCGCACGCAGGAATGGCCCTGTTCGGGCTCGCCATGGCGGTGTCCGGGCCCGGGGGCGCCGGCGCTGTCCTCACCTGGGCGTTGCTCCTGCCGGTGCTGCTCGCCGGCACCTGGCTGGTCTGCCTGCCGGCGCTCTACATCCCGTGGGCGGGCCGTGAAGAGGCCGTCCGCCTCTCTCCGGTCCTGCGCGCCGCGGGCGCATCCTTCTCCACCGCCGGCAGCTGCCTGGGCGCCACCGCCCCCATCCTCTGGTTCTTCGCCGCGACCGCACCCCGGTCCGCGGTGGGGCCGGCCCTGGGGTTCGTCTTCGGCTGGTGCGCGCTCGTCGCCGCGGGCGTCACCTTCGGCCGGGCCCTGCGCGAGCAGGCGCTGGTCCTCCCTGGCGCGGCGCTCGTCGGCTTCTTCGCGCTCTTCACCCTCACCTTCTTCCAATTCAGCGGGGCCGCAGGCCTCGCCTGGTTCTGAAAGGCCATCCCATGTCGTCCCTGCTCTCCACCGCCGACCTGCTCCTTCGCCGCCCCCTCACGCTGCTCGAGCACATCCGTGAGGACCGGGCGGACCTGCGGGAGCTGCCGGTGCACCTCACCGTCATCGCCGTGGTCGGCTTCTCCGTGTTCGGGTTCCTCCTCGGGCTCACCCACTCGCCGCTGTGGGGGCTCGTGGCGGCGCCGAAGCTGGTGATGGTCGGACTGGGGACCGCGGCGCTGTGCCTGCCGGCGCTGTACGTCTATGGGCGGTTGCTCGGCAACGCCGGCACGCCGCTGCAGGTCGTCTGCGAGTTGCTGGTCGCGCTCGGGACCACGGGGCTCTCCCTGCTCGCCCTCAGCCCGGTGTGGCTGGTGTTCACGCGCCTGGTGGACCACCCGCCGCACGGCTACTTCCACGTGATGTTGGGGACCGTGGCGTTCCTCGCCGCCGCCGGCATGCGTGGCGCCTTCGTGCTGGTGCGCGCCCTCCGCGCAGACGGGCGGAGCGCGCTCCACCTCATCGCCTGGACGGTGCTCTACGGCATGGTGGGCCTGCAGGCCTCCTGGACGGTGCGGCCCTTCGTGGGGACGCCGGAGGATTCGACCGAGCGCCTCGTCCTGATGCGGCCTTTGGAGAAGAGCGCCTTCGACGCCACCGCCACCCTCCTCCGGTCCAATGCGCGGGTGCTTTGGGGGGCCGACGTCCACAGAAGGCCCGAGCGCGCCCCGTGGGAGGACTGAGCATGGCCCTGGCGACGGTGTTGATGTGGCTGGGCGCGGGCGCGGTGGTGTCGCTCCTGCTCACGCAGCGCGCGGCAGCGCAGCGCGAAGGCGCCACCTCATGGGGCCCGAGGCTTCTGCGCCTGCCTTTGCACCTCCTGCTCTGGCCGCTGTTCGTCCCGTTGCTGTTGCCGCAGGAGGCCCGCGCGGAAGAGGGCGCTTTGGGGCCTGGCGAATGGGACGGCTCCATCTGCCGCGCGGAGGAGGGGCTGCGCCAGGCGCTCGACGGACTCTCCCGGCAGGTCGAGGACCCGCTGTCCCTGGAGCGGGCGCGGGTGGCGGCGCTCGGACGGGCGCTGCGAGGCGCTGCGGCGCGCGTGGCGGAGTTGGACCGGGTCCTCTCCACGCCGGACTTCGACCCCTCGGCGTTGCGTGAGGAGCTCGCCTCCCGCCGCACAGCAGACGACGCGCAGCCGGTGGTGGACGTGCTGGAGCGAAGGCTTGCCCACGTGGAGCGGCTCGCGCACCTGCAGCGGCAGGCGCGGGTGGACCTGGAGCGGGCCCTGGGCGAAGCCGCGGCGCTCGCCAGCCGGTTGACGCTCCTTCGCTACGAGGGCCCCGCCGGTGCGGCCACCGCGGCGGGCTCGGCCCGCGAGTTGACGCAGACGGTGGAGGAGCTGTGCCGGGTGCTCACGGAGGCCCGGGCGGCCTGAACGCACCTGCCTCAGCGGGCGGGGGCAACGCTCTGCCGCACCCAATCCAGGTAGGGCGCGTGCCCATCCGCCACGTCCAGCCGCAGGACCTCCGGCACGTCGTAGGGGTGCAGGTCCACCACGCGCGCGCGCAGGGCGTCGAACCGCTCGTGGGTGCTCTTGAGGACCAGCAGCACCTCTCCGTCGTCACACAGCTTGCCCTCCCACCGGTAGATGGAGCGCACGCCCGGCAGGATGTTTCCGCATGCCGCCAGCCCCTCCTCCACGAGCGCGCGCGCCAGCTTCCCCGCCTCCTCTGCGGAGGGGGCGGTCACCAGCACCACGATGCAGTCGGTCTCCATATCCACCGAAGGTCCGCCCGCCTGCCTGGTTCGTCAAGACACCGGACGAGCGAGCGTTGGCCGGGGAAGCGCGGGGCGGCGGCGGCTGTACCACTGGGAGACCCACCAACCGGAGGCGATACCCTGATGGCGAAGGACAGGCGAGACCGCGAAGTAGCCACACGACTGCAGGAGGTCGCAGCCTCTCTGCCGGCGCCTGGCGAAGCTGACGCCGCCGCGCCCGCGCCAGAGCCCACGGCTCCCATCACCTCGTCGCCGGAGCAGCGGATGATGGCGGCGGTGGACGTGCTCGAAGCCCTCCCCGTGCGCGAGCGGCTGGGGGTGTTGCAGGCGCTGTTGCCGGTGGTGCTCGACGAGCTCGACGCCGCCAGCCGTTCGTCGGTCCTCGAGGAGCTCTTCCTCGAGGCCGAGCTGACGCCCGCAACCTAGCGCGCGGCCGTTGGCGCCTGCAGCCGGGCTGCGAGCCACACCGCCAGCTTCTCCAGTACGGAGAGCGGGATGGTGTGCGGTCCGTGGAACGGCTCGAACTGCACCGGGAGCTTCGCGGCCTCGAAGAGCGCGCGGAGCCCCTCGCCCACCTCCCAGGGGAGGATGGGGTCCTGCCGGCCGTGGCTCTGGAACACCGGGAGCCCCGCGCGCTTCGGCGCCCGCTCCGCCCACGCCGCCTTGCTGATGAGGGCGCCCGAGAGCGCCACCAGCCCCAGGGGCGCCTCCTCCAGCCGCAGGGCCACGTCGGTGGCGAGCATGGCGCCCTGTGAGAAGCCGCCCAGCACCGTCCGCGAGAGCGGCACCTTCGTCTGCGCCTGCAGCTCTTCGAGCAGGGCGAGGACCATCCGGCGCGCCTTCGGCAGCCCTTCTGGGACCTCCAGCACATAGGTGGACCAGTCGCGGCCCATCACCAGGCGCTCCATGTCCAGGTGCCACCAGGCGCGGCCGCCCGCGTAGCCCACCTCCGCGAGCGAGAGCGGCGCGGCCGGGAACACCCAGCGCACGGACGCGGCGAGCGCGGGTGAGAGCTGCGCCAACTCTGGCGCCAGGCCCACCAGGTCTTCGCCCGGTGCGCCGAAGCCATGGGAGAGGACGACGTTGGCGGTGACCCCTTCGGGGGAGGCGGCGGGCTCGAGGACGATGACGTCCAGCCCGCCGAGGCGGGTGCGCAGAGGCTTCATGCGCCCGCTCTTACTTCAGTCCACCAGCGTCACGTAGTGGTCGTAGCGCAGCTGGATCTCCGACACGTACTTCACCGGCTCCGAGCCGCGGCAGTAACCGTGGCGCGCGCGCTTGTAGTACTCGGGCCGCTGCAGGAGGAGCATGGCCTTCTCCACGTGGCCGAACCACTTGTTGGGGTCCCAGCCCTTCTCCACCGCCAGCCTGCGCGCGTCCCCCACGTGGCCGATGCCGGCGTTGTAGGCCGCCAGCGCGAAGCGGACGCGGTGCTTGAAGGGGATCTTCGGGTCGAGGTTCCGGATGAGCTTCGACAGGTACAGCGTGCCGGCGTGGATGCCCTCCTCGGGGTCACCCAGGTTTTGGAAGCCCATCCCCTTGCCCGTGGCCGGCATCACCTGGAAGAGCCCCTGCGCGCCCACCCAGCTCTGCGCCTTCGGGTTGAAGCGGCTCTCCTGGTAGGCCAGGGCGGCCAGAAGCCGCCAGTCCAGCCCGTAGCGGGTCGCGTACTTCTTGATGAGGGCGTCGTACGGAGAGATTTGCCCGGTCTTCTCGAGCCGGTCCTCCCTCGCGCTGGCGATGACGCGGCGGTTCTCGAAGTACCGCTTCTTCGCCATGTTGTAGCGAAGGCCGCGGTACTCCCGCTTCACGAATGCATCGAGGTGCGCGGCGAGCTTCTCCGACGAAGGCCGCACCGCGAAGGCGATCTCCACCTGCTGGTCCGGGGCGTTGAGGGCGAAGGCCTCCGCCACGTCGTCCCGGTAGGCGCGCTCCACCGCGAAGAGGTGGCTGTCCACCACCGTGTGCTCGATGTCGCCCCGGGCCACCTGCTCCACCAGCTCCTCGAACTCGAGGTCCTCCGGCGCGGCGGCGATGTCGAAGGCGCCCACCCGGTCCCCAAGCCCCTTCAGCGTCTGCGCGTAGCTCGACGACGGACGGACGTGCACGGTGCGCCCCTTCAGGTGCTCGAGCGCCGTCACCGTCCCGCCCGCCCGCTGGACCACCACTTCGTCCGCGAAGAGGTAGGGCCTGGTGAACCGCACCTTCGCCTGCCGCTCGGGGGTGATGGTCAACGACGCGGCGATGACGTCCCCGCGGCCCTCCAGGAGCCACGGCAACAGCTCGTCCCGAGACGGCGGCACCACCATCTGCAGCCGCACGCCCAGGTCCTCCGCGACCATCTTCATCAGCTCGTGCTCGAAGCCGAAGGCCTGGCCCTTGTGGATGAAGTACGAGACCGCGTTGTTCCGGGTGAGCACCCTGAGGACGCCGCGCTTCTTGATGGCGTCCAGGTCCCCGGTGAAGAGGTCCTCCAGGTGCGCGGTGAGCGCGGCCCTGGTGACGAAGCGGTTGAGCGCGGCGCGGAGCTCCTGGGCGTCCTTGCGCACCGCCCACGCAATCTGCCGGCCTTCGGCGATGGGGAAGAGCCCCTCCACGTCCGGGTTGAACGCGGAGATCGCCTCCAGCAGGTGGCTGTCCACCACGGTGAGCGGGACCTCACCGCGCCCCACCCGCCACGCCGTTCCCTCCGGGTCCTCGCCCACGGGCACCTCCACCACCTTCACCGCCACGCCCTCTTCGGCGAGCGCCTCCAGGGACTGCGCGTACGCCGAGCCCCGCCGGACGTGCACCTCCCGCCCCGCCAGCTCCTCCCGGCTCCGGGGCAGATCCTTCGCCCCGCGGCGCCCCACCACCACCTCCTTCACCGAGTGCCACGGGTGGGCGAAGGCCACCTGCGCCCACCGCGCCTTCGTCATCGTCAACTCCGCGGCGACGACGTCCCCCTTGCCGGCCTGGAGCATCGGCAGGAGGTCATCGAAGGACTCCACGAGGATGAACTCGGCGGTCAGCCCTTCGGCCAGGGCGAAGTCCACGGCGAGGTCCCGCTCCCGCCCCATCGCCGTGCCGCGGCGCGCGAGCAGCGTGGCCTCGTCCCCCTCCACCAGGACGCGCAGGGTCTTGCGCTCCTTGATGCGCGGCAGGTCCCACGGCTCCGCCGGCAGCTCCCGGCCATGCCCGCGCGCGGAGACGAAGCGCTGCTCCAGCGCCGCATCATCTTCTGGCGCAGCGCCAGCGCCGGCTCCCTCCGCTTGCGTGTTCGCCGCGGCGGGGGCCGTCTCACCCGCTTGCGCCTTGTCCTTCTTGCACGCCTGGGCGCCCAGGAGCGCCCCCAGGGCGATGAGCGCGCCCAGCGCGCGAAAGCTCCGCTTCGTCATGCCGCCCCCCAATGGTTGGAGGCGCAAGTGTCGCGGCTGGGAGCGCCGGGGCGCAACCCCGGGAGAGGTACGGCGCGGCTAGATGCCGTTGGACACGTAGAGCGTGTACGTGCTGCAGGTGGGCGCGGCGCCTTCGGCGCGGAACACCTTCACCAGGAAGTTGGCGCCATCCTCGCTGCCGGCGCTGCCGGTCTTCCGGTACTGCCCATTGGTGGGGCAGGACGGGTTGCTCCAGTAGCACTCGTTGCTGTTCCCGCCGTCATGCCGGTACACGCACATGCGGATGGACGGGTCCGAGGTGGTCAGCCGCACCTTCACGTCGAAGTCCTCGCCGAACCAGGTGAAGCCGTCCTCGCCGTAGAAGCGGATGACGTCCTCGTCGCCTTCATACGGGAGCTTGCCGGTGAAGGTGGCCTGGTCGTTGTCGTTGTCGTTGAGGGTCCCGAGGTTGTGTGCGCCGGTGCAGAAGGCGCCGGGGTCCGTGGCCATCTCGCTGCACTCGCAGCCGGTGGCCGGGTTCTTGTCGGTGTCGTACCAGCCGCTGTTGCAGGTGCCCACCGCGCAGGTGCCGGTGTCACACGCCGGCGTCCCGTTGGAGATGGGGCAGGACTCGGCGCAGGTGCCGGACTCAGCGGTGAGGGGGATCTCCACGAAGGGGGCATCCGGGTCATCCGTCTCGATGGAGAGCCACCCGTTGAAGGTGGCGGCGGTCTCCGCGCGGAACTGGACCTCCACCGCGGTGCGCTCCTCCCGTCCCAGGGTGGCGGGCAGGGCCGGCAGCCGCGTGAGCGTGAACAGCGTGGAGGTGCCGGACACGAGCGTGATGTTCTTCACGGTGAGCGGCCCGAAGCCCACGTTGCGCAATTCGATGGGCTCGGTGAGGGCCCAGCCCACCGGCACCTTGCCCCAGTCCAGGCTGACCTTGTCCATGGCGAGCTGCGGCTCGGTGATGGTGCCACGCACGTTCAGCGTCAGCAGCGGGTTCACCGGATCATCCGAGGTGACCACGAGCTGGGCATTCACCTCGCCGGCCGAAGCGCCGCTCACCCGGACGGGCAGGGTGACCCGCTCCAGCGGCCCCAGGGTGAACGGCTCGCCCGACGAAGGCGCGGTCACGGTGACTGCAGCGGCCGGGTCGTTCACCTGCACGCTTTGCACGTTGAGCGCCGCGCCGCCCTGGTTCATCAAGGTGACCTGCAGGAGGCGCTCGGCGCCCTTCTTCAGGAGCCCGAAGTCGATGTCCGACGAAGGCTGCAGGGCCGCGCGCGCGGTGGAGAGGCTGGTCCCTTCGACCATCACCTTCACCTGCGGCACGTAGTCCGGCGTGGCCCCCAGGTGCAGCTCGGTGGCGAGGTAACGCTCGGTGGCGGGCGCAAACTGCACCGGCAGCTCCAGCGCCGCTCCGGGCCCCAGGGCGCCGTCCTCCGGCAGGGCGGCGAGGAGCTCTGCGTCCAGGGACGTCACCTCCGACAGCTCCAGGGCGATGTTGCCGAAGCCGCCGTTCTTCACCGTCAGGGGCAAGGTGGAGGTGCTGCCCGGCGCGACGACGCCGAAGGAGAGCGACGCGGGGGAAACGGTCAGCACCGGCTCGCCCACCAGCCGCCGCACCAGCGGGATGACGAGCTCTCCCGCCTCCAGCCGGTCGTCGCTCTCCTCTGGAGAGGCGTCGGTGTAGGTGATGTGGACCCCCACGCTGCCTGGCGCCGGCGCGCCCTTCGGCACGTAGCGGACCTCCACCAGGAAGTTGGAGTTGGTCCCCACGATGAACGGCGGCTCTTCGCTGAGGATGAGCTCGAAGTCCTCCGCCGCGGCGCCCTCGAGGAGGATGCGCTTGATGGCCACCCGGCGGGGCCCAATCACGTCCACCTGCACGGTCTCCTGGGTCTCACAGCCCGGGGTGACGCAGGTGAAGGCCACCTGCTCCGGCGTGGGGCGCAGCCCCGGCGGGCGGGGATCCGGCAGTTCCGGAGGAGCGCCGCCGGAGCAGGCAGAGAGCGCGAAGGCGCCGGCGCAGAGGGAGGCGACGAGGAGGCGGTAGGAGCGGTTCATGGTTGGTCCTCCGGACGGCTACTGCGCGCTGAAGGTCCCGCCGGACCGGATGAGGTCCAGCGCGTAGGCGGTGTCACCCTTCTTCGCCAGCGAGAGGGACTTCTCCTCGATGACCTGGCCGTTGACGAAGGCGCGGACGGTGACGTTGCTCGCCGAGCGGCTGAAGCAGGTCTGCTCGATGAAGTCGCCCACGTCCTGCCCGTCGATGTCGATGACGCCACCGCTGAGGTAGCCGATGAGCGCGTCCACCGAGATGCCCAGAAGCCCCGCCATCAACTCGGTGGGCAGCGCCGAGCAGTCCTCCGCGTACTGCACCATCACCCGGTAGGTCCCGTCCGTCTGGGCGTCCGCGAGGATGATCCGCTCCGGCTCCTCCTTGATGCCGAAGGCGATCCACGACGGGTTGCCGTAGGTGCCCCAGTTGGTGGGCAGCGGGTACTGCTTGTTGCAGACGTACCCGAAGGGGTGCTCCAGAGACATGTCCACGTTGCGCAGGTCCCTGTCGAAGGCGTTGTCCGCGCCGTTGTCGTAGGTCATCTCGATCTTCACGACCTCCGGCCCCGGGCCGGCGATGCCGTTGGCCGTCACCGGGACGGTGATGCTCGGCTTCTGCGGATCATTGGTGGTGAGGACGAGGAACCCGTTGATGGGGCCCAGCGCAGTGGCCGTCACCGCCACCTGCAGGTCCAGGTAGGCGCCGCCGGCGATGGGCGGGATGGCCAGCGGGGTGGCGAAGAGGTCCGTGGTGGGGTTCTGGCCGCCCCAGATGTAGCTCACCTCCAGGGGCGCCCCGCCTTCGTTGAGCAGGGTCAGCGGCGCGGAGTTGGTGTGGCCCAGGGGCACGTCCCCGAGGTTGATGCTGTCCGGGTTGAAGGAGAGCTGCGGCGGGGTCAGCGCGTTGCCGTGCAGGGTGACGCGGTGTTCGCCGTGCGAGGTGTGCAGCACCAGCTCCGCGGTGTGAATTTCGGTGCTGCGCGGGTGGTACTGGACCTCCACGCCCACCACGATGCCGTCCGCGCTCACCGGGTCGAGCCTCACCGCGACGTCCGGCGGGTTCACCAGGGAGAAGTGGTCCTCTTCGCCGGGGAGCGCCAGCGTCACCGCGTTGAGGAGGATCTCCGCGACGCCTGTGCCCTGGTTGGTGATCTGCACCATCTTCTTGCCCACCCGGCCCTGCGCCACGTAGCCGAAGTCTA
>CAZQVZ010000028.1:0-18553 GCA_964596895.1 uncultured Myxococcaceae bacterium
AAGATCATGGGCCTGCCGCAGCCGGGGGAGATGAACAGGCAGGGGCTCCTGTAACCTTCGCGGCGTGCGCGCCTCTCCGCTGGACATCCTCTTCCCGCCGGCCTGCGTGGCCTGCGGAGACGTGCTGCACGGGCCGGCGTTCTTCTGCGAGCCCTGTGAGCTACAGGTCGAGCCGCTGCCCCCCGAACGCTGCAGGCACTGCGCGGAGCCGGGCGAGTACCGCGACGAGACCTGTCCGCGCTGCGCTGTGAGGCCACCGCCATTCGTGAGGGTCATTGCCCCGTTCGCGCACGAGGGGCCGGTGGCGCGGGCCATCCACCGCTTCAAGTACGAAGACCACCCGGAGCTGGCGGCGCCGCTGGCCGCGCTGCTGCGACAGGAGGCGGGGACGTTCCTCGCGGCCGCGCCCCAGGCGGTCTGCGCGCTGCCCCTGCATCCGAGCCGGCGGGCGGCGCGGCAGTACGACCAGGCGGAGCTGCTCGCGGGGGAGCTGTGCCGTGGCGGCTCCGAGCGCAAGCGGCTGTTCCTCCTGGACCGGGTGCGCGAGACGTCCCGGCAGGTGGGGCTCAGTGACGTCGCGCGCGAGGCGAACGTCCGGGACGCGCTTCGCGCGCGTGAGGGGGCGCGCGGGCTGGACGTGCTGGTGGTGGACGACGTGGTCACCACCGGCGCCACCGCGCGCGCCGCGGCGCAGGCCCTGCTGGATGCGGGCGCGAAGAGCGTTCAGGTGATCGCGCTCGCGCGGGCGTTTTCGGCAGGCTGATGGGGCTGGCCGGACGTGGCCGCGTCCCCGGCCCGGGGCGGCTTGCCTCGGACGCCCTCTCCGACACCTAATCTGCAGCATGGCACTTCGGATCCCGCTGTTGCTGATGCTCCTCTCGGGCCTGGCGTGCACCGGCGCCGTGACCCCGTCAGAACCAGACGGAGGCTCCCCGTTGCCGCCGCCCGGCGAGAACGACGCGGGGCAGACGCCCGACGCAGGGGCTGAAGCCGGCGGCGTGGGCGACGGTGGGACGGGCGAGGAGGCCTGCGAGCCCTTCGGCCACTTTGGCGGCGCGCCGGAGAACACGTTCACCCTGCCCGCGCCCTCGGCCAATGGCGGCCTCTACTTCCCGGACGTGCAGGCCTCGTTTCCCGAGGTGGACTGGGCCACGCTGGACCGGCTCTACATTCCTGCGGGGACCTACCGGCTCATCAACCTCGGGAACCTCCCGGACCGGGAGGCGTCACGGCCGCTGGTCATCACCAACCACGGCGGGCAGGTCGTCATCTTCCCGCCCGAGGGCAGCACCCAGGGCTACATCTGGACGGTCAGGGGCGGCTCCAACTGGGTCATCACCGGCCGCTACGACCCGGTGTCGCAGACCGGGCACGAGGACTTTCCCGGTCACCGCTGCGGCGCCTACGCGAACGCGCGGGGGCGCTACGGTTTCTTGAGCGATGGCGCCTACCGCAGCGGCGGGCACATGGGCATCGGCATTGGCAGCGCGACGCGCTTCGAGCTCGAGTACCTGGAGATCACCCGCTCCGGCTTCGCGGGGGTGCGCGCCGACCAACCGAAGAACGGGGACGGCACGGTGACGCCGTTCGAGGACGTGAAGCTGCACGACCTCTACATCCACGACACCAAGAGCGAAGGCATCTACTTCGGCTCCACCCAGGCCCCCCCCACGCCGCTCGCCGTCGGCCTTCAGATCTACAACAACCGCATCGTGCGGGCCGGCACCGAGGCCCTCCAGGTGCAGAACCTCGGGCCGGGCACGGAGGTCCACCACAACGTGATGGCCTTCGGCGCCACCGACTGGCGCGCGGCCTTCCAGAACTTCCAGGACAACAACACGCAGGTGCAGGTGCGCTCTGGCACCATCCACTTCCACCACAACGTGTTCCTCGGGGGCGCCAGCGCGCTGCTCAACATGTTCTCCGCTCCCGAGCCGGGCGACGAAGGGCGGCACGTGGCGTTCACCGACAACTACTTCGCGGACAGCCTCAACCTGGGCGTGTACCTCGGCGGAACCGCTGGGGATGACTCCAGCTACACCTTCGCGCGCAACGCCTTCCGCGGGATGCAGTTCGGCTACGACTCGTTGAATCCGTCTGCCACCGACTACGACGTCATCTTCCGCGTGGGCAACGACGTGGACCTGCCCATCTCCCTCACTGACAACGTCTGGGAGGGCTCGAAGAGGCTGCTGCAGAACCTCACCGGCGGCGACCGAACGGTGGGCAACGTCACCGCCTCGGGGAACGTGAACGCAGAGGTGCCCCTGCTGGAGTTCGTGGACTCTGGCCTCCCTGCTGGCCGGTCTGCCCGGGCGCTGGAGATGTGGACGGACGTGGCCACGCTCGGACCGGGAGCGCCGCCGGTCACCTACCCGGTGGGCGCGCTGGTGGTGCACGACGCGGTCCTCTACGAGGCGCTGGAGGAGAACACCGGACGTGTCCCGCCCGACCACCCGGAGGCATGGAGGCCACTGCCGCTGCCGAAGGACGACCTGCGCACGAAGCCCGGCACGCACTGGGCGGAGCGGGGCGTGGGCCTGATGAGATAGCCGGCCGGCGGCCCATCCGTCCGGATGGAGCGGGTCGCTCGGTCCTTCGTCGTGGGCGAGGGCTGGCCTGCAACCTCAGCGGTGGGCCATCTTGTCCCCATGCGGCAGGCATCCTCCCTTCTTCTCCTGGGCGCGAGCGCGTTCATCACCCTCTCCGGCTGCAACTGCGGGGACCCCTGCGACCCGGACGTCGACCCGCCGTTCTGCGACGGCAACACAGCGGTGAGCTGTCCGCAGCCGGGTGTGGACCAGCTCTTCGGTGCGAACCGGTGGCGCCATGAGGCGTGCGGCCCGAAGGTCTGCGTCATGCCGGATGGCGGCGGCCCCTTCTGCGCGCTCTCGGCCGAGCCCAACCCCCTGTGTGCGGATGGAGTCACGCGCGCCTGCGGGTCCGGGACGGTGGAGGTCCGCTGCACGCGCGGCTTTCCGACCCACCACTTCGACTGTCTGCAGTGCGAGTCCACCGACGAAGGCGCGAACTGCATCGGCGGGCCCAGCGCCCGGTGCGACGCCGGGACGCAATGCGCCAGCGGGGCGTGCAGTGCGCTGGGCTACTGCAGCGCACCCGCGGACGGCGGCGCGTGAGCCACCTTCACGGCCAGTCGAGTGAGTAGCGCTCCACCTTGTCGGGCCCCGTGAGCACGACCTTCGAGCCGTCGAGCTGCCACGCCTTGAGGGTGTCGGTGTCGTGCCCGGTGTCGTCGCCGGACCGGTGGCGCACCGTGAACTCCGCCGTCGCCGGCACCTTGCCTCCGCGGAGCAGGAGCACGGACTCGACGGTGGTGCCGCTGTATTGGGAGGCGTGCGAGGCGGTCGTGCGAGCGCTGATGGCGAGGTCGCCGGTAGGATCGGGCGTCACCTCGATCACGTCGAAGCTCTGCCGGTCGCGGAAGTCCAACGTGTTGCTGCCCACGCGCTGCAGATACACGCCGCGGGGGGTGGTCAGCGTGAGGTAGATGTTGGTGCCCTCGTCCTCTGCGCCGTAGCCCACCGCTTCGAACCGGGTGACGAACGCCACCTCGCCCGCGCGGGTGGGCACAGGCTCGGGTCCAAAGGGCCCGCCGCAGTCGTCCTGCTCGCCGCACCACGCCGCCACCGAGGGGAACGGTCCTTTCATGGGTACTCCTTGAAGCGGCGTGGACGACGCACCGAAAAGCGAACAACTGGTGCCGAGCAGCAGCACCCACCAAGGCCAGGTCAGGAGACGACGGAGCATGCGCGGACCACAACGCATCCCGCGTGCACGTGTCCATCCGTCAAGAGGCGGAGTGCGCCCATCTCCGGAGCCGCCGGGCGCTCAGCCCGCCCGCAGGGTCACCACCGTCACCTCGGCGGGGACGCCCACCCGGAAGGGGAGCCAGTGTCCGGTGCCACCGCCCACGTACAGGTGCGAATCACCGCGCTGGTAGCGGCCCAGCATGTGCTCGTAGGCGAAGAAGAACAGCGGCATCCGCAACAGGGCCACCTGGCCGCCGTGGGTGTGGCCCGCCAGGGTCAGCGCCGCGCCGCGCTCGGCCGCGAAGGGGAAGAAGTCCGGGTGGTGGGTGAGGCAGAGCACCGGCTCGTCCCGCTGCACGCCCCGCCAGGCCGCCTGCGCGGAGGCCGCCATCATCTCCCGGCGCTGCTCCACGGGCAGGCGGTGCCGCCCGCCGCGCTTCATGGGGTAGTCCACGCCCACCACGCGCAAGGGCTGCCCTTCGTGTTCGAGCACGAGGCTGTCGTCCCGGAGGAACTTCAACCTTCCGAAGGGCGCGCGGCGCGCGTACGCCTCCACCACCCGGTCCTCGTCCCGCCACTTCTCGTGGTTCCCGAGCACGCACACCATGCCCAGCGGCGCGCGGTTGGACTCCAGGGCGTCCATCGTCCCTTCGAGCTCGTCGAGGTCGTCGATGAGGTCCCCGGTCATGACTTGAAGGTGCACGCCCGATGCGTCGAGCGCCGCCACCGCGCGCCGGAGGTAGTCGGTGTCGATGAAGTCCCCCACGTGCACGTCCGTGAGATGGCCGATGCGAAGGCCATCCAGCGCGGGGGGCAGCCCCCGGACCGTGAAGGTCTCGTGGCGAACCTCGAAGCCAGTGAGCGCAGAGGCGGTGCCCAGGGTCCCCACCGACGCCGCGGTGGCCGGCAGGGTCAGCCCCAGGAACTGCCGCCGCGCGGGGTTTGAAGGCTGCGCGTGCGCGGGAGCTGGCACCGCCACGGTCTGCGTGCGCACCAGGCGGCGACGAAGCCAGAGCAGGAGCAGGAGCGGTCCGCCCACCAGCACCACCAGGAACGCGGCCATGAACCACGCGGTCAACAAGCCCTGGCTGGCCGTGGCCCAGGCGCCTGCGCCCGGGTGCCGCGCGGCGAGGAAGCCCAGGTGCACCACCGCCGCCACCGCGGTGAACACCGCCGCGCCGCGGGTGGCGCGCAGCGCGGGCCAGAAGCTGCGCAGGATGCCGTACGCGACGAGGGTGAAGGCGAAGGAGACGAGAAAGGTCCTCACCTGCTCCCTCCTTCAGCACGCTCCGCCAGCGCGAAGCAGTCCGCCATCCCGTACACGCGCGAATCGTCTTCGCCTTCCGCCCAGGCCTGGACGAGCGCTTTGGCCATCACGCTGCCGTGGATGGGCCGCAGCGCCCGGAGGCCGGGAACGAACTTCATGCCCTGCATCAGCACCGCCGCTGCGTGTTCAGCCGGCCGCGCCTCTTCGCGGTCCCCGGCGAGGATGCCGGGGCGCAGGATGCGAAGCCGCGGAAAGCCCAGCGCGCGCACCTCCCGCTCCAGCTCTCCCTTCATCCGCGAATAGAAGATGCGGGAGCGCTCGTTGGCGCCGGAGGAGGAGACGAGCACGAACGCGGGCACGCCGTTTTCGCGCGCGGACTTCGCGGTCTGCAGTTGGAAGGTGTGGTCCACCTCGTATTGCGCCTCTTTGCCGCCGGCCTGCTTGAGCGTGGTGCCGAGCGCGGAGAAGAGGACGTCCCCCTGCACGTAGGCGGCCCACGCGGCAGGGTCCCGGAAGTCCACCACCCGGGGGTTCAGCTTCGGGTGGGCGTACCCCGGCACCCGGCGCGCGAACGAGACCACCTTGTCGAAGCGGGGGTCCTCGAGGAGCGCCCGGACGAGGTGCCCGCCCACGAGCCCGGTGGAGCCGATGACCAGCGCGGTAGAGCCCATGAAGCCGGAACTGCTAACGCGGCGGCCGGCGGCGCACAAGCGAACCTGGGCCCGCCTGTCTGCCGAGCGATCAGGTGACGCGCTCTTCTTCGTCCTCTTCGCGCACCGCTCGACGACGGCCCCGGCCAGTGAACAGCTTCCGCTCCACCGGCCTCAGGCCCGCGAGCGCCAACAGCGAGATGACCGCGCCGATGCCGGCGGCGAAGTAGTAGCCCACGCCCACCGCCATCCCCAGCGCCGCCGCCAGCCATAGGTTGGCCGCGGTGGTGAGGCCCCTCACCGAGCCGCCGGACTTGAGGATGGCGCCTCCGCCGAGAAAGCCGATGCCCACGATGATCTGCGACGGCAGACGGGCGGGGTCTATCTGAAGGATGTCTCCGCGCGCCTCTGGCCCCGGCGCGAAGCCGTCCACGCCCACCAGCGTGAACAGGCACGCCCCGGTGGCGACGAGGATGTGCGTGCGAAAGCCGGCCGGGTGCCCGCGCCATTCGCGCTCCAGGCCGAGGATGCCGCCGAAGAGCGCGGCCAGCGCCATGCGCAGGATGATGTCGAGCTCGTCCAGGGGCTGCCCTCCCGCGGCAGAGGGTGTGCACGCCGGCAGGCGTTGGCCAGCTGCACTGTCAGGCAGTGGAGGCGGGGCGCAGCGGCATCCCGTCACGCCAGCGGGCGATGTGAAGGGGCGCCTCGGGCGACGGCCCTTCGTAGCCGACGACCCGCGCCAGCTCCGACGGCGGAATCGTCTTCCCCTTGTGCTTGCAGACGCCCTTCACCGCCCCGAGCGCGCAGACCACGCCGTCCTTCTCGAAGCGGTGCTCGAAGTAGAACCACTTGTCGTCCCAGCAGGCGAGCCGCGTCACCAGCTCCACGCGGTCGAACGTCCGCAGCTCCCGCCAGTAGTGGACCGTGGCGCTGCCGACGACGGGGATCCACCCGCGCTTGAGCATCTGCACGCCCATCCCGGTCCGCACCGTGTGCGCGAGCCGGCCGAAGTCCATCAGCGTGAGGTACCGCCCGTTGTTGACGTGCAGGTAGATGTCGATGTCGGTGGGCCAGATGCGAAGCGGGAGGCGGACCTCGTCGAGCGCCCCCACCTTGCCACGCGGCACCGTGCGCACCGCGACCTCGGAGATTCGAAGCAGATAGCTGCCCAGCATGGGCCCGCCCTCTAACCGGCGCGCGCCCTGCGAGCATCAGGAATGGGCTCGGGACGGACCGCGACCTCCAGAAAGGTCGTCCTCGCGCCGGACATCACCGCCCACAGGCAGCGGCACAGGCACGCGGTGCCGAACTCCTTCCACACCAACCAGAGGTTGCAGATGACTTCCCGACTGGTGATGACGCCCCGCATCGCCGCCTCCCGCGTGTGCCTTGAGCCTGGGTCCTTCTGCAAAGGCGTTGCCGAGTCCGAGTTCGCGCCCAGACAGCCGAAACGCGCGGTGATCCGTGTGATCCGCCCATGCGGTTCGAAGCCCGCGTCCGCGAGACCGGAGGAGCGGACCGCCGCTTCGGAAAGAGTTACCGAACTGCCGGGCACACCGACGCATGATGGCGCACATGCGTCCGGCAAATCTGACGGGGTGGGTGGTGGCGCTTTGTGCGCTCGTCGCCAGTGGCTGTGCACATCGAGGCAGCGCCAGGACGGGAGGGGACGAAGCGCCGCCCGGGTTGCAGGTGGTGCGGGCCTTCGTGGCGGCGTTCAACGCGCAAGACCCGGACGCCATGGTGGCGCTGACGCACCCGGACGTGGAGTGGCTGTCCGTGGACGGAGACCGGGTGTCCGTGGACGCGCGCGGGCACGACGCCTTGCGAGAAGCGATGACCGGCTACTTCGCGTCCACGAAGAACGTGGCGTCGGCGCTGGAGGCGCTGCTGGCCACCGGCCGCTTCGTCACCGCGCGCGAGCGCGTCTTCTGGGACACGGGGACGGGCGAAGCGCGCACCCAGGCGGCGCTGTCCGTCTACGAACTCGAAGGGGAGCGCATCCGGCGGGTCTGGTACTTCCCCGCGGAGCCGTGAGGGCAGCGCCTGAAGGGCTGACCTGCGGATGGGGCGCGAGCGGAGGCGAGCTGCCTCAGGGGCGACGCCGGCGGAGGCCGAGCATCAAGACGGCGGCGAACGGCACCAGCGTTCCGCTGCTCGTGCAGCCGCAGCCGTTCCCGACGTCGACGTCGCGCTCCTCCGCGGGCGGTTGGGCAGGCGGGGCCACGCCGGCGTCGTCGAGGACGGCGACCGCCTCTCCCGCATCCGTCCCAGCGTCTCGTGTCCCGGCGTCCGGCCGCTCTTCGCAGGACAGCTCGATCGTCGTCTGCAGGGGTGGAAGCAAGCCGATCCCCGCCACCTCCGGCGTCACCGTCACCACGCGGGTGCCACGGCTCACCCCGGGATCGATGGAGGGCGGTGGCGTCAGGCAATGCGCATGGACCCTGTCCGGAGGCCTCGAGAAGACACCCGAGACCGACCGCAACCCTTCCGACGACAGGCCACCCCACGTCGACGTCCCCCAGGGCTCGCCATCCACCGCCGTGTGCCACCTCGTGAGCGGCAGCCAGGGCTCGAGCTCTGCCGAAGGGATGATTTCGAGGTGCGCGACCGAGGCCTTGACCGTATCCACGCACGTACCGTGTGCCCAGACGCGCCACTCCGGCTCGACGCGCGTGTCGGCGTTGAGCTGCCCTCCGGTGGACGGCAGGGGCGCGGCGGGCGCAGCACGGAAGTGCACCTCCATCGGGAGTCCGTCCTCGACGATCTGCGACTGCCTGCAGAAGGCTGTGTAGCGGAACACGTAGTCCGTCCCCTCCTCGAAGCCCTCCTTGGGCGTCACGAGCAGGATCGACTCCGACGTCGGATGCTGCTCCGTCGTCAGCTCCACCTCGAGCGCAGCGGAGGTGTGGAGGGAATGGAGCGTCCCGACGGGTTCATCCTTCGGGTCGAAGAAGTTCTGGTCCTTCACCAGCACGATGGCAGGTGCGTTCGCGGGGACCGCCTCCCCGTTCTCGGGGGACGCCTGGCCCGCGAGGCACGCGGGGGCGGCACACGCCCTGGCTTCTGATGGAGTCAGCACCACGACGGCAGCCAGCACCGCCAGCAACATCATCATCGGAAGGGACCACCGTCGGACCATGCCGGGATGATAGCGAGCCCAGCAGGCGAGCGTGCGCGCCAGCCCGGGACGCACCTCCTTCAGGTGCGCACTCTCACCCTGAGGTCAGTACCTCCACATACCCACCCGCTCCATCCAGGCGAATGCGCTGTCCGTCCCGGATGGTCCGGGTGGCGTTCTCGACGCCGACGACGGCGGGCAGCCCGTACTCCCGCGCGATAACCGCGCCATGGGTCATCAGGCCTCCCACCTCCGTGACCAGTCCCCCGATGGCCACGAACAGCGGCGTCCAGCTCGGATCGGTGAACGCGGTCACCAGAATGTCGCCCGCTTCGAGGTCTGCGTCCTTCACGTCCAGAATGACGCGCGCCCGCCCCTCGACGATCCCCGCGGAGACCGGAAGGCCAACCAGCGCACCGGCCGGGACGTCTTCGCGCCGGTACACGCCGGTCACGGACTCGCCGTCCGACGTCAGCACCCGGGGCGGCGTGAGCCCCTGGTACGCCCGGAACGCTTCCTTGCGCGCCCCGATGAGCGCCGCATCCACGTGCTTCGTGCGCACGGCGTCCTGCAGCTCTTCGAACCGGAGGAAGAAGAGGTCCTCCTCGTCCCGAAGCACCCCGGCCCGCACGAGGCGCCCGGCCTCCCCGAGCAGCGCCTGCTTGTAGGCGAAGTCGTGACAGACCCACGCGTACTTCGGGTACTCGCGGTAGCCGGCGAAGGCGCGGAGCCGGTCAATCATCCGCTTCGTCTCTTCGGCCTTCTGCGCGCCGTCGGGCAATTCCCGCAGACGCTGCAGCACGTCCCGTTCGAGCGCGCGCGCCCTCTGCAGCCCTGCCTCGAAGCGCCGCACCGCTTCACCGGGGGGGAAGTTCCGCACGTTGCCCAGGACCATGGGGAGGAGCTGCGTGGGGCGTTCGCGGAAGCGCGGCCTCGTGAGGTCGATCTCCCCCACACCGCGCGCGCCGTACTTGTCGAGCCAGGCCTCGAAGGCGTCGCGCGCCTGGGGGCCTCCCTGGAGCTTCGGCAGTTCCTCCAGGAAGGTGTCGTCAGAGCTCCCCTTCAGGAAGGCCACCACCTCCGGGTGCGGGCGGAGGACATCCGCGACGTCGAGGAGCGAAAGCCCCATCTCGGAGGTGACGTTGCCGCGCACGGACTGGGCGAAGGTGTCCGCCGCGTTCTTCAGGCCGAGCCACGCCTGCAGCTGGGTGTTGAGCCAGAAGGCGGCCTCGATTCCCGCCATGATCACCTGCATGCCGCGGGCATCGAACAAGAAGCGCTTGAGCTCCTGGTGGTGCGCGCGGATGAAGTCGAGCAGCTCCGCTCCCGACCTCGTCTGGAGCGCTCGCTTCAGCGTCTCGACCGACGCCTGACCGCGCGCCACCAGCGCGGTGGCGATGGCGGGGTCGGTCTCGATGGGCGGGGCGACCTGTGCGGCGGCGGTTGGAGGCCCAGCCGCCGGGACCTCTGGCTGCGACGGGATGAAGTCTCCCCGAGCGACGAGCGTCTGCAGGGCGTCTCCGATGAGCGGGTCGGAGCTCCCGAGACCATTGAGCAGGCTGGCGCGGCCCGAAGGCGAAGCGAGGGCGTCGGTGACATCGACGAAGAGCCTCCCGCCGGCTTCGCACATGGGCCTCATGGCCTTGAGCTGCCAGAGCGAAAGCCCCAGCGGCCTCATGGCGTCCGTCATCATCTGCTGGTGACCCACCGACACCCAGACGCGCCCATCGCCTTCACCGACGGCGGGGATGGGAAAGAGCGTGGTGATGGGCCGGCTCTGGACGATGTGGAAGGTCCCGCCGGCGAGGCACCACTCGATGTCCTGCGGCGCGCCCAGGTGCGCCTCGATGCGGCGCCCCAGCGCCGCGAGCCCGCAGACCTGCGCATCCGTGAGCGCAGGCTGGCGTTGCAGATCCGCCGGCGTCACCCGCTCCTGCGTCCCGCCCCCCGGCAACGGAACACAGGCAACCTGCTTGCTGCCGATGGCACGAGAGACGATCTGACCGTCTCTCACCTTGTACATGTCCGCGTTCACCCGCCCCGAGACCAGGACTTCGCCGAGCCCGTAGCTGGCCTCGAGGGTGGTGACCTTCCGGTTCCCGCTCACGGGATCTGCCGTGAAGAGGACGCCGGAAGCCTGGGGGAAGACCATCCGGTGAACGACCACGGCGAGCGCGACCGACCGTTCGTCGAACCCGTTGCGTAGGCGGTAGGTCACCGCGCGCTCCGTGTAGAGCGACGCCCAACACCGGCTGACCTGCCGCAGCACCGCGTCCAGGCCCACCACGTTCAAGAAGGTGTCCTGCAGGCCCGCGAACGACGCCGTCGGCAGGTCCTCCGCGGTGGCGCTGGAGCGGACCGCCCAGGCCGCGTCTTCGCCCAGCCGAGCGTGCGCGCGGGCAATCGCCGTGGTCAAATCATCGGGGATGGGGAGCTCCTCCAGGGTCCGGCGGAGCTGCGCGCTCGAGTCGCGGATCGCCCTCTCGTCTTCCGGCTGAAGGCCCGCCACCTCCTCCAGCAGCCCCTGCAGCGACGGTGTGCTCTCCACCATTCGCCCGAACGCGCGCGTGGTGATGCAAAAGCCCAAAGGCACCGTGACCCCTTCGATTCGCGAGAGCGCCCCCAGCTGCGCGCCCTTGCCGCCCACCAGCGCGACCGCGTCCCTGTCGGCGTCGCCGAGCTCCACCACGTACGGCCCGTCAGCACGCATCGGTCACCTCCCTTCGCTCTTCGAGGGGCCCAGCCCGTCGAGGAAGATGTCGATGTGGCGGTGGGCGAGCGCCCTCTCATCCGCGGCTGACAGGCCTACTGCCAGGGGCCGGGCGAAGCGGATGGTCGCAAAGACGAGATCAGCCACGGACGCGTCGCCTCGGAGCCTGCCGGAGCGCCGCGCCCGTGCGTGCAGCGACTTCATCAGCGACTCCGCTCGAGCGCGTAGGCGGGGCGGGCGCCCCGTCAGCCGAGGGTAGACGAGGTTGACCACACCAAGGCCGTTGTCCACGGCGGCGTGCATGTACTTCCGGAGGGCTTCGAAGCCGTCGGGCGTATCCGCCAATGCGGCCTCGCCTGCCGCAATGCTCCGCTCCAGCGCGTGCTCCACGACCGCGCGCAGCAGGGACTGCTGGTCAGGGAAGTGCCGGTAGAGCGTGCCAATGCCCACCCCGGCCTGCGCCGCGATCGAGTCCCGCGAGGGTTCGCCCCCGCTCGCGAGGATCAGCTCCGTGGCGACCTCGAGGAGCCGCTCCCGGTTTCGTTGTGCGTCCGCTCGCATCAGGTGTCCTGGAGGCAATAAACGGAGTATAACCCTCCGTTTACTCCAGGACAAGGGCGGTGCGGGGCGTTCTCAGGCGGGGCTCGGCATCGACCACCGGACGGACGGCCAGGGTTCTGCTCGCCGAACCTGCATCATCTCGGCAGGGTCCGGATCCATGGCAAAGGAACTGATGGCGGTGGTGGTGGCCGCAACGGCAGCGATGGTGTTCATGAGCGGCTGCACGGATGGCTCGCGCCCCCATACGCCGCAGAAGTACACGGGTACCCCGGGGCAAGCGCCGGCGGAGCAGCCCGCGGAGGAGGCTCCGTTCGGAGGCGACGGCGTCCCCCTCACCGCGGCCCCGGAGCAGCTGCAGGCCGAGGTGCCGATGCCGACGCCCAATGAGACGCCGACGGCGGGCGCACCGCCGGGTGCGGATTTGAAGCGGGCCATGGACCTGTTCCAGGCGCGCTGCGCCACCTGTCACGGCCCGAAGGGCGGAGGCGACGGTCCTGCCGCGGTGGCCTTCCAGGTGAAGCCGCGCAGCTTCGAGGACAAGGGCTGGCAAGCGAAGACCACCGACGCGGCCATCAAGCAGGTCATCCTCAAGGGTGGCGCCGAGGTGGGTTTGAACCCGGCCATGCCTCCCGCGCCCGACCTGGCGAACGACGAGCGGCTCAATGAGCTGGTGGCGCTGATCCGCAGCTTCGGGAAGTAGCCGGCGGGCAGTACTCCGGAGAGCTCCGGCGGACCGGGTGACCCGGCGGAAGGGAGGACGAGCCGGCCCCGCAGCTCACCCCACTCAGGAGAGCAAAGGACGCAGCAGCGGCAGCTCATCCTCGCTCGCGTCCAGGGCGTGGACGGGCAGGGTGATGACGAAGCGGCCGCCGCCTCCGGACCTGGGGCCCGGCAGGAGCGTGCCGCCCATCTGCTCCACGTACTCACGCGAGAGCGGCAGTCCCAGCCCCGTACCGCTGCCGGCAGCATTGGTGGTGAAGAAGGGTTCGAACAGCCGGGGGAGGACGGACTCGGGGATGCCCGGACCGTTGTCCTCCACCACCACCTCCACGCCACCTTCGCGCAGGCTGGCGCGAACCCAGACGCTCGCGTCCTGCGTCTTCGCCTCCTCCAGCGCGTCCGCCGCGTTCACCAGGAGGTTCAGAATCACCTGCACGAAGTGACGGTCGTGGACCCGGACCTGCGGCAGCGAAGGCTCGACCACCAGCTCCACCCGCGCCAGGCTGTTCAGGCGCACCCGCCCCATGCGCACCGCCTCCTCCATCAACGGGCGCAGCTCGCAGGGCCTCATCGACAGCGGGTCGGCGCGGGCGAAGATCTTGAGGTCGGTCACGATCTGACGGATCCGCTCCAGCCCTTCGCGGCTCTCCGTGAAGAGCTCCTGGACCTCCTGCTCGGTGAACTCCCCCGGCTGCTTGAAGGAATCCTCCAGGAAGCCGAGGTTGGTGCGGACGTACGCCAGCGGGTTGTTCACCTCGTGGGCGACGCCGGCGGCCAGGCGACCCACCAACGCAAGCTGCTCCACCTGCGCACGGAGCTGCTCGCTCGCTTCGAGCCGCGCGGCGGTGCGCATCCGCTCCCGGGTCTCCTCCTCGCGCGCCCGGACGATGGCGCGAAGGAAGACCGCGCCGGTGACCGCGAGCCCGCTGGAGCCGAACTGCAGGACCGTCCACTGCAACGTCGCGCGCAGATGCTGTTCCTGGAGCAACCCGAGCGCCACCGTCCAGACGAGGCACACCGCCGAGGTCCAGACCACGGCGCGCACGTCCATGTGCATGAGCACCACGACCATCAGCGGCAGCACCAACATCAGATGCAGCAGCGAGGAGGAGACTCCGCCGGTGACGAAGACCAGCAGCCCAAGGAGCGTCGCCGACACCACGCCCGTCAGGGTCCCGCTCAGTTTCTGGGCGCGTGCGCCCGCGTGAGGGAGGTGCAGGCCAAGCAACGCCACGGCCGCCCCCCAGGCCAGCCGCAGCCCGAGCGTCACCGGCGAAAAATGGCCGAGCTCCACCCAGTCCACCGGCGCGAAGGCGACAACCATCGCAGCGGCCAGAAGGTGGCCGCGGCGACGAATCGAAAGTTGGGGGGCTCGCACCTGCTCTTCCATCAGGCCCGGGCCAAGCAAGTGCTGAGCCGCACCGCGACCCGTCAGGAAGGTTGGAAAAGTCGAGGGTTGGCTCCGCGGGTGCTGGGTGCTGGAGGACCCGGAGCGGGTCGGCTGTGACAGCAACTCGAGCGCGCGCCTCGTGTTGCCGCGCCCTTGCCAGGAACCGTCGCAGGAGCTCCAGTAGGTGGCGCTCAAGGTCTGGCCGGGCAGCGGCAGAAGGGGCTCGTGAAACTCGAAGACGTTGGACACGGGGTCCCAGGTCCACACGGGCGCCCCATGCTCATCGTGCCTGCTCGCCTGTCTTTCGGTTCAGAGCAGCTCGAAGTACCCGCGCAGGGACAGGAACCCGCCGTGGAGGTGGGATTCGAGCGTGTCCGTCAGCGCGCGCTCGCCGGCGTTCAACAGCGGCGAGCCGAGCACGTTCAGGACTGCCGCCTCCGCGGTGATTTCGCTGTTCGCAGAGAGGGTCGCGAAGCCGCCCAGCGCGAGCTCCAGCGCCAGGCGCGCGCCGGGCCGCCAGCGCCAGCCCAGCTCCAGCGTGGCGCCGTGCACCCGCGAGGACACGTCGAGCTCCACCTCATCCAGAAGCTCTCCGGGCGGCGTGAAGCCGGTGAGCGCATGGAGCGCCTCGCTGCCGGTGACGCTGCCGCCGAGCCCGAGAAAGAAATAGCCGCCGGTGACGTAGAAGCCGGATTGCGCGGAGGGGCGCCAGCCGACGTTCGCGCGCCACACCAGCGCGTCCGACAAGGCCGTGTCGATGAGCGAGGACGTCTGCTCGTCGTACGCGTCCAACGCCACCAGCGTCCGGTTGATGAAGCGCAGGTACGGCCGTGGCAGGTAGCCCAGACCCGCGCCGAGCTGCAGCCTGGGGCCGAACTCAGAGCGGAGGTTGAGGCCCACCGACAGCGGAAAGTCGGTGCCCACGCCCAGCGCCAGCGGCGAATGCGACTCGGCCCCTGGCGGCCCCGCGGGCGAGGCGGCGAGCACGGCGGTGAGGCACAGAAGTGGGCTCCACATCCCGCCAAGGTAGGTGCGCAGGCCCCTGCGCGTGAGCACCCTGCCCCGGCGTGCCGGTCCACTTCACGCCAGTGGAGTGACGGTCAGCCCCTTGTCGGCCAGGAACTTCGGGTTGAAGACCTTGGACGCGTAGCGGCTGCCGTGGTCTGCGAGGAAGGTGACGATCCGCAGGCCCCTGCCGGGGTTCTCGCGGGCAAGCTCGAACGCCGCGCGCACGTTCAGCGCGGAGGAGGTGCCCACCACCAGCGCGTCCTCGCGGGCCAGGTGGTAGAGCATCTGCAGCATCTGCTGGTCGTCCACGCGGCGCGCCTCATCCACCTGCGCGCGGCGGAAGTTCTCGGTGAGCCGCATGATGCCGATGCCTTCGGTGATGGAGCTGCCTGTGCCCTCCCAGTTCCCTTCGCGCACGTAGCTGAAGAGGCCGGAGCCAGGCGGATCCACCAGCACCACGCGCAGCTGGGGGTTTTGCTCCTTCAGATAGCGGGAGACGCCGCCCAGGGTGCCGCCAGAGCCCACCGCGCTCACCAGCACGTCCACCCTGCCCTCGCACTGCGCCCAGATTTCGGGCCCCGTCGTCGCGTAGTGGTAGTCGCCGTTGGCGAGGTTCTCGAACTGGTTCACCCAGTACCAGCCGTGCGCTTCGGCCAGGGTCCGGGCCTGGTGGTAGAAGTGGTTCGGGTTCGCGAAGGGCACCGGCGGGACCTTGATGATCTCGGCGCCCATCGCCTCCAGGTACTCGTACTTCTCCTTCGCCTGGTTGTCCGGCATGGTCACCACCACCCGGTACCCGCGCTCCCGCCCGAGCAGCGCCAGGCCGATGCCGGTGTTCCCCGCGGTCCCCTCCACCAGCGTGTCCCCGGGGCGCAGGGCGCCTGACCGCTCCGCGGATTCGATCATCCCCTTCGCGGCGCGGTCTTTCACGCTGCCGCCGGGGTTCATGAACTCCGCCTTGCCCAACAGCTCGTTGCCAGTCAGCCGCGACAAGGAGCCCAGCTGCAGCAAGGGCGTGTTGCCGACCGCGTCCCACAGCTTCCCGATGGGGGGTGCCTTCATCCCGCGCAGGGTACTGCGGTCAGGCAAGGCCGTGCTTCGCCTTGAAGTCACGAACCGCTGAAGCGATGACCTCGTCGATCTGCCGGAGCGGCGCCTCCGCTTGCGAAGGCTCCATCCCGTTCAGGTAGAGGTGGACGGTGCCCGCATAATGCATCCGCATCATGCCCTCCAGGTAGCGGGCGGCGGTGGCGAAGTCCCCGGCGCTGGCGGCCTCCAGCATCTTCGCTTCGAGCACCCCTGCCTTGTCCGCAGCCTCGCGGCCGACGACCTCGGCCTCTGCGGCGGCGCGCTGCAGCCGTGCTGCCGCCTCGTGCGCGGCCTCTGCCTGCGCCGACACGAGGCGGTTCTCGGTGTCGCAGTAGCCACACGTCACCCGGAACACGCCCGCTGGTGCCCCGGGAAGCGGCGCGCCGCACAGGCGGCAGCGCCAGACGTGGGTGGAGGCCATCAGCCCTCCTCGCGACGGGTGACGGCTACTGCTGCGTGGCCACCGGATCCGGACCCACCCAGCGGTCCTGCCGGCTGAACGCCACGTCCTTCGCCTCTTCGGGAGAGACCGTCGACTTGTCGTTCTCGATGTTCTTGGTGAGCGTGATCATGAAGACCGTCGAGCCGCCCTGCCCGCCGACGATCACCGACCACCCGAGGAACACCTTCCACATCCGGAACCAGCGCTGCCCGTACTTGGCGATGATGGCCTCTTCGTTCCGCAGCCAGTTCTCGTACCAGCGGCGGATGGTCAGCCCGTAGTGCACGCCGCAGTTCTCCACGCGGTGGACCTCCCACTCCGCGCGCTCCGCCTGGGACACCACGAAGCCCAGCGGGCAGGACGCGTCCGCGCCGGGGAAGATGTACTTGGCCATGAACAGGCCCCACACCAGATCCTGGAACCGCCAGGGGCGGCGCAGACCGGCGATCTGCAGATAGAAGATGCCGTCGTCCTTCAGCATCCCGCGCACCTGGAGGAGGAACTTCTGGAAGTTCTTGATGCCGACGTGCTCGGCCATCTCCAGGCAGGTGATCTTGTCGTACTTCTTCGCCGGCAGGTTCCGGTAGTCGTCGACGATGACGTTGACCTTGTCCGCCACGCCGTTGTCCTGCGCGCGCTGACGGGCCCACTCGGCCTGCTCCTTGGCCAGCGTGATGCCGGTGCTGTTGGTGCCGTAGTGCTTCGCCGCGTGGGTGATGAGCGGCCCCCAGCCACAGCCGATGTCGAGGTGCTCCTCGCCCGGCTTCATCTGCACGTACTTGCAGACCGTGTCGAGCTTGCGCTCCTGCGCTGCCTCCAGCGTCTCGTCCGGGCTGCGGAAGATGCCGGAGGTGTAGGTCATGGAGGGGCCGAGGAACCAGTTATAGAAGTCGTTCCCGCGGTTGTAGACGTGGGCGATGTCGCCGTGGTCGCTCTCCTGGGAGTGCGTCACGTTCTGCCCGAGGAACTCGCGGAAGTAGAACTTCACGTCGCCCCAGGTGAAGCAGAAGCGGAAGAGCCGGTTGCGGCGCAGGAACGTCTCCAGCACGTCCTGTTTGAAGTCCAGCCGCTGCGCCATGTACGCCTCGTAGACGATCTCCATGGGGATCTTCCGGCCGCGCCACCTCTGCGCGTCCTTCTCGTCCTTCCACTGAAGATACGGCTCCCAGTCGGTGGGCCCGTCGTCGTGGTGGTGCGAGCGGTAGACCAGCGCCATCAGCGGAAGGAGCACGCCGAAGAGCGGCACCGCCACCCACGCGAGCAGGAAGACCCACCAAGGCCCCCGCGTTCCCCAGGTGACGACCGCCGCGAAGACGGTGGGGATGGCGAGCAGCGTGACGATGTGCTGCTCGAGGATCCAATAGATGATGGAGAGGCCATGGGAGCGGCCCTTCTCCTGGAACTCGGACACGGCTTTCGGGGTGCTGTTGTTCACGGGGCGGCGTTCTAGCCCAGCCTGCTCCCTGACGCCCGAACAGAGATGGGGTGAAATGGAACCTCCTTCCCGACGGCGGCCGGCCGGTAGAGTCGTAGTAGAGGCAGACCATGCGCTCCTTCTCGACCGTCGCCGCCGCGCTCTTGCTGGTCGCCTGCAGCGGTGCCAGCAGTGACACCGCCATGGATGCAGGCGTGGATGTGTTTCTTCCGCCCGGCCCCCCGGGCGCCAGGGATGCCGGCTTTGACGCCGGAGTCACAGACGGTGGGTCCCACGAGGACGCAGGGCTCTTTGACGCGGGGACCGACGAGGACGCGGGCGTCACCGACGCGGGCACCGACGAGGACGCGGGCGTCACCGACGCGGGGACCGACGAGGACGCGGGGGTCT
>CAZQVZ010000028.1:18653-25105 GCA_964596895.1 uncultured Myxococcaceae bacterium
CGGGGACCGACGAGGACGCGGGGGTCTTCGACGCGGGGACCGACGAGGACGCGGGGGTCTTCGACGCGGGGATGAGCAGCGGCCTCGACTGTACCTTCAACTCGGATTGCCCTTTGGCCGAGCGCTGCGAGTGTGCGGACTTCGCCTGCACCTGCCAGATCGGCCAGCGGGGAACGGGTGTGGCGGGCGTCGACCCCTGCATCGACGGCAACGACTGCGAGAGCTCGCTGTGCGTCGAAGGCAACGGCGGCATCTACTTCTGCTCGGGCGAGTGCACCTCCGCGGCGCAGTGCGGACCCAACCTGCCCCTCTGCGCGAACATCGCGTTCATCGGGCAGGTCTGCATCCGCGACCCGAACCCCTGAGGCCGCGCGGACGCCGCCTCCCCTCCGCCAAAGTTACGTTCGCCCGAGCAGTTCGCGCGGACGCGCTCTTTGGCCCCCGCCCGGCGCCACAAGTGCCTGATTTCCCGTTGGCCCACGAGATTCGCGGTCGGGAGGGTCGCAACTGCTCGGTCGAACGTAACTTTGAAGTCCTGCTCCGCGCGCTGGGCGGCCGACCACCCAAGCGTCAACCGACGGTTGACAGCCGCGAGTCGTCAACCCATAGTTGACAGCATGAACGCCATCGACATTGCCCTCGCCGTTCCCGTCGAGGACGCGGTCCGAGCCACGCGGGACGCTGCCGTCGGGGCGGCGTACAGCGAGGCTGAGAGGTTGGTCACCCGGTCGCGCAAGAACCGGTCGCGGCTCTCCGCGGACGAGCAGAACCTCGCCGTCCAGCTGCTCGCACTGCGGATCGAGTTCGCCGCAGGACTCGACGGGTTCGGTTCCGTGCTGGGGCTGCGCCGCTGGGGTGCCACGTGGGACGCCATCGGCCAGGCGGTGGGGATGTCGCGGCAGGCTGCGTACAAGCGGTGGGGCGCCACCGTCCGCAGCACGCTCGACCGCTACGGCACGGGCAATCTGGGTGGCCCGGTCGCAGATGACGAGGAGGGGCTCGACGCCTGAGGGGCGTTCTCGAAGTTGAGCGGCAACGTTCTACCCATTCAGCGGAGGTCTTGATGCTCGAGGCAGGGTCCATCCGGCAGCTTCGAAGCGCAGTGCCTGCGGTGCCTTCGGTGGCCCTCGTTCTCCTTGTCTCGGGAGTTCTGGGCGGGTGTCGAGACCGGCGTGAGGCGCCACCACGGTCAGCTGCGCCGCTTGCGGTGCCAGCAGTCGCTCTCGAGCCAGCGCACGAGGATGCCGCGGTCTGCGGCAACGGCATCGTCGACGAGGGGGAGCAGTGCGACCACGGGATTCCTCAGCGAGGTCGATGCCCGGATGGATGGGGCGTATGCCGGACCTGCGTTCCCGACTGCAGGCTGGTCCTGGCAAGGCACGAGGACCTCGTCTACGGCGCCCATACAAATCCGGGCTGGTACATCACCGACGGTTCGATCGGGCTGGCAGTGCGAGTCGACGAATACCGGATCGCCGAGGGGAAGCGCGTCCTCTCGGGCTCCACGGCCACCGACTTCGATGAGCGCGGCCGATGGACGCGGCTGGCCTCGGACACCGACGCGGACGGCACGTTTGAGAAGGCCACCGTGTTGGTTTACGACGCCCAGGGTCGCCGGGTGCAGCAGTGGGCGGAAGGGGACCCGAAGCAGCTCGGGGATCGCTGGACCCGGACCTACGATTCCCAGGGTCGGATGATCAGCTTCTCCCCGCTCATTGCGGGGCGAGAGTCGCCGCTTTGGACCTACGAATACGACGACCGGAGCAATCTCCTCCGGGAGATCGCCGTGCTTCCCGATGGTCGGAAGAACATCACGACGTTCGAGTACCTCGACGGCCAGCTGTGGAAACGCAGGGCGCGCCATTCCGGTGAAGAGCGCACGTCGGATCCAGATCAGGTCTTCACGTACACCGCGACGGGCCTCCCAGACTCTCAGACGCTGGTGAGCAACGGGAGAGCCGTTGCGCGGTACACCTGGACCTACGAGGACGGCCGGCTGGTCTCGCGAGAGGAAGACCTGGACCTCGACGGCAAACCCGAGGTTCGGCAGACGTTCGCCTATGACGCCAGTGGACTGGCTCGATCGACCGACCTGTTCAGCGGCACGCGCTCAACCGCCACCTATTCTCGCGACGAGCAGGGACGGATCTCCGTGATTCGCCGCGACACCGACAGCGATGGCGTGGTCGATGTCGAGAGCGTCCTTCACTACGACGATGCGCTCCACCGCCAGTGGATGTTGAAGGCTCCGCGCCGCGAGGGAGTCAAGGAGCAGAATGCCAGGGGTGACGCGGCCTCCAGGTGAGACGGCCCGGGAACGAACGGGCCGAGCCTGCCCCGGCGGCGACAAGGGAGAAGTCGAGATGACGCGGCATCGGGGCGCTGGACCGCAGGCGGCAGGCGCAACGCCTTCAGTCCCCCACCTGCGACTTCGGGAAGAGCAGCCGCACTGTCTGGGCCACCTGGGCGAGCACGTGGTCCGCGAGCTTGCGGCGTGGAGTCACCATCCACTGCACCGACGCCCCGACCATGACCGAATGAAGCAGCGTCGCGGCGTGGGGGGGCGCTTCGGGCGGGAGCCTTTGGCGGATGGCGTCCTGCACGTACTTCGCGCGGAGCGAAGCGAGCCGGTGCAGCTCGGGGACCTGCGTCTCGTACCAGGAGATGAGCGCGTTGACGGAGAACTCGTAGCCGTGGCCCATCCCCCGGACCAGCGTTTGGAGGAACTCCCACACCCCTTCGGGGCCAACGCGCGCGGGCAGTTGCGCGAGGTGCGCCCGAACCTGGGCCACGTCCCGCTCCGCCATCCTGATGAGGAGCGTCTCCTTGGTGGAGAAGCGCTGCAACAGCGCCGCGCGAGAGAGGCCGACCTCCTGGCCCACGTCGTTGAGGGTGAACGCGAGCGGGCCCTTCCGCTTGAGCACGCGGTTGGCAGCGTCGAGCACCTCGTCATCCGAGGTGAGCTTGGGTCGGGCCATCGGGTCTCTCCATCGAGACGGGGAAGCGCAACCGGAGCGCCAGGAGGGCGGCGGCGAACGCGAGCGCAGCGGCGAACACGAGTACCACCTCGGGTCCCCAGCGCTCCACCCCCAGGCCCATCCCGAAGAGGGTGGCCGGCGAGGCCCCCATGACCACCACGGCGAGCGCGCCGAGCACGCGTCCGCGAAGCGCGGGCGGCGTCCGCCCGTACACGGCCGTGTTGAAGATGGGCGAGATGGGCCCGGTGAGAAGCCCCGTGAAGAGGCCGAGCGCCGCGAGCACCCCTGTGGGGGGCAGCAGGATCAACCACAGGAGGACCGCTGCGCAGGCGGCGAAGGCGGACGCGAGCACATGCCGTGGCGGAACGCGAGTCCCCAGCGCGCCGAAAGCCACGATCCCCGCGAGCCCCCCGGCTCCCTGGAGGGACACGAACAGGCCGTAGTCCGCCGCCGCACGCCCCGCGCCCTGGAAGAGCGCGGGCAACACGATCGCCGCGGTCGCGCCCAGGGTGGCGGAGAAGAGCGTGATGATCGCGACGAGCCTTCCGAGAAGCGGGTCCCTCCACAGGTGGGCGAACCCGGCCCGGGCGCCTGTGGGTGCGCCAGGCTGCGTCTTCGGAAGTCGCCGCCCCCTCCCGCGCGGCAGCACCCGCCACGCCACGAGCCCAGCGCCAAGCGAGAGCGCGGCGGTCAGCCAGAGCGTGGGCGCCGCGCCGAACACGCCGATGGCGCCCCCCGCCACCAGCGGACCGGTGAGCAGCGCGCCGTGCCCGACGAACGCCTTCACCGTCGAGACGCGGCGAACGGACAGTCCGGCGAGCCGCCCGAGCTCCGGGAGGCGGCTGTCCATCGCGGCGGCGCCTGGTGCGTCGAACCCGGCCCCCACCGCGACGAGGAGCAGCAGCGACCAGGGTCCGAGCGCCTCTCGCGCGTGCAGCAGCGGAATGGCCGCCACCCCCAGCGCACCCACGAGCCCCGCTACCAGGGACACCGGCGCGGGCCCCCACCTGTCGACCAGGTTGCCGCCGAAGTACGCCCCCACGACCGTTGCGAACACGCCGCTGGCCGCGGCCGCGCCTGCCCAGCCGGCACTCCCCAGGTGGGAGAGGGCGAGCCACGGAAGCGCGAGCGCTGCGGCCGCGTTGCCCACCCGGAACAGGAACGCCGCCGCGAGCAGGAGCGCCAGGGGCACGCGCCTGCGCAGGGTCATGTCTCGGCGGCGAGCTGCGCCTTCGCCGCCGCGAGGTGCTCGGCGTTGCCCGAATCCAGCGCGAAGAGCGCGTAGTGGACGGGCGAGGTGGAGAGCCGCTCCGCCACGTGATGCGCGATGCGCGGCCAGGTCCGTCCGCCGGCTGCCTCGTAGTCGCGGAGCAGACGCCCGAGCCCCGCCTCCCCGAAGACCATCAGGTGCGCGGTCATGTCGACGGCCGGGTCGTCGACCCGGGCCTCGCTCCAGTCGATCATCCCGGAGACGCGCTCAGCGGAGTCCACGAGCACATGCCCCACGTAGAGGTCTCCGTGCACCGGAACGCAGAAGTCCGGCCAGGAGGTCTCGTCATCGAGCCAGCGCCGCCAGCGCTCGAGGCGCGCCTCATGGACCGGGAGCTCCCGCCGGACGCGCTCGATGTCGTCGTGCAGGGCCTTCCGGGAGTCGGACGGCGTGCGCATGATCATGCCCGCCGCCCTCCCCTCCAGGACCGGGACGCGGTGGAGGGCGGCGAGCGCTTTGGCGAAGCTCGCGGCGAAGGCCTCCGAGTCCTGCTGAATCACCCACCTGGGCGCCAACGTCCCCGGCTCGACGACGAGCGCTGTGGAGTCCGTCAAAAGCGGGTAGGCCGCCAGCTCCGGCGTGGCCACCTGCCAGTCCGGCACCTTGAACGGCAGGTGGCGCTTCAGCATCGCGAGCACGCGCGCCTCCTTCGCAACCTTTGGCTTCACCTCTTCGCGGCGCGGAACGCGCAGCACCCAGCGGGTCCCGTCCGCGACCGCGCCGATGACGATCCGGTAGTCGAGCCCGAGCTCGTTCGCCCAGAGCGGTCCTTCGAGCGTCAGCCCGTGACGTCGGGCGAGCGCCCGAACGGCCGCTTCGTCTTCCAGTCGTACCGCATCCATGGCTGGGTTCATGACTCCTCCTTCGCGGTAGGACGGCGGGGGCGCGGATTCCTGACTCGCGAGTTGTAAACTCCGACCCCCGGGCGCGCAACCCGCCCTCGGCGTGTGGGGGCGCCCGAGGCGAAGGTCACCTCTCTCCCGCCCAGCGCATCACCTCGCGCGTGCGCTGGGCACGTCCCGTCCGCCCAAAGTTACGTTTGACCGAGCAGTGCTCGCGAACGCGCTCTTCGACACCTGCCCGTCTGCGCAAGTGCCTGACTCCCCGTTCGCTGACGGGCCTCGCCGTCGCGGTGGTCGCAACTGCTCGGTCAGACGTCACTTTGCCCCCGGCCTCGCCCTGTCGCCATGGCCCAGGCGGCTCCCGCGCGGACCGCGGGAGCGCGCGGCTGAAGAGGCGGGTCTCGGCTCCGAGACGGTGAGGCGCGGTGGCGGACCCTCAGGAGCTGCCAACGAGGCAGAATGACGGGCGGAGCGCGGGCACGCCACCGGCAGGGAGAGGAGAAGAACTCCTTTTCCGAGGTGAAGAATGAACGCTCCCCGCAGCTCCAGGACTGGCCGCAGGCTCCTTCTCATCGTGTTCTCCGGGATGCTCGCCCTGGGCGGGTGCACCACCTCCTGTGTCGCGGGCGTGGTCCGGAGCTTCAACGCACGAGCAGAGGTCGAACCGGTGGTCGTGCAGCAGGCCAGGCAGGATCCGCTGGTTCAAGAGCGGGTAGGAGAGCCGCTGTGGCTGGTGACCCGTGACATCGACACGAAGTCCGGAGTCTTCCAGAGCAAGACGAAGCTGGCCTTGTGCATCGTCGGGCCCAACGGGGCCTATCCCGCCTACGCGCAGGCCACCTCCTGGGCGGGGCTCCCGTGGAAGGTGAAGTGGACCGTCCTGTGGGAGGGCCCGACGCCTGAGGAGCGCTCGGCGCAGGCGCTGGCGGAGGCGTTCGGGAAGGGCGACTCGACCGGACTTCTGGCCCCCGCAGGAGCCTTGTTGGGGCAGCTCGCCAGGACAGTCGGTGGCCCCTGTGACGGGTACCGTGAGGCGAACGCCAGCGCGGGAGGCTGAGCCGCTCGCCCACGCCTGCTGGGCTCGTGCTTCGGGCGGCCACCGCGAAGATTCGAACCTGCAGGCGGGCGCGCACTTCGTGCCGGCGGCGGTGGATAGACGACGGAGCCGGGGAGAACAACGCCCACAGGCGGGCGGCTTCAGGTGACATGCAGCCCGCTCGCCGAACGGCTCGCCGTTCGACCCAGGAGGCCACCTTGAAGGACCGCATCCAGAATCCCCAGGCGCGCGCACTGCTGATGTCGGCAGAGGAGGCGGCGAGGCGCATTCAACCCGGGATGACCGTGGCCATGAGCGGCTTCACC
>CAZQVZ010000029.1:0-25101 GCA_964596895.1 uncultured Myxococcaceae bacterium
CCTCGCGCTCGCCTTCGGGCTCCTCCTCTTCGCCGCTGCGGACGCCGCCGCGGAAGGAGGGGGGCCCTTGCGCCTCGGCCCGAAGCCGCCTTCGGAGCCGAAGCGCGTGGTGACGCTGGCGCCCTCTCTGACCGAGATGGTGCTGGCGGTGGGGGAGGGCCGGCGCATCGTCGGCGTCTCGCGCTTCGACGAGAACCCGCAGGTGGCGAAGCTGCCGCGGGTGGGCGGCTTCATCGATCCGAGCGTGGAGGCGGTGTTGGCGCTGCGGCCGGCCCTGTTGCGGGTGCAGCCCGCGCCGGGGAACAAGCGGCCGGTGGAGCACCTGGCGGAGCTGGGCGTGCCGGTGTTGGCGCTGCCGCTGCACACGGTGGCGGACACGCTCACCGCGCTGCGTGAGGTGGGCCGGGCGCTGGGCGTGGCGAAGAAGGGCGAGGCGCTGGCGGCGGAGGTCGAAGCCGTGCGCGCGCGGGTGCGCAAGGTGAGCGCGGAGCGGAGGCCGCTGCGCGTCCTCTTCGTCTACGAGTGGGAGCCGCTGGTGGTGGCGGGGCCTGGCTCCTTCGCGGCAGAGCTGCTCGCGGATGCGGGGGTGGTGAACGTCGCCCGCGGGGCGAAGACGCCGTACCCGGTGTTGGGGGTGGAGGCCGCCATCGCGTCGAAGCCGGAGGTGGTGGTGGACGCGTCGCACGACGCGTCGCGGGCCGCGCGGCTGCGGGCGCTGCCCGGGTTCAAGGAGGCGCGCTGGCTGCGGCTGCCGTCGCGAGACCTCATCCAGCCGGGCCCCAATCTGGGCCGAGGGCTGGAGGAGTTGGTGGGCCTGCTGTATCCCGCATCGCCGTGAGGAACACGCCGCTCGTCCTTCGCGCTGCCTGGGTGCTGGGGGCGCTGCTCGTCGTCGCCGCCGTGGCGCTGGTGGTCGCGTCCGCGTTCGGCGAGTACCCGCTCTCGGTCGTTCAGGCGCTGCGGTTTCCGGAGGGTGAGGACGGGCGCATCTTCTGGGCGCTGCGGGTGCCGCGCGCGCTGCTTGCGCTGCTGGTGGGTGCCGCGCTGGGCGCGTCTGGCTGTGTGCTGCAGGCCCTGTTGCGAAACCCCCTGGCGGACCCCTACGTCCTGGGCGTGTCCGGCGGCGCGGCGCTGGGCGCGACGTTGGCGTTGGCGCTGGGGATGGGCGCGGTGGCGGGGGTGTGGGGAGACTTCTCCGCGCCGTCGTTCTTTGCGTTCCTCGGCTCGCTCGGGGCGACCGCGTTGGTGTTCGCCGCCGGCAAGGTGCAGGGGCGCACCACGCCGTACGCCGCGCTGCTCACCGGCGTCATCTTCAATGCTTTCGCTGCCGCGGCCATCACCTGCATCAAGACCCTGTCCGCGCCGGACCGGGTTGGGGAGATCCTCTACTGGCTGGCGGGGACGCTCGGGTACCAGCGGTACGGGACGCTCGCCGCCGCCGCAGCGCTTCAGTTCGTGGCCGTGGGCGTGATGTGGCTGAACGCCGGGCGGCTGAACCTGCTCACGCTCGGGGACGAGGACGCCGCGACGCTGGGGGTGCCGGTGGAGCGGACGCGGGCGGTGCTGCTGCTGGCCGCGTCGGTGTCGGTGGCCGGTGCGGTGGCGCTGTCCGGGATGGTGGGCTTCGTGGGGCTCATCGTCCCGCACGTGCTGCGGCTGTGGCTCGGGCCGGACACGCGCCTGCTGCTTCCCGCGAGCGCGGTGGGCGGCGCCGCATTCCTCGCCCTGTCCGACACCCTCGCGCGGCTGCTCTTCCCCCTGTTCAACGCGGAGCTGCCGGTGGGCGTCGTGACCGCGCTGCTCGGCGGGCCGTTCTTCCTCGTGCTCCTGCACCGGCGCGAGGCGGCGCTGAGGTTGGGTTAGGGCGCGCCCGACTCGAGGAGTTGTTTCGTGTGCGCCAGCAGTCCGGCGTCGCCCGGGTCGCCATGGCCCGGCACGACGACGCGCGCGTTGGGGAAGCGTTGCTGCGTACGCGTCACGGAGTTCGGCCACTCCGAGAGGTCCGCCTCCGCGGTGTTGCCGAGCCCCGACGATTCCGCACCCTTCACGAAGCAGCCGCCGAAGAGGACCGCTGGCTGCGGCAGGTGGACGACGAGGTTGTCGGGCGCGTGGCCGTGTCCGGGGAAGAAGAGCTCTACCGGAACGCCGGCGAAGGTCTCCGTCTGGTCGGCGGTGAGCTCCGCAGCGTTCGGCAACGCGTCACCTCTCGCCCTGACCTGCGCCAGCGTTTGCGGCAGCGCGTGGACGCGAACGTGTGGCGGCAGCGCGCCGACGCCGCCGGAGCTGTCCGCGTGTCCGTGGGTGATGACCACGTCGGTGACCTGCGCGCCCGGCTCCTGGTGGGTCCAGTCCAGCAGTCGCCGCGTCTGTGCCGGGGTCCAGGCGGTGTCCACCAGCACCACGCCCATCTCGCAGCGAACGACCTGGCCGTTGCCACCCCACGCGGCCGAACCCTTCGACGTCCTGGAAGGAGCGGTGCAGCCACACACCGTCGGCGAGCGGGGTGAGGGTCAGGTCGCCGCCACGGTCAGTCGGCGGCGGGGCGGTGGTCGCGCACGCGGTGAGGAGCAGGGAGGAGCAGAGCAGGACCGTTCGCATGGATGCCAAAGTTACGTTTCACCGAGCAGTTTGCGGGCGCGAAGTCGCACAGCCCTCAATCGCGCAGCGAAGATGGAGGATTCGAGTGCGCCTGCGCTTTTCGAGCTTCGGCTGAGAGGCTCGCCGAGACTGCCCGGTCAAACGTCACTTTGGAACGGGCGCATGGCGCGAATCCCCGCGCAGTGGGCGAAGAGGCGCAACGAGGCGACCTGCCGGCGCCCGAAGCGGCGAGAAACGCGGCGTTCAGCTGAAGGGCCGGGTGCAACCATGCCCTGACCCCACCAGGAGCCGCCGAATCGGATGAGGTATGCGCCGCGATGGCGACGCGCGCGCGGAGGACGTGGTCGCCGGCCGTGGTCGCCAGACGGGGTCGCTGTCCGAGGCACACTTGATGAAGCCGTGCAGCGGCCGCGAGCCGCTCAGTCCGCGGCGGCGGAGGCCTTCCACCACAATTCCTCGGGGTCGCCGAGGACGTGAGCGGCATCGAGCGAGGTGACCCACCAGCTGCCCGCGGCGACCTCCGCCTCCAACTGCCCTGGCGCCCAGCCCGCGACGCCGGTGAAGGTGAGTGCGTCTGAAGGAATCTGCAGGCCTTCCTGCACCGACGCCCAGCGCAGGCCGCCGTCGCGCCAGAGCGCGAGCCGGTGCCCGCTCACCGGACCGCCGAAGCGATCTCCCTCATGCGGCGGGCGGGAGCCTTCCGGCTGGGTCGGCCGGTTGAGGATGACGCCGAGGGTGCCGCGCTCGTTGCGGCGCAGCAGAAGGACCACGGCGCGATCGAACGTGGGATCCGTCGCACGCGGCTTCGCGACGAGGAGCTTGCCGACGGCGGGCTCGGCCGTTGGGAGCGCTCGCAGTCCGAGCGCCGCGAGCGCGCAGAGCAGGAGCAACGTGAGCACCAGCCACCCGCCACGCATCCGCTACTCCCGAACCTGTGGGCGCAGCACGCTACGGCCCGCCATCAGGTGTCCCGCCGTTCCCAGTACCCGCGTCGAGTTCATCACTCGGGCATTCGCAGGTGCCGGCGTCGCCGTCATGCGGGCAGCGGGTGGTGCCTTTGGCGCCATCGGGGCAGTCGCAAGTTCCGTAGTCGTAGATCTCCCCGCCAGCTGGTCCCGCGCACTGCACGGGCAGCGGTTCCTTGTTGTGCACGAGCACGCCATTGGCGACGAAGTTGTGGAGCGCGTGAGCGACGCCGAGGTCGAAGACGTCGTGCATGCCTGCGGAGGACTCGGCGCGGAGGAGCGCGACTGGCGCACTGACGCCGTCCCCTGCCTGCAGGACGTGCGTGCGCAGCCCCAGTGCCCAATCGCCGGCCGGCGCCCAGGCCTGGGCGTCGGGGTCATAGAGCGGGTGGTCGGAGGTCACGACGAGTGAGTCCTCTGCAAAGGCGAGCCGCACGCATTCGCGGTGGGCGGCGCGGACGTGGGTGATGACGGTTCTCACCTGCTCACCGGCGGCAGGATCCACGCTGATGATCTCGTCGCCCTCCCGGAGGTCCTCGATGAGGCGGAGGCCGGAGGGCGTGCGGACGCGGCTGCCTCGGGCGATGCAGCTGGTTGTCCACGGGCCGGGGATCATGGAGCCACATCCGAGCGAGGCGGCGGCGGTGGCGGAGAGGAGGAGCCGTTTCATGCGGCCGGAGGATACGGGGGAGGCGGCGGGCAAGTCCCCCCTCACCCCGACCCTCTCCCAGAGGGGGCGCCTCACGAAGAAAGTGAAGCCTTGACTCAATAAAATGAAGTCGTTACTAAATAAAGCGTGACCCGCCTCCCGACATCCTGCCCCGCCTGCACCTCCAGTCTGGAGGTGACACAGCTCACCTGCCCCGGCTGCGCCATGCGGCTCGAAGGCCAGTTCGAGCTCCCCGTGCTGCTCAAGCTCAGCCGCGAGGACCTGGATTTCGTCCTCGCCTTCGTCCGCTGCTCCGGGAGCCTGAAGGATCTCGGGAAGCTGCGGGACGAGAGCTACCCGACGGTGCGTAACCGGCTGAACGACGTCATCTCGCGGCTGTCTGCGGAGGGGGGCGTGGATCCCGAGAAGGCGCGGAAGGGGATCCTCGACAAGCTCTCGCGCGGGGAGCTCTCCGTGAAGGAGGCGTCTCGCAAGCTCAAGGAGCTGGAGTCATGAGCGAGGCGCAGAGGGAGCAGATCCTCGAGGCGGTGGCGCGGGGGGAGGTCACGCCGGACGAGGCGAACGCGCTGCTCAAGGCGCTGAACAAGCCACGCCCCGCGCTGTGGCGGTGGCTCTTCTTCCCCATGGAGGTGCTCGGCACCCGCACGGCGCTCCTCATCGGTCTGGTCACGGCCGTTGGCGCGCTGACGCTCTCGCGGTTCGACGTCCGCTTCGCCGGCGCCATCTCTGCGAGGCACGTGGCGCAGGATGTGCCGTGGCATCTGGCGCTCGCGGACCTCTTCGTCTCCTGGCCCTTGACGGCGCTGGTCTTCTGGCTGGCGGCGAAGCTCGCCGGACGCAGGGGTCGCTACCTGGACCAGCTCGCGCAGGTCGGGGTCGCGCGCCTGCCGCTGGTCACCTCCATGGCGGTGATGGTCGCCTTCTTCGTGGGGCACATCCCGCGTGACCCGGTGGAGGCCACGAAGATGCCAGCGCTCGCGTGGGCGCTGGTGGCGGGGCTCGTCGTCGGGCTGCCGGCGCTGGCGTGGTTCATCACGCTCCTGGTCACAGGCTTCCGCTCCGTCACCGGCCTGCGCGGCGGCCGGCTGGCGCTCACCTTCATCGCCGCGCTGATCGTCGCGGAGGTCATCGCGATGGTTCTCCTCCTTCCCATCCCGAGGTAACCCATGTCCCGCCTGTTCCTCTGTCTGACGCTCCTCGCCTCCGCCGGCTGCGCCTCCACGCCCGGGGCCTCGGAGGCCGCGCGTGCCCCTCAGAGCCCCGAGGCGACCACCGCGAAGCCCACCGCGCTCGCCGGCGCGTGGGAGGGTCACATCGAATTGCCGAACGGGAACCTCGGCTTCCTCGCGCAGGTTGGCGAGGACGGTACGGGCACCGTGGACATCCCGGCGCAGGGGGCAAAGGGGCTGCCTCTCAGCGTCGTCCGCGAAGAGGGCGAAGAGGTGGAGCTCCTCAACGAGGTCCCAGGCGCCAACGTCGTCTTCAAGGGCCGCCGCGAGGGCGACGCGGTGCGAGGTACCTTCACGCAGCGCGGGAACTCCTTCCCGTTCGTGCTGGTGCGCAAGGGCGCGGCCTCACCGCAGCCCTCACCCTGACCCTCTCCCGGGGGGAGAGGGAAGGTAGCTGCGCCCTCACCCTGGCCCTCCCCCGGGGGGGAGAGGGAACGCGGGAGTCTCGCGGGCAGCGCATCGTCGGCTATGCTCGTCCGGCCCATGTGGCAGCTCATCATCAACGGACCGGGCTACTTCGACACCCCGTACGACCTCCCGGAGGGCGTGACGCTGCTCGGGCGAGCGGACGAGAACGACATCGTCCTCTCCGGTGACCTCGTCTCCCGAAGGCACGCGCGCTTCCGCGTCAATGGCGACGAGCTCACCGTGGAGGACATGGGCAGCCGCAACGGCTCGAAGCTCAACGGCCAGCCCCTCAAAGGCACCGTCTCCCTGAAGCCGGGAGACACGGTGAACGTGGGAGAGAACGCGCTGGCGGTGCGGCAGCCTTCGAAGGTGGAGGGCGCGGCGACCGAGGTCGTGAACCTCGACGCCGGCGGGGTGCGCCGCTACGGGCGGGGCGCGGACATCGGCGGCGCGGTCATCACCTCTCGCAACCTCCGGGAGAGCGTGGTGCTGCGCGCGCTCGACAACGTCACCCCGTTCGACCCCGGCGCAGGCCCCATGCCCTTCGGGGAGCAGCCGACGAGCGCGGTGACCACCGACTTCCTGCTCACGCTCTACCGGATGGCGGAGCAGCTCTCCTCCGCCACCAGCCTGCAGGCCTTCCTGGAGCAGACCGCGGACCGGGTGATGGAGCGGACGGGCGCCACCACCGCGGTGGTGCTGCTCAAGCACCCCACCGGGGCCATGGTGCCGGCGGCGGTGCGGCACAGCGGCAAGCTCTCTCGGGGCGAGGTCCCGGTGTCGGACGCCATCATCGACGCCGCGCTCTCCTCCGGCTCGGCCATCGCCGTAGCGGACGTGCGCGAGGACAGCCGCTTCGCCGCGCGCGAGAGCGTCATCATGTACGGCGCCAACCAGGTGCTGTGCATCCCCATCCGCGGCGCGGGCGGGAAGGAGTTCCTGGGCGTCCTCTACCTCAACCGCCCCGCCGGCAACCCCGAGGAGCTCGCGGGGCTGTTGGACCTGTGCACGGCGATGACGCACCTGTTGTCCACCGGGCTCCAGCGCTTCCGCGCCCAGGGCAACCCGGCGGCGGAGCGGCTGCGGCGGACGCTGGAGCGGTTCCACCCGCCGGAGGTCGCCGAGCGCCGTCTCGATGAGCTCGGCCGCGGCGCGCAGGGGCCGGTGACGGGGCTCGAAGACCGCCCGTGCACGGTGCTGGTGGCGGACCTGGTGGGCCTGGGCCCCCTCGCGCAGCAGCCTGCCATGGCGGGCAAGCTGCTCAACGTCCTCAACGACTTCAACCAGCGCCTGTGCGGCGTGGTCTTCAGCTTCGATGGCACCATGGTCGGCATCGTCGGGGAGACGCTGGTTGCGCTCTTCGGCGCGCCGGCGCCCCGGCAGGATGACCCCTTGCGCGCGGTCCGCTGTGCGCTCGCCCTGCGCGCCGAGTGGGAGCGGACCCTGGAGCGGCACCCGCCCGAGGTCCGGCCCCTGCTCCGGATGGGCCTGCACACCGGCCGCGCGCTCCTGGGCCTGGTTGGGTCCGCCTCCCGCCTGGACTTCGCCGTGCTCGGAGAGCCCTTGAAGCTCGCCTCCTCGCTTCGGGAGACGGCGGAGGCCGGGCAGATCCTCATCACCGGCAAGACGCTGGCGGCGGTGGGCGCGCGGTTCGACGTGGTCCCGCTCGGAGAGCGGGTGCTGCCGGGTGCGGAGGCGGGCCGCAAGGAGCGGACGGCCGCCTTCGAGGTCATCGAAGAGGACGTGGCGCAGCACACCATGCCCGGCGTCCGCTGAGCCTGCCTGCTCGGCCACTTGTCCATTGGAGTGACGGCCCGGTCTTTGTTTCAATGCGACCGGAGAGCCCGCACACCGAATGAACGCTCCGCAAAGCGCGCGGCTCCGGCCGTTCAAGCCCGTGCCCTTCGGGCGCTACACCCTGCTCACGCCGCTCTCCGTCGGCGGGATGGGGGAGATCTTCCTCGCGAGGCTGGAGGGGCCGCAGGGCTTCGAGAAGCTCTGCGTCATCAAGAAGATCCTCCCGTCTCTGGCCCGGGACCCGGAGTTCGTGGAGCGCTTCGTCAACGAGGCGCGCACGCTGGTGAAGCTGTCCCACGGCTGCATCGCCCAGGTCCTGGACATGGGGCTGCACGAAGGGGACCCGTACATCGCGCTCGAGTACGTGGACGGCAAGGACCTGCGCAAGGTGGCGGCGCGCGCGCGCGAGCGGAGCATGCCCCTGCCGCTCACCTTCGTGCTCTACGTGATGGGCCGGGTGCTGGACGCGCTGGCCTACGCGCACCGCAAGCGGGACGAAGAAGAGAAGGAGATTGGGCTCGTCCACCGGGACGTCTCGCCGCAGAACGTCCTCATCTCCTACGAAGGCGAGGTCAAGGTCATCGACTTCGGGCTCGCCAAGAGCAGCCTGAACTCGGCGCGCACCAACCCGAGCATGATCCTCGGGAAGTTCCTCTACATGTCGCCGGAGCAGGCCCGGCACCAGAAGGTGGACCGGCGCGCGGACCTCTACGCGGCGGGGCTGTGCCTGTACGAACTGGTGAGCGGGAAGAACCCGTTCGACGACGTGCCGCCGCACGAACTGATGATGCAGGTGGCCAACCCCCCCATCTCGCCGCTGAACCAGGTGGACCCTTTGTGTCCTCCGGCGGTGCAGCAGATGGTCGCGCGGGCGCTGCAGGTGGACCCCGCCCGGCGCTTCCAGACCGCGGAGGAGTTCCGCGCGAAGGTGATGGGCGCGCTGCTGGAGATTGACCCCACCGCCGGGCCGGAGAGCGCCAGCCGCTACATGCGCGAGGCCTTCGGGCAGGAGTACGGCCAGGAGCGCAAGCTGCTCGGCGCCTTGCGGAGCCTGCCGCGCGCGGAGGTGGAGGCCGCCGCTGCGGAGCCCCGCGCCGCTGCCCGCGTCAAGGAGGATCGCGAGACCGCGGTGGTGGCGCTCAAGGAGGTGGCTCCGGACGCCGAAGCGCAGCGCGCCCTGCAGCAGGGGCCTGCGCCCTCGCGCGCTGAACGTCCCACAGCACCCCGCGGCCCCATCAAGCCTTCGCCCCTGTCCTTCGCGCCCACGCCGCGGACCGGCGAGGCGGACGAAGCGGCGCAGCTGCGCGACCAGGAGACGGTGCCCGGCGTGGTGCTCGCGGAGGAGCTGCGCCAGGCGATGATGTCTGCGGAGCTTCCGCCTTCACCGCCGCCAGGCCCTGTGGCACAGGGACAGGTGAAGGTCCCGGGGCCGGTGACGCTCGATGGCCCTCTGGCCGCCACCGCTGCGCAGGACGGGCAGGTGTCCCCTTCGCTTTCGCCGGTCGCCTCCGGGCCGCTGCAGCCGCCGCCACCTGGAAAGGTCCCCGCGTTCGATCAGCTCCCCACGCTCCCGCCCATGCAGGGCGAGGATCTGCCCGGGCTCGCGGACCTCTTGGCGGCCCCTCCCGAGGACACCCAGCCGCGCGTGGTGGTGGGGACCCTGCTCGAAGAGCCGCCCGAGCCCGTGGCCGACGCCGCGCCTGATTTCCGTGCCGAGCCGGAGCCTGTGCCGGAGGCCCAGGTCGCCTCGCTGCCCACGCGGGAGCTGCTCGCGCAGGCAGCGCCGGAGGACACGCAGGTCAAGCGGGTGCCCAGGCGTGGCGCGGGCGTCTTCACCCTGGCCATCGTGGTGGGGGTGCTGGCCGTCGCAGGTGGGGCGGGCTGGTTTGCCTGGAGCATGTTGGGTCAGGAGCGGGCGCCTTCGCTGGACGTGCTGAGGCCTGGAGACCTGAAGCCGCTCGCCATCGCGCCGCCGCAAGGGCCTCCCACCCAGGCGCCGCCCCCGCAGGAGGAGGAGGCGTCAACGGCGCAGGTGCCGGTGGAGGAGCAGGACCTCTCGGACATCGTGTCGCTGTTGGACGCGGACCCGGCGGAGATCGCCAAGCAGGCCGCAGCCGAGGCCGAGGCCGGCGTTGAGGCCCTTGAGCCCGCGCCCGCGCCGGAGGTGAAGCCGGCCGCCGCGAAGGCCACGAAGCCGAAGGCCCCCGTCCGCACCCGGAAGGTCACCTTGCGCGACGTGACGAAGGAGTGGACGAGCACGCGCGCCGTCGTCGCCCGGATGGAGAAACGCCTGGGCTGCACCGATGAGGAGGCGGCGGTGGTGTGCGGGCGCCGGACCTGGATGGCCGAGGAGATGAAGCGCGCCTCCACCCTGGACGAAGCGGGGCTCGCCCGCGTGCACAGGGAGCTGCGGGACTTGAAGGCAGAGGCCCTGCGGGTCGAGCGGAGCCGCTAGGACATGGCGCCCCTGCTCGAGGCCCGCGGCGTTGGCGCCGCGCACGGCCCGCGCGTGGTCCTCCGGGACGTCACCTTCACCGTGCAGCCGAAGGAGCTGTGGGCGGTGCTGGGACCCAACGGCGCCGGGAAGAGCACGCTTCTGCGCACGGCCCTGGGGCTTCACCCCACCGCCGGCGGTGAGCTGTCGTTGTTCGGCCGGCCTGCGCCCGGGTGGCCGCGCGCCGAGCTCGCGCAGAAGGTGGCCTGGGTGCCGCAGCACTTCGAGCCGGTGTTCGGCTTCACCGGGCTGGAGTTGGTGGTGATGGGACGCAGCCCGCACCTGGGGGCGCTGGGGCTGCCGTCTTCGCGAGACCTCACCACAGCGCGCGAGGCGATGGCGGCGCTGGACGTGGCCTACCTCGCGGACCGGCCAGCCTCCGAGATGAGCGGCGGCGAGCTGCGGCTGCTCATCCTCGCGCGCGCGCTGGTGCAGGCTCCCAGGCTCCTGCTGCTGGATGAGCCGACGGCGTTCCTCGACCTGCGCCACCAGGTGGAGTGCCTGAGACTGGTGCAGCAGCGGGTGCGCGAAGGCCTGGGCGCGGTGGCGGTGCTGCACGACGTGAACCTCGCCGCGTCGTTCGCAGATAAGGTGCTGCTCCTGCGCGACGGGAAGGTCGTGGCGAAGGGCCCGCCGCGGGAGGTGCTGACCGCCGGAGCCCTGGAGTCCCTCTACGGCATCCCGATGCTGGTGGGGCGCTCGGCGGATGGGCAGGACGTGTTCACGCCGCGCGGAGGGGCCGCGTGAAGGGCGGGGCGCGGATCGCGGTCGGCCTCGCCTCGTCGGTCGCGGTGCACGCGCTGGTGGGGTTGGGCGTCTGGGCGCTGGCGGCGGAGGACCGCGCAGACTCCGGTGCGGTGACGGAGCGCGCGGCGGCGCGGCGTCAGGAGCCGCTGCGGGTCGCCCTGTTCGACGCGCCCTCCGGCAGCGGGCCGGTAGGCGTGGCGCCGCCCAGTACGGAGCCCGTCCGGCAGACCCCGCGTCCCCCGCCCCGCGCGCGCATGACACGGGCGGGGCGCCGCCCTGTGATTGCCTCCTCCGCAGCCGCAGAGCCCATGATGATGGTGCTGCCCGCGGTCGACTCCGGCGATGCGCAGGTGGCAGCGAGCCCGCGCTCGAAGGTCGAGGTCGAGGACACAGAGGCTGCCCGCGGCGTCGGCGCCACCGGCTCGGAAGACTCAGGGGCCTCGGGCGCGAGCGGAGGTGACGGCCACGGACACCTCGAAGGCACAGGCACAGGTCCCGGCGGCGGAGCGAGCAGCGGCGCCGTGGACCTCACCGGGCTGCAGCGCGCGCTGGCCCGCTCGGCGGAGCGTTGCTACCCGCAGGCCGCGCGGCGCTTCCGGCTCACCGGCGAGGCGAAGGTGCGCTTCTGCGTGGACGAGGAAGGGGACGTGAGCGCGTTGGCCCTGAAGCGGTCCTCCGGCAAGCCGCTCCTGGATGACGCCGCCCTGCGCTGCGTGGTCCCCGGCGCCGCGCCGCTGCCCGCGCCCGCGGACTGCTACGAGGTCCCGATGCGGTTCGGCCCGCGCTGAAGCTGCCCTCCGACTTCGGCGCCGCGCGGTGAAGGAGGCCGTGGCACGTGCGGTGCTATAGAACGCGCCGATGGGTGGTATCGGGCACGGCCCCGTCTTCGAGCTGGCGCAGGTGGGCCGCCGCTATGGCGGGTTCGAGGCCCTGCGCGACGTGTCGCTCACCATCCGGGCGGGCGAGCGGGTGGGCCTCATCGGTCCCTCTGGGGCGGGGAAGTCCACGCTGCTCTCGCTGCTCAACACGGCGGGCTTCCCGACCTCCGGAAGTCTGCGCGCCCTGGGCGAAGACCCCACCCGACTCGGCGCGCAAAAGTTGCGTCGGCTACGCGCACGCGTGGGAACCGTCCACCAGATGCTGGACCTCGTGCCGCAGAGCTCGGTGTTCCAGAACGTGGTCGCCGGCAGGCTGGGGCGGCTGTCGACGTTGGGTGCGCTCCGGGCGCTGGTGTCCCGGCGTGAAGCGGCGCAGGTGGAGGCGCTGCTCGCGCGGCTCGGCATCGTGGACAAGCTCTACGAGCGCACCGACAGGCTCTCCGGCGGGGAGCAGCAGCGGGTGGCCATTGCCCGGGTGCTGCACCAGGCCCCGGACGTGCTCCTCGCGGACGAGCCTCTGGCTTCGGTGGACCCTGCGCGGTCGGTGGAGATCGTCGGCTTGCTCGTCCGCGCCGCCGAAGGCCGCACGCTGGTGGTCAGCACGCACCAGCTCGAGCCCATCCGCGACCAGCTCACCCGCGTGATTGGTCTGCGCGCAGGGCGGGTGCACTTCGACAGGGCCGTCTCCGAATTGACCGCGCAGGATCTCGCGTCCCTGTACGCGCTGGGCGGACAGGCGCCATCGGAGGGGCAGCCCCTTCGAGGTGAGCGGGCGCGAGAGCGGCTGCGCCTGGGGGCCACGCCGCTGGCGGTCCACACCCTGCTCCCGGAGATCCTCCGGCGCGCGGCGGTGACGGGCGTTCGTGTGCAAGTGGTGTCCGCGGCTTCGGCTGCGCTTCTGGATGACGTGCGCGCAGGGAGGCTGGACGCGGCGGTGGTGGACGCGCGGATGGCGGTGCCGGACGTGGTCTACGAAGAGCTCTCCCGCTCGGAGGTCTTGCTGGTGGCCGCTCCGCACGTCACCGAGCGGCTGCAGGGCGTCCTCACCTTGCCGTGGGCGGCCCGGTTGCCGCGCGTCACCAGCGGAGGGGCGTCTGCGGCAGAGGGCGCGGCGGCGGCGTGGTTTGCCGGTCAGGGCGCACCGCTGTCACCGGACGCGGTGGCCGTGGAGGCGGAGGACCCTTCGGTGGTGCGCGCGGCGCTCTGCGCGGGCGCCGGCGTAGGCTTCGTCTGCGCGTCCGAAGTGCAGGACGAGCTCTCGCGCGGGGCGCTGGTGACCCTGCCGCTGGGACGGCGCGGCCCCGACGTGGGGCTGCATGTCGCGGCGAGGCGGGAGAGCGGCGTGTTGAGCCAGGTGCTCGACTGGGCGCGCAGCGGTGGACGCTCTTCATGACCCCCTGGGCGCAGAGCGCGCAGGTCTCGAGGCCGCCTCTGCCCTGGTGGCTGCGGGGGCCCGGCATTGGCCTTGCCGTGGTGCTCGTCGTGGCGTGGCGAGGCGTGGAAGGGGACCTGGGCGCGCTGTTCGCAGGGGACGCCCGCACGACGATGGCGGACTTCGCCTCGGGGTTTCTCCCACCGAAGCTGGACGGTGCGTTCCTCCAGGGTGCGCTGTGGCCCACCTTCGAGACCCTGGCCATCGCTGTGCTGGGCGTGGGGCTGGCAACGCTGCTCGCCGCGCCGCTGTCCCTGTTGGCGATGCGCCCGGGCGTCTCCGAGCTGCCCACCCGAAGGCAGCGGCTGCGCTGGGTGGTCTATGGCGCGACCCGGAGCGTCCTCAATGTGATGCGATCCATCCCCGAGCTCATCTGGGCGCTGCTCTTCGTCCGGGCGCTGGGGATTGGCCCCGGGCCCGGCGTGCTGGCGATTGGCGTGGCCTACGCGGGGATGATGGGGAAGGTCTTCGCGGAGCTCTTCGAGTCCACCTCTCCTGCCGCCGCGCGCGCGCTCGTCGCCGCCGGCGCTTCCCCTTCGCGAGCCTTTCTCTTCGGCACCCTGCCGCAGGCCCTGCCGCTGACCCTGTCGTATTGGCTCTACCGGTTCGAATGCGCGCTCCGGGCGTCGGCCATCCTCGGGCTCGTGGGGGCGGGGGGCATCGGCCTGCAGCTCGAGCTCTCCATCAAGATGTTCGCGTGGGACGAAGTGGCGAGCTGGGTGCTCGTCCTCCTGGTCCTCGTCGGGCTGACGGATCTCGTCTCCGGCGTCGTCCGCCGGCGGCTGCGGCAGGCGGTGGACTTCTTCCCGAAGGACCGCCGCGGGGTCCTGGGGCGGACCGCGGTGACGCTGGGCGGGGTGGCGGCGGTCATCGGCTCTGCCCGGGCGCTTGAGGCCTCCGGCTGGGAGCTCTTCACGCTCGAGGCGCTGCGCGGGATGGCGACCTTCGCGTCGGGCCTGTATCCGCCGTCGCTGTCGCCGCAGTTGCTGGAGGGGCTCTTCCCGGCGGTGCTGGAGACGCTGTTCATCAGCATCATCGGCGGGGCGGTGGCGACGGTGCTGGGGCTCCTGCTGGCGCTCGTTGCGGCGAAGCGCCGCTCGTTGGTGGAGGCGCAGGGAGCAGGCGCGCTGCTCTCGCCGCTTCGGCTCGCGGCGCGAGGCGTGCTGGCGATGTGGCGGACGCTGCCGGAGCTGGTCTGGGCGCTGCTCTTCATCTTCGCGGTGGGCCTGGGGCCCTTCGCCGGCGCGCTCGCGCTGGGCTTGCACAACGCCGGCGTGCTCGGGCGGCTGTTCACCGAAACGCTGGAGGAGGTCTCGCCCGCGCCGGGCCGGGCGCTGCGGCTGCTCGGGGGGCGGTCTCTGGGAACCACCGTCTTCGCCACGCTGCCCCAGGCTGCGCCGCAGCTTCTGGGCTACGCGCTCTACCGCTGGGAGGTCGGCATCCGGGCCTCGGCCGTGCTCGGCGTGGTGGGCGCCGGCGGGCTCGGCACCCAGATGCACGTGGCCCTGTCGCTCTTCCAGTACGGCCGTGCGGCCACGCTGGTGCTCACCATCCTCGCGCTGGTGACCGCGGTGGATCTGTTCTCGGGGTGGCTGCGGGCGCGGCTCAGCGCTCGCGAAGGCGGGCGGGACTCAAAGGCGGGGGCGGGCGCTTCGTGGGAGCTGGCGGTGGCAGGGCAAAGGCTTTACGTGGTGGCGCTCGGACGCGGCGGGGCGCGCGTGTTCACGCCGACCACCGGCGCCTCGCTGCCCGATTCGGCCCCGGCGACCCTCCTGGGCTCAGACCTCGGGGGCATCCGGTGTGAGGTGCGGACGCAGCGCCGAGACCGCTTCGCGCTGGGGGAGATCGCGGACGTGGCGCTTGTGCCCTCGGGCTTCTGGGACCGGTGGCGGCTGTGGCGGGCTGCGCGCCTGGACCTGGCGCGGCGGCCGCACGACGTGAGGAAGCGGGTGAGGGCGTGGTGAGCGTTGAAGAACGAAGGTTCAAGGAGAGGTCCAATGCGTGTGTCGTCGAAGTCGAAGTCGAAGTCGAAGCTGAAGTGGGTCGTGTCCGTGCTGTTCGCCGCGGGAGTTGCCTCGGCGGAGTCTCCGCAGCCCCTGCGCGTCTCTGCGATCCCGGATGAGGCGCCCACCGAGCTGCTCCGCAAGTTCGAGCCGCTCGGGAAGCACCTGGAGGCGAAGCTGGGCCGGCCCGTGAAGTTCGTGCCGGTGACCGACTACGCGGCCACGGTGGAGGGACTGGCAGCCGGGAAGTTGGACCTCGTCTGGTACGGCGGCTTCACCTTCGTGCAGGCGCGCAGGCGCACCGGCAACGCGCAGCCGCTGGTGCAGCGGACGGAGGACGCGGAGTTCAAGAGCCTGTTCATCGTGCCCGCGCAGTCGAAGGCGAAGACGCTCGCGGACCTGAAGGGCAAGACCATCGCCTTCGGCTCGGTGTCCTCGACCTCCGGGCACCTGATGCCGCGCTACTTCCTCATGAAGGCGGGGATCGACGCGGGCAAGGACTTCAAGAAGGTGAGCTTCTCCGGTGCCCACGACGCGACCGCGAAGTGGGTGGAGGCCGGGAAGGTGGACGCGGGCGCGCTCAACGCGTCGGTGTTCGAGAAGCTGGTGGAGGAGAAGCGCGTGGACCTGAACAAGGTGCGCGTCCTTTGGACCACGCCGGGCTACTACGACTACAACTGGACCGTCCGCGGGGACCTGGACCCGAAGCTGACCGAGCAGCTCCGGCAGGCGTTCTTGTCCCTGGACCCGAAGAACCCCGAGCACAAGGCCATCCTCGACCTGCAGCGCACGGTGGGCTTCATCGAGACCCGGCCGGAGAACTACGAAGGCATCGAGGCGGCGGCGAAGGCGGCCGGGCTGCTCGACGACAAGTAGGCCGCATGCCGGTCCACGGGGGATTCGACGACCTGCGCGAATCCACCCGCTCGGGAGGGGCCGGCGTGCCTCAGAACCAGGTCTGCACGCCGGCGTTGACGTCCACGCGTCCTTGCGGCGCCGCCGTCCGGTACTCCTCGGTGAAGTAGTACGTGTAGTCCAGGCCGATGACGAGCGCGGCCTTGCTGCCGATGGGCTGGTGGTAGCCGACCCCGCCGAGGATGCCGGCGTTGAAGCTCGGGTAGACGATGAGCGGCGCGCCCACCCGGACATAGGCCTGGGGGATGAGCTGGTAGCGCGCGCCCGGGGTGAACCCGAGGCTCGCGAACCCGAACTCCGGGCTCAGCTCGAGGTGCGCGTCCAGGTCCAGATCCAACGACAGGTTGTCGATGACGAAGTAGCCCACGCCCACGCTCGCGCCGGCGTTCACCGGCGTGTCCCCGTCGTTGTTCCCGCCGAGGTTGATGCTCCGGTTCAGGTCCAGGTTGGCGCCGCCCCGGAAGACGAAGCGGCCCTTGTCGAACGGGCCCTTCTCGTCGGCGTCCCGGGAGCGCTTGCGCTTGGCCTTCACGTGCTCGCCGGTCTTCGGGTCGTGGGTGATGCCTTCTTCGTGGTCGCCGGAGTGGGCGAAGGCGGTGGCGCCAACGAAGAGCAGGAGGGCCGAGAGCAGGCGAATCATGGCGCCGGAGGCTACCTTCCCCTCCGAGACCCGCGAGTTTTTTCCGCGCGGCTGGCATGGTCTGCCCTCACCGAGCACAGGCGACCATGGACCTTCGACAACTGGAGATCTTCTGCCGCGTGGTGGAGCGCCAGAGCTTCACCGGCGCGGCGCGCGATCTGGAGATGGCGCAGGCCTCGGTGAGCGAGCGCATCGCCACCCTCGAAGCAGATCTGGGCTTGCGCCTGTTGGACCGGCTCGGCCGCTCGGTCTCGCCCACGCCGGCGGGCGAGCGGCTGTACGCGGGCGCGCGCGAGCTGCTCCGCGCTCGAGAGGCCCTGGTGAGCGAGCTGGCCGGCTTCGGCGCCGCGGACGCGGGCACCCTGGAGGTGGCGGCCAGCACCATCCCTGCCGAGTACTACCTCCCGGACGCGGTGGCCCGCTTCGCCTCTGGGCGCCCGAAGGTGAAAGTGGTGGTGCGCGTCGGCGACAGCGAAGAGGTCTGCGCCCGGGTGCTCTCCGGCGAGGTGCAGCTCGGCGTGGTGGGGGCGCGTCCGGAGGGCATGCAACTTCGCGCCACCGCGCTCTGGACGGATGAGCTGGTGGCCATCTGCCCACCGGACCACGCGTTGGCAACGAAAGGAGAGGTGCCGCTGGCGGCGCTGCTGGCCCAGCCCATGGTGGTGCGAGAGTCGGGCTCGGGCACGCGCCGGACGCTGGAGGAGGCGCTGGGCCGAAAGCGGCCGGTGGCGCTCAACGTCGCGGCCGAGTTCGGCAGCACCGCGGCGGTGAAGCGCGCGGTGGTCGCCGGGCTGGGCGTGGCGGTGGTCTCGAAGGCGGCCGTCACGCTGGAGGTGCAGGCGGGCGAGCTGGTGCAGGTCTCCGTGCGCCCGGCGCTGCCAGAGCGCCGGCTGTGGGCGGTGGTGGACGCGCGCAGGGCGCAGGGCCCTCTGGGGGCCGCGTTCCTGCAGTTCCTCGCCCGGGAGGCCGGCAGCCGCCGCTGACAAGACCGGCGCGGCCGACGCATCGGTTGTGCCGATGGCTCAAATAGGCGATACCGCGCCCTCATGAAGCTGGGGATGTTGATTGACCTGCGCACGTGCATCGGCTGTCACGCGTGCTCGGTGGCATGCAAGGCCGAGTTCGACGTCCCCCTGGGGCACTTCCGCGACACCGTGAAGTATGTGGAGGCGGGCCACTACCCGCACGCGACGCGGCACTTCCTGCCGGTGCTCTGCAACCACTGCGAAGACGCGCCCTGCATGGACGCGTGCCCCACGGAGGCCCTCACCCGCCTGCCCAACGGCGAGGTCGTCATCAACGAGGGCGACTGCAACGTCAACCGCTTCTGCCAGGCGGCGTGTCCGTACGGCGCCATCTACATCGACCCGGTGGAGAAGGTGGCGCAGAAGTGCACCTTCTGTACGCACCGCACCGACGAGGGCCGCGCGCCCGCCTGCGTCGAAGCGTGCCCCACCGGCTGCCGCACCTTCGGAGACCTCGAGGACGTGACGAGCGCCATCGCCCAGAAGGTGGCGGCGAACACCGTCACCGTCTGGAAGCCTGAGGCGGGGACGGCGCCGAAGGTCCTCTACATCGACCCGAAGAACGCGCTCTCGCTCCTCGCCGAGGACGGCGTCCAGGTGGATGGGAGCCTCGAGTTCAAGGGCGAGCCGAAGCCATGAGCGGCCTCTTGTCGGTGCTACCGGTGGCGCCCTGGGGCGGGCTGCTCTCCGTCTACTTCGTGCTGGTGGGAATGGCCGCGGGCACGAGCCTCCTCGCCCACCTCGTCCCCCCAAGGACCGGGGCGGCTGCGGACGTCTTCGTCCGGCGGGCCTGCCTGCTGGCGCTGGCCGCCCTCTTCGCGTGTGCCGTCATCCTCATCGCCGACCTGGGTCAGCCTGCGCGGTTCGGGCTGATGCTCACGCGGTTCGCGCCGTCCTCGGTGATGTCCTGGGGCGCGAAGCTCCTCGCGCTGGAGGCGGCGCTCCTGGGCGTGCAGGTGTACCTGCTCGGCCGGCGCACCGCGGCCCGGGCGGCAGGGGACGTGACGCCGCCAGACGCCTTGACGAAGGCGGTGTTCGGCGGGACCTTCGCGCTGCTCCTGCTCACCAGCGCCGCGCTCGCCGCGTACCCCGCGGTGCTGCTCGCCCGGACCTGGTCCTCTCCGCTCGCGGCCAGCGGCTTCGCCTTCGCGAGCTTCCTCGTCACCGCCGCGTTGATGGGCGCTGCGGTCTGCCTGCTGCTCGCACGCAGGAGCGAAGACAAGACCTTGCAGCCGCGGTTGCGGCGGGTGCTGCTCGCATTGTTGCCCCTCCAGGCGGCGCTGCTCGTGGCCCTGGTGGCGGTGGCCGGGCCCCAGACGCCGTCATTGGCGCGGGCCGGGGAGTCTCTGGTCCGGGGGACACACGCGCCGGTGTTCTGGGGCGCGGTGGTGCTGGCCGGGCTGGGGCTGCCGCTCTGGGCGCTCACGCTGGGTCGGCGGCTGCGTCACGCAGCCTGGGGCACCGCCGCGCTGGTCCTCGTGGGCGCGTCCGCCGCCCGCTACCTCCTCTTCGTGGTGCGCGCGTGAAGCTCGACAGACGTGACCTCTTGAAGCTGGGCGCCGCTGCCGGGGCGGCCATCGCCGGGTTGGGGGCTTTGGACTTCGTGGCCCGCCAGGACCGCAAGGGCGTGCGGACGGGGAAGGTCACCGGCAAGGTCCAGCGCATCCCGTCCATGTGCCAGATGTGCACCACCGCCTGCGGGGTCATCGCCCACGTGAAGGATGGGCGCCTGCTCGGCATCGTGGGCAACCCCGAGGACCCGAACAGCCGCGGCGCCATCTGCGCCAAGGGGGCGGCGGGCCCGTCCATCCAGTACGACCCGTACCGGCTGCAGTACCCGATGAAGCGGGTGGGCGCCCGCGGAGAGGGGCGCTGGCGGCGCATCACCTGGGACGAGGCGTACGAAGAGATCGCCACCCGCCTGCGCGAATTGCGCGAAGCCGGCCGCCCGCACGAGTTCGCCTTCCAGCAGGGCCGAAACCGCTCGGCGGACGCGGTCACGCGCTTCCTCGATGCCTACGGAACGCCCTCCCACTTCAACCACCGCGCGCTGTGTTCGTCGAACAAGCGGGCCGGCATCCAGTCCGTCATCTACGAGAGCGACTGGGACCTGGGGGATTACGAGAACGCGAAGTTCGTCCTCAACTTCGGCTCCAACTGGGCAGAGGCGCACCAGGGGCACATCCCCGTCGCCATCCGGATGATGAAGGGCCGCGAGGCGGGCGCGAAGCTCGTCACCTTCGAGTCGCGGCTCTCCAACACCGCGGCGCTCTCCGACGAGTGGCACTGCGTGAAGCCCGGGACCGACGGGCTCATTGCGCTCGCCATGAGCCACGTCATCTGCTCGGAGGGGCTGTGGAACAAGCCCTTCTTCGACCGCTGGGCCAACCTCCCCGCCGACAGCTACGCGGCGCACGTGGCGCAGTACCCGCCGGAGCTCGCCGAGGAGCACAGCGGCGTCCCCGCGGACGTCATCCGCCGGCTCGCGCGAGAGTTCGCCGCCGCTGCGCCGCGCGCCACCACCATCTGCAATCGAGGCTCGAGCGCCCACGTCAACGGCGCGCAGAACGACCGCGCCATCACCATCCTCAACCTGCTGGTGGGGAGCATGGGGCAGGTGGGCGGCTTCAACTGGCACCCCCACGCCTCGTACGACAAGAAGGAGCACCCGCTCCCAGGGCCCATCCCGCCCCGCCCCCCCGCGAAGAGCAGCATCAAGGAGCCCGCCGAGTACCCGCTGGCCAGCCGCTTCTCGAAGATGGGCGTGGCGCCCATGACGTACCGCTGGGTGAAGGAGGGCCGCGAGAAGCTCTCCGCGCTGATGACCTACAACGTGGATCTCGCCTGGGCCTTCCCCGAGTCGCCGCTGGTCCAGGAGGTCCTGCGCGACGAGACGCTCCTGCCGTTCCACGTCTGCCTGGACGTCATGTACTCGGACACCGCGCACCTCGCGGACCTCGTCTTGCCGTGGACCACCTGGATGGAGCGGTGGGACGTGGACGCGCGGCCGCCGCAGTCCCTGGTGGACTACATCGGCCTGCGGCAGCCGGTGGTGAAGCCGTTGGGGGAGGCGAAGGACCTGCGGGAGATCTTCCCGGAGCTGGCGCGGCGCATCGGCGGGGGGATGGAGGCCTACTACCCGTGGCCCACCGTGGAGGCCTACGTCGAGGCGCAGCTGCAGAACGTCCCCGGCGGACTCGGCTGGATGCGGGAGCACGGGGTGTGGGTGAACCCGAAGAAGAAGCCCTACCGCGGGGCGTTCGAGCGGGCGCTCACGGAGGAGGAGCTGCAGGGGACCTCCGTGGATCCCGAAACGCAGATCATCACCCGGCGGGGCACAGACGGCCGGCCTGAAGCGGTGGGGCTGCTGGTGGACGGGGTGGCGCGGGTGGGGCTGCGGTCTCCGTCGCGCCGGTTCGAGGTCTACTCCCACGACTTCGTGAAGATGGGTGAGGCCGTGGGGAGGCAGGCGGCGTACGCGCCCTTGCCCATCTACGAGCCGGTGGCGGGCCACGACGCGCTCGAGGACGACCAGCTCATCATGATCACCTTCAAGTGGAACGTGCACAACGCGCACCGGACCATGCAGTCGAAGTGGCTGATGGAGATAGTCCACTCCAACCCCGCGTGGCTGAACCCGACGACGGCAGAGCGACTCGGGCTTTCCCACGGAGACTGGATTGAGCTGGAGGGCCTCCGTCCGAAGAACGCGCTGGTGCCCGGTGGAGACGGCTCGGCGGTGGGCACGGTGCGCACGCGGGTCCACCTCACCGAAGGCGTCCACCCGCAGGTGATCGCCTTCTCCCACAACGCGGGCCGCAAGCACGGCGGCTGGGTGGCCACCAACGGACGCCACCGCGCCGCTGACCTGCCCGGAATGGGCGGCCCTGCCGACGGCGAGGTCGACAAGCGCCTGTGGTGGGAGGGGACCTTGTCGGTGCCGCAGAACGGCATCATGCCCATCCACCCGGATCCGCGGAGCGGGCAGCAGGCGTTCCACGACACCATCGTGCGGATTCGCAAGGTCGCAGACGGCGGGCGCGCCCATGGATGACGAGACGGCCGAGACGCTGCGGGAGCTCGCCGCCAGGAGGGACCTGCTCGCCCTCTGCGCCCGCATCCTGTCCGAAGAGGCAGAGGTCGCCCTCTTCGACGCGGTCATCTCCGAGGCCCTGGAGGCGGTGAGCGACGCCGTGGGCACCCCGCTGCTCGAGCCGGACCTCCTGGGAGAAGGCCGGGGGCGGAGCCTGGAGGCGCTTTCGGAGGAGTACTGCCGGCTGTTCGTGGGGCCCCATCCGGTCTGCTCGCCGTACGCGTCCGCGCAGGCAGGCGAGGCGCTGCTGGGCGGGCGGGCGCGGGAGAGGCTGCTCGCCTTCGCGCAGCGGCAGGAACTCGAGCTTCAGCCGGAGAGTGCGCGCGTCGCCTCGCCGGACCACGTCGGACTGTCGCTGGGGCTTCTGTCCAACCTCTACGACCGCGCCGTGGAGGCCCTCCCCCACGACCCCGCCGCGCATGCAGCGGCGCTCTCCGCTGCCGAAGAGCTGCTCCAAGAGCACCTGCGCCCGTGGGTGCCGCGGCTGTTGCGCCGGGTGGAGGCGGAGACCCACAGAGGCCTGTACCGCGCCACCGCCCGGCTCGGGCTGGCGCTGCTCTCGCCAGAAGGTGATCTCGCATGACGCGGTTGTGGCTGCTGTTCGTCCTCTGCTCCGGGGCCGCTGCGCACGCTGGACCGAAGCTCACCTTCGGCGAACACGGGGAGCTGGAGGTGTACCAGGCAATTCAGGTGTGGGGCGTGTACACGCTGGGCGCCGAGGCCGCGCGCACAGACGCGGATGGCCTCGAGCCGGTGGCGGACCGCGCGGACCTCTTCGTCCGGCGAGGCAGGCTGGGCGTGAAGGGAAAGCTCGCCGCGCGGCACGGCTTCAACGTGGTGCTGGCGTACGACGGGCTGGGGAAGGGCGCGCACTCTGGTATCCGCGGCGGCAGCAACCCCGACAACCTTCTCATCCACGTCTGGGACGCGACGTGGACCTTCGCCCTGCACGAAGACCTCGCGCACCTCACCGTCGGCTACTTCCGGCCGCAGGTGGGCCGGCTGAGCATGACCGGGGCCTTTGCCACCCACACGTTCGAGAAGTCGCTCCTGCAGACCTACCAGCGCGCGCACCTGGTGGGCCGCAGCAACGGCCGCGAGTTCGGCGTCAACGTGGGCGGGCTGTGGAAGGCCGGCGTCGTCGGGCTGCACTACAACGTCGGCGCCTTCGACGCGACGCACTCCCGCCTGGTGGGTCCCTTCGCCGAGCGCACCTCGCCCCTGCTCGCAGCGCGCGTGGCGCTCTCTTTGGGAGACCCGGAGCACCCGCGCTACAGCCTCTCGTACGCGACCAACACCTTCGGCCGCCGCACGGGCGTCACCCTCGCCGCGCAGGGGACCTGGCAGGGACGGACCGAGGTCTTCGAGCAGAACGACTCGGTGGGCTTCGACCTGCTCGGGCACTTCGCCGGGTTGACGGTGATGGGCGAGGTGCACCTGCTCGGCAACGTGCGGCGGGGCGAGGCGCGCACGGTGAAGCAGGTGTGGTTCGCTTCGGCCGGCTACAGCTTCCCCCTGCCCAACGGCTACGCGCTGGAGCCCTTCGCCACGATCACTCGCTTCGACGGCGAGCCCCGCGCGCCTGGGTACACTGGCACCGACAGGCAGCTCGAGCTGGGGCTGAACTGGTACGTGGACGGGAACAACATGCGGGTGAACGCCGCCTACGGACGGGGCGACGGCACGGCCACCAGCGAGTACACCGACGGCGTCCGCTTCGTGCGCGGTGACTACGTGGGCCTGGGGCTGCAGTACCTGTATTGAGGGGGGGGGGGCGAGGGCGAAGAAGATGCACGCCCCCACCCGGCTTGTGGCCTGGCGCAGAGGGGGCAGAAGGAGCGCCGAGCCGACGGGTGGGGGCGTGCGAGCTACAAGGTTTCGTTCAGGTCTTCCCGGCTCTCCGGCAGGGGCAAAGGCTCGGGCACAGGCGTCCGCTCCGGCTCGGGCAGGGGCTCCCCCACGCCGGCATCGCCGCTCCCGCCCAGGCCAGGGGCTCGGGACCCCGGCAGCGGAACCTCGCCGCCGTCCGCGCGGTGGTCAAAGCGCCGCTCGAGCTGGGCGGGCACCTCGTCATCGGGCTGCGGCACCTGGGCGCTCGCCCCGCCGCCGCTGGCCGCGGCCCCAGCCACGAAGCCGACGGCCACCAGCGCCAGGTATCGGATTTTCCGCTTCATCCCCCCTCCACTCCAGAACGCCCCGAACTTGGCCATGCGGCGGGGTGGGGGCACGTTCTGGGCAGATGGCCGTTCCGGGGGCAGGCGGCCGGCCGAGCACTTCTCCAACTTCAAGCGGAGAGATCCGAGGCGGGCGCGATAGCTTGGCGCCCTATGTTTTCGGCGCAGCAGGGCCTGCGGCTGCTCATCAACACCTTCAACCGCATCCGGCTCCCCGGGCCTTCGGTCCTCCCGGCGGCGGGCGCAGTCGTCGGGTTGTACGCGGGGCTCGCGGCGGGGCTCTTCGCCAACCTCATCTCGCTGGTGAGCGGGGTGGCCTTCGCGCCGGCGCAGCTGTTCACCGCCTTCACCCCGGGCTCGGGCACCTTCAGCAGCGTCTGGGACGCCTTCACCGCGGCCAACTGGCACCTGGAGTTGGCGCTCGTCGGGGTGCCGGTGGCGCTGGCGGCGCTGCTGTTGGCGAGGCTCATCGAACCGGGCGAAGGCCGCGACGAGGTGCGGCGGCGCCTGCGCATCCTCGCGCTGCTGATGCTCGGCGCGTTGGGCTTGTACTACCCGTTGGTCGCGCTCTCGGCGCTGAACACCGTCTTCGGCCAGTCACACGACCTGGTGCAGGCCCTGGCGCACCTGCCGTGGTGGCTGAAGCTGTCCGCGCCAGCGTTGGGCGGCATCGCGGTGGGGTACATCCTGCGCAACCACCCGGAGACGCACGGCCACGGCGTCCCCGAAGTGGTGATGGCGGTGAAGCGCGCGCGCGAAGGGCTGCCGGCGGAGGGCGGCGTGCTCAAGCTCTTCGCGTCCGCGGTGACCATCGGCTCGGGCGGCTCGGCGGGGCGGGAAGGTCCCATCGTCTATGGCGGCGCGGCGTTCGCGTCCGCGGTGGGCCGCACCCTGGGGTTCTCGCGCAAGGAGCTGTCCATCCTGCTCGCGGCGGGGGCAGGCGCGGGCATCTCCGCGTCCTTCAACGCGCCCATCGCCGGCGCGGTGTTCGCGATGGAGATCATCCTCCGCGAGTTCGAGATGAAGGTCTTCT
>CAZQVZ010000030.1:0-24791 GCA_964596895.1 uncultured Myxococcaceae bacterium
TGATGCCGTACAACCCGCGCTACTACGCCGGGCTGATTGAAGGCGCGGGCTTCACGAAGGCCAAGGACCTGTGGGCGTGGGCATTGTCCTCCGCGGTGGCGCCGCCGGAGAAGGTGGTGCGGGCGGCGGAGCGGGTGCGCGCGGAGGAAGGCGTGACCTTGCGGCCGTTGAACCTGGCCAACTTCTCGGCGGACCTGCGCATCATCAAGCTCATCTACAACGAGATGCTGGAGCGCAATTGGGGCTTCGTCCCCATGAGCGAGGAGGAGTTCGACTTCATCGCCCAGCGGTTGCGGCCGTTGACGCTCCTGCGGTCGGAGCTCTGCTTCATCGCGGAGATCAAGGGCGAGCCCGTCGCCTTCTCCATCACGCTCCCGGACGCGAATCTGGGGCTGCGTGCGGCGGGCGGAAGGCTGACGTCCTTCGGGCTGCCCATTGGGCTGGCGAAGCTGGCCTGGGCCACCCGGGCCAATGACCGGCTGCGTGTTCTCATGCTCGGCATCAAGCCCGGGTTCCAGAAGCGCGGCGTGGACGCGGCCCTGTACATCGAGACCCTGCGGGTGGCCCGGCAGCTGGGCTACTCCGGCGGCGAGATGGGCTGGACGCTCGAGGATCATGACCTGATGAACCGGTCCATCGAGTCCATGGGCGCACGGAAGTACAAGACGTACAGGATCTACGAAGCGCCGCTGTAGGGGCGCCTGCGGCCCTACCCGGCCCTCACCCTGCCCTCTCCCCGTGGGAGAGGGTCCAGGTGCGGGCTGCCGTCTCCCAGTGGGAGAGGGTGACGCCGCAGGGCTCCCCTCTCCCTCCAGGGGAGCGGCTGGGGTGAGGGAGCGCTACCGCACGAACTTCGCGATCGCCTCCACCACGCCGTCTGCCAGCTGGCGGTCCTGGGCGTTGTAGCGGAGCCCGGCCTGGGCGCCGAGCTGCTCCACCGGCGTGGGCTCCGCCTTGAGGACGTGGTCCGCGTCGGGGATCAGGACCAGCAAGGTGCCCTGCGGCCGCGCGGCGGCGAGCGGCTTCACGTCCCGCTCCGCGCTCACCTGAAGGTCCTTCTCGCCGCTGAGGATGAGCGTCCGGTGCGGCAGCGACTTGAAGGCCGCCTGCGAATCGAACACCAGCAACTCTCGGGCGAAGCCCACAGAGGCAGGTGCCTGAAAGGCCATCAGCAGCCCCTGGAGCCCGGGGATCTGCGTGGCCGCCTTCGGGTCCACGTCCTCGCCGTTGGCGATGGCGGTGAAGGCCTCGTCCATGTTGGCCAGCTCCGCCTCCGCGGCCTCCGGCGGGAGCGCCGCGCGCAGCTGCGCGGTCAACTGGTCCATCACGACCACCTTGAGCGGCCGGCCGGCGGGCGAGAGCAGGATGACGCCCTTGAGCGCGTCCCCCTCCGCCGAAGCCAGCTTGAGCGCGTGGGAGGCGCCTTCGGAATGCCCGGCGACGAAGAGCGTGTCCCCACCCACCTGCGGCTGCGTGCGCAGGAAGGCCAGCGCCGCCTGCTGCTCGGCGAGGTAGTCCTCCCAGGTCACCGCCTGGGGAACGCCGGTCTTGCCGGTCCCGCGCTTGTCGTAGCGCAGCGTCGCCACGCTCTGCTCCGCCAGTCCGCGCGCGATGAGCGCCGCGCTGCCGTTGTCTCCAGGCAGCAGCGGGCTGTTCCAGTTGCGGTCTGTCGGTCCGCTGCCGGCGATGAGCAGCACGGCGGGGTGAGGCCCTGCGCCAGAAGGCAGCGTGAGCGTGCCGTGCACGGTCATCCCGGCCGCGTCGAAGGAGACCTCGGATTCGACGGGCGCGGTCACCACGGCATCCTCACGGGTGGCGGCGCGATCCTTCGCGCAGGCGGAGACGAACAACACGGACACGACCAGCAGGGCCAAAGAGGTTCGCATGGGCCGGGCGATAGCGCCGAGAGCTGCACCCGACAAGCCGGAACCTGAAGTCCGCGCCTGCTGTCAGGGCGTTCATGCAATCATCCCTGCTCTGCGCCGCGGCGGTGCTCTCTGCCTGTGTCCTCGTCTCCACTGAAGCGTTCGCGAAGGAGGACGTGAGTCCGCAGGAGGTCCTCCGCCGCGCGGACCCATCGCCGATGCGGATGGGCAACCTGCCCGTGCGCACCGTCCTCGCGGGCGAAGAGGACCGGACGCTCGCGCCGTACTTCCACGTCGCAGGGGCAAAAGGCGCAGACGATCGTCAGGTGGAGACCCTCCCGCTCGAGGAGACGACGGCGGAGGTGAGCGTCGCAGGCGTCATCGCCCAGGTGCGGCTGCGGCAGGTCTTCAAGAACGACGGGAAGACGCCCATTGAGGCGGTCTACGTGTTCCCCGCCTCCACCCGCGCGGCCATCCACGATCTCAAGATGAAGATCGGCTCGCGCACCATTGAAGGGCAGATTCAGAAGCGCGCCGAGGCGCAGCAGACGTACGAGGCGGCGAAGTCCGAAGGCCGGCGCGCGGCGCTGCTTTCGCAGGAGCGCCCCAACGTGTTCACCACGAAGGTGGCCAACGTGATGCCGAAGGACCGCATCGAGGTGGAGCTGACGTACTCGGAGCTGCTCGTGCCCGAAGACGGGATCTACGAGGTGGTGGTGCCGGGGGTGGTGGGCCCGCGCTACCCGGGCGGCGCGAACCCGAGCAGCGACAGGTGGATTGCCAGCCCCTACCTGACGGAGGGCCAGAAGGAGCCCTGGCGCTTCGACGTGCGCGCGCGGCTGGAGACGGGGCTGTCGCTTCGGGACCTGTCGTCGCCTTCGCACAAGGTGAAGGTCGCGTGGGAGGGCGCGCGGGTGGCAGAGGTGACGCTGGACGAGCCAGGCGGCGGGAACCGGGACTTCATCCTCCGCTACCGGCTGGCCGACGAGCAGATCGAGGCGGGCGCGCTCGCGTACCGGAGCCCGGAGGGCAAGGGCGGGTACTTCTCGGTGATCGTCGCGCCGCCGAACGCGCCGAAGCCCGAGCAGATCGCCCCGCGCGAATACATCTTCGTGGTCGACATCTCCGGGTCGATGGGTGGGTTCCCGCTCGACGTGTCGAAGACGCTGATGCGGGACCTGCTGGGCGGCGTCCGCGCCACGGATCACTTCAACGTGGTGCTCTTCGCCAGCGGCCAGGCAGTCTTCAGCCCGAAGTCGCTTCCGGCCACCGCTTCGAACATCCGCCGCGGCGTGGACTTCGTGAACGGGCGCAACGCAGGCGGCGGCACGGAGCTTCTGGGCGCGCTCCGGGCGGCCTATGGACTGCCTCGCACCGGCAAGCACGTGGCGCGGACGGTGGTGCTGGTCACCGACGGGTACGTGGCGGTGGAGGGGGAGGCGTTCCGGTTCGTCCGCGAGCGGCTCGGCGAGGCCAACTTCTTCTCCTTCGGCATCGGGTCGTCGGTGAACCGCGCGCTGATCGAAGGGCTGGCTCGCGCCGGAAACGGCGAGCCGTGGGTGCTGACGAACGCCGCCACCGCACAGGCCCAGGCTGCGAAGTTCCGCCGCGCCATCGAGGCGCCGGTGCTCACCGACATCTCCGTGCGATTTGGGGACGGGTTCGAGGCGCGGGATGTGGCGCCCATGAAGCTCCCGGACCTGATGGCGCGAAGGCCGCTGGTGCTCTACGGCCGGTTCAACGGCGCGCCTTCCGGCCGCATCGAGATGAGCGGGAACGTGGGCGGCAAGCGCTGGACGCAGACCGTGTCTCTGGACGCCGCCGCGGAGGCCGCGCCCCGGCGTGAGGCCCTGCGCTACCTCTGGGCCCGCAAGTGGGTGGAGCTGCTCGAGGACCAGCACCACCTGACGGGCGCCTCGGAGGTGGAGGACGCCATCACGGGTCTGGGGCTCTCGCACCGGCTGGTGACCCCGTTCACGTCGTTCGTTGCGGTGGACTCCGAGGTCGCCAACAAGAGCGGCGCGGTGCACCCGGTGAACCAGCCCCTGCCCTTGCCGCAGGGCGTGTCGAACAACGCCATCGGCGCGCAGGGGATGTTGGGCGCATACGGAACGGGCGGTATGTACGGCGGCGGAGAGTCGTACGGACTTGGCGGCCTGGGCCTGCGCGGCACGGGCCCCGGCGGCGGTGGCGCTGGGCTGGGAGCCGGCGGCGTCGGCACCCGAGGCCGCGGCGCCGGCGGCTACGGAGAGGGCGAGGGAACGGACCGCAAGAAGGACGCGCCAGTCCGCGACGCGCGCGTCATCGAAGGGAAGGTCCAGACGCAGGGCGCGTTGAACAAGGATCTCATCCGTCAGGTCGTCCGGCGGCACAGGGCGCAGCTCCGCTACTGCTACGAGTCCCAGCTGAGCCGGGACCCATCCATCACCGGCAAGCTGGTCTTGCACTTCACCATCGACGCGAAGGGCAATGTCACCCGCGTCGAGCTGGTCGAGAGCTCGCTCGGGGACGAGAACGTGGAGAAGTGCGTGATGGGCCGCGTGCGCACCTGGCGCTTCCCTGAACCCAAAGGCGGCGGCACCGTCACGGTCACCTACCCGTGGACGTTCCGGCCGCCGGCAGGCTGAGCCACCTCCGACGCGCAGGACGGCTGGCCCAGGGTGGAGGCAGTTGGATAGGGTGAAGGATCCTCGTGGCCGGTTGCATGGGCACGCGGCGACCGGGCGGGGCTCTGGTCACCCGTGCCGGCGTCCGGCAGTCAGCAAGGCTCCAACCATTGCCATGAGTTCCCGAGCAACCTTCCGTGAAGGCCGTTGGTGAGTCGGCTTCTGACCGTGACGCCGGAAACGAACGGGCCAGCTGCGCACTTCGGGGCGCCAGCCCGGCCGAGAAGAAGTTGCTCGGGAAATCATGGCAATGGCGGAGGCCGGCACGGGTACCAGGAGCCCCGCCCGGTCGCAGCAGACCTCCGCAGCGGCAGCGGGCTTCACTTCACCGGATCCAATTGCTCCCCACCAAAGGCCCCCAGCACCCTCACCCCGAACCTTCTCCCCGAGGGAGCGGCGGCTATTCGGCGGCGCGCTTCTCCAATTGGTCCCGCTTCTGCTTCAGCGTCTGCAACAGCCCGTCGTAGCCGCGATCCGCGATGATCCGCCGGAACTGGCCGCGGTAGGTCTCCACCAGCGACACCTCGTCGGTGACCACGTCGAAGATGCGCCAGCCGGCCTCGGGGCTCACGCGGTAGAGCCGGTACACCACGGGGATGCGGTCCTTCGACACGACGATGGTGGTGGCGACCTCGGCCTCGTCGCCCTTCACCGTCTCCTTGCCGTACTCCGTCTTCGCCGTCCCCTGTCCCATGGCCTTCTGCGCATAGGACGCCCGGAGCAGTTCCTTCATGGTGGTGCTGAACTCCTGGCGCTGCTTCACGCTGAGCTTGTCCCACTCCTTGCCCAGCGCGCGCTTCGCCAGCTCCACGAAGTCCACGAACTCGTCGGCCTTCTGCGCGAGCGCGTCCACCGACGCGTCCTTGTCCTGGAGGATCCGCTGCAGCTCCTCATTGCCCTGCTTCACCACCTGGGTGGGCGAGGCGTTGGCGGCAGCAAGAACGCAGGCGAGCACGAGCGCGGTGGACATGCGGCGGACTTCTCCCAGATGAGGCCGAATTCAGCAACGACCGACGCCGGCCTCCCTGCCCCTATTCAGCGCTGGCCGGCGGCGGACGCGCCCCTGAGGCACCCAGCGAGCGGACGTCCGAGCCCACCACCCGCGACAGCGTCCACGACCCCAGCTGCGCGTCGTGCCACGCCTTGATCTTCTCCGCGCTGGCCGCAGCGAGCGCGGTGAACGCGTCCGTCAGCTCGCGCGTGTCCGCGGTGCCGAGCTCGAAGCTGGCGTAGGCCGCCGTCGCCCACCTGCGCGCCTGCCGCTCGGCGTCCTCCAGCGCGCGCGCCCGGGAGAGGGCTTCTCGCAAGTCTCCGTGCGCCTTCTGCACCTCCAACCGGATGCCGGCCTGAAGCTGCTCCTTCTGGACCTCCAGCTTGCGCAGCTGCGCGCGGGCCTGCGCGAGCTTCGCGCTCTTCACCGGGAAGTCGAAGGTCTGCCGCGCCACCAGCGCCACGCCGCCGGAGAGATCGTTGTACGGGTCGTAGGCAAACGGGTTCCGCTGCCTGGTGACGCTGGTCGTGTACATCCACCGGAAGTAGCCGGCCACGCCCACGTCCGGGAGGAACAGCCGCTCGTGGATGAAGACCTCCTGTGCCCTCGCGGCGAGCCCGGCTCGGACCGCGCGCAGCTCCGGCCGGCTCTGATACGCGGCCTCCAGGTAGGTCTCGAACGCCGCCAGCTCCAGCTCGGGTGACGCCAGATCCTCCTGCGCCACCGCGACCTGGGCCTCCGGCGGCGCGCCCACAAGGAGCCGCACAGCGGTCAACGCCAGCGCCCTGCCCGACTCCACCTGCGCCAGCCGCGCCTCCACCTGCTTGCGGAAGAACGCCAACTTGTAGGTGTCCATCTGCGTGACCTGCGCAGACTCCTGCGCCAGCAGCTCCTTGATCAGCGTCTCGGCGTCGGTGAGCCGGCCCAGGGTGTCCTCCAGCGTGGCCCGCCCCTGCCGCGCGAGCTGGTAGCCGAAGTACGCCTGCGCCGCCTGCAGCCCCGCCTCGTCCCGGGCGCGTTCGCGCAGGGCCTCTCCCACCTGCACGCCGCTGCGCGCAGCGTCCTCCAGGGCGCCGAGCTTTCCGAAGGTGAAGACCGGCAGGAACGCCGTGGACTCCAGGCGCACCATCACCCCCGGCGCTCCCCAAACCCCGGTGTACCGAAGCTGGGAGGGGTCCGTGGGCGGCGCCCCGAGCCCGTCGTTGCGCATCTCCGGCATGGGGCCTGCGAGCCCGGCGGTGGTCTCGAACCTGGGGAACCACGCCCAGGAGGCCTCCCGGTGCAGCGCGCGCAGGCGGTCCAGCTCCGCGGCGGCCTCGCGCACGCGCAGATCGTTCTCCCGGGCGCTCTGGACCAGCGCCTCCAGGGTGAGGGGGCTTGCGTCCTGCGCGAACACGGGACCTGCGAGCGCGAGGAGGAGGATGGCGGCGGAGGTAGGACGCAGGGCGCTCGAGGACCTTCGGGAGAGGGGGCTGTATGATTCACGCCATGTCACGGTCCGGCAACCCTTTCGCGGCGTTCCTGGTGGTGGTGGGCGCATTGGCTCTGGTCGGTATCCCCTCGGAGTCTTCCGCCGAGTCGCCCGCGATCAAGAAGAAGAAGGCCCCGGCCTCCAAACAGAAAGCGAAGCAGCAGGTGGAGGTGCCGAAGATCGATCTGGGCGGGCTGGGCGGCCTTCCGCAGATGGACGGCATCGAGATGAAGCGCGCGGGCCAGGACGACATCGGCCCCAGGGTCACGACGAAGGGCGAGGTGAAGTACGAGGTGCTGGACGTGGTCCACGCCACCGGGTTCACCCGCACCGCAGATGGGACGAAGCCCGCGGGCGAGGCGCTCCGGGCCATCCAGCTTCACGGGCGGCCGCCGGTCACCCAGCAGTTCACGACCCTGGTGAAGGTCAAGGCGACGCAGAGCGTGAACGCTTCCATCGACGTGGTCATCCTCGACCCGCGCGGGGACACCGCGCTCTCGGGCTCGGGGAATCTCTCCTTCGCCCACAGCAAGACCGGGGAGGTGGAGTGGCTCATCGACTGGTCCCCCACCCCGCGCGCCGCAGGCGGCAACTACAAGATGCTCATCCGGGTGGCCGGCCGGCCCATGGGGACCTGGCCGCTTCAGGTGCAAGCGCCGTAGCGGCCGTGAGGAGCCACGCGGGCTAGAGCAGCCCCATCCGGCTCTTCAGCCGCAAGACCCGCCGCACCGCCGCGTCCAGCTTCTGCATGTGCGCGGGGTCCGACTCCACCAAGTCGGTGAGGATGCCGAAGTAGTCCAGGCCCTTGTCCCAGTCCGGCGGCGCGGTGGTGAGGATGAGGTCATTGCCGGCGAGGAACGCCTGCCGCAGCACCTCCTTCGAGTCCGCGCCTATCGCCTCCGCCAGCGCGTTGATGGCGATGTCGTCGGTGACGGTCACCCAGCCGCGCTCGTGCGCCATCTGGACGATGGCCGGCTCGAGGATGGCGGGCCTGGGCCCCACCTTCTCGTAGATGATGTTGGAGAGCATCACCCCGCCCAGGTGGTCCTTCGCCGCGTCGAAGACCCGTGCCTCCTTCTCTATCCGCTCCAGGCTCCAGTCCGCCTTCGCCTGCACGTGGTCCGAGTCCGCCAGGAGGTCTCCGTAGCCCGGGAAGTGCTTGCCGATGGGCACCACCCCGCCCCGGGTCAGCCCGCGCGCGAAGGCGGTGGCCTTCGCCTCCACGACCTTCGGGTCTCCGCTGAACGCGCGGCCGTTCTTCGCCATGTGCCCCTGCCCCGCCACGTCGAACACCGGCGCGAGGTTCATGTTCAGGCCCACGGACCGCATGGCCCCGGCGACGCGCAGGCCCCACGCCTCCACCTCCGCGTCCTCCAGCTTCGCGAGCTCGGACGCCAGCGGGACCTCCTTGATCTGCGGGTGCGCCTTGAGCCGGTTGAACGGCCCCCCTTCGATGTCCACGGCGAAGAACAGGCCCACGTCCGCGCGCGCCTTCGCTGAACTCACCCGCTCCTTCGCCGCGTCCAGGCGCCGGAGCGTGTTGCCCACGAAGAGCACCCCGCCCACGGCCACAGGTCCGGTCTTGTCGAGCTGCGGATACGCGAGCAGCAGCTGCCCGACCTTTTCGCGGGTGGACAGGGACGTCAGGACCTCTTCGACGCGCGCCTCGTCGGGCTGCCTTTGCACCCAGGAGCCGGCCCTCTTTCGAGCTTCGGCGTTGGCCCCCGAGGCGATCCCGACGAGGCAGGCGGTGAGTGCGAGGCGGCGAACGATCATGCTCCGAGCCTTTCACAGCATGGGAGACAAGGCGCAGCGCTTCTGCTTGTCTGCCCGCGTTCCAAACTCTCAACCGAGGGACGCATTCCAATGCCCCATACCGATCGCGTACGTCAGATCCTGTCCTGGTATTCGGCCGAGCCGCCCGGCGTCGTCACCAACCTCGCCCGGCTGCTCAACACGGGCACGCTCGCCGGGACCGGCAAGCTGGTGATCCTCCCGGTGGACCAGGGCTTCGAGCACGGCCCTCACCGCTCCTTCGAGCCCAACCCGGCCGGGTACGATCCGGACTACCACTTCCAGCTCGCCATCGACTCCGGGTGCAACGCGTACGCGGCCCCGCTGGGCTTCCTCACCGCGGGCGCCATGAAGTACGCCGGTGAGATCCCCCTCATCCTCAAGCTCAACAACTCGGACACGCTGGCCAGGGTGCCCGAGCCCATCAGCGCCATCACCGGCTCGGTGAAGGACGCGGTGCGGCTGGGCTGCGCGGCCATCGGCTACACCATCTACCCGGGCTCGGGGATGCGGAACCAGCAGTACGAGACCCTGCGCGCGCTCATCTCCGAGGCGCGGGACTACGGCCTGCCCACCGTGCTCTGGGCGTACCCCCGCGGCGGCGGCATGAGCAAGGAGGGGGAGACCGGCATCGACGTGGTGAGCTACGCCGCGCAGATCTCCGCGCAGTTGGGCGCGCACATCATCAAGGTGAAGCCGCCGTCCGCGCACCTCGAGCAGCCGGAGGCCAAGAAGGTCTTCGAGAAGTTCAACATCCCCACCGCCACCATGGCGGACCGCGTGAAGTACGTGGTCAAGAGCGCCTTCAACGGCAAGCGCATCGTCATCTTCTCCGGCGGCGAGGCGAAGGGCACCGACGCGCTGCTCGAGGAGATCAAGCAGATCCGCGACGGCGGCGGCTTCGGCTCCATCATGGGCAGAAATGCCTTCCAGCGTGAGCGCAAGGAGTCCTTGAAGCTCCTCGCGGACACCATGGAGATCTACAAGAAGTAGCCAACGCCCCACGCGAAGGCAGCACCCAGGCGGGCGCGGACCTCCAGAGGGTTCGCGCCCGCGTTTCTTTCCGGTCGTGGACGGCAAAGCGCGCACCCCCGTTCGCTGGCGCACAGCTTTGCAACGGCCCCTTCGTCCCACCCCCTGCCCATCCGGGAGCCGGGTCCCTACGCATCGTAGCGAGCAGTCACGGGCCGGGGACGGTCGAGGGAGGGGCGGATGACGAGGCTTCTGGGCGCGCTGGTCGCGCTGTGTGTAGTGGGAGTGGGCTGCACGTCGGTGCGGATGACGCAGCGGGACGGCTGCTGGGTGAAGCAGACGGAGAAGTGGCCCAGGCGGGTGACCGAAGAGCTGGGCCCCTGCGCCAGGGTGCCCACCCAGTGGGCAGATGACCGGCTCACGCGGCTGGTGCAGGAGTGCGTGGCGCAGGCAGATCACCGCTGGCAGACGCGCGCGCTGCAGGCCTGGGCAAAGGGAGGGGCCCTGCCGGCGCAAGAGGACGAGCAGCAGGTGCTCGAGCAGTGCATGACCCAGGCCTCCGAGAGCCTGGTGGGCGAGAACGACGCCCTCAAGGCGCGGCTGGCGGAAATGGACGCGGACCGGAGCTCCTTGCGCACGGCCCTGGCGGATGAGCGCGGCGCCTTCCGCGAGGATCACTCGAAGGTCCTGGACGCGCTGGCGGAGGCGGCGAAGAAGCCTGCGCCCAATGCGGTGGCCACTGCCACCAGCAACGGGACCGCCACCACCGAGTCGCGCAACGAGAGCGGTTCGAATCCTTCGGCCCACGTGGCGTCTTCGCCGGCCCTGCACGGCGCGTACGGCGCCGGCATGCCCGCGCCGGTGATGTGCGCGCAGCCTCAGGCGACGCAGGCGCAGCCAGGAGAGCAGAAGCCCCTGGCTCGGGCCATCGTCACGAAGACCGAGGACGCGCCCGCGCCCCGGGCAGCGCCGAAGGCGCAGGTCACGAAGAAGCCCGAGGCGAACGAGGTGCTGGCGAAGAAGACGCCCGGGCCGACCGTGGAGAGCGCCGAGAACGCCACCCAGGCGAAGGGCGGCAGCGGCACCGCGGGGACCGGCGGCGCAGTGCCGGACTGCCCGAAGTAGCGCGGATACGAAAAAGGCCCCCTGCTCTTCGCAGGGGGCCTTCTTGTTGTGGAGCTAGACGGGATCGAACCGTCGACCTCCTGAATGCCATTCAGGCGCTCTCCCAGCTGAGCTATAGCCCCTTCTTCTTCAACCGCGAAATGCGGCGCCCTTCTACCGCTTCTTTCCCTTCGCCGCCAAGGGCTTTGTCACAGACTTCTTCGCCTCGCGGAGCCTGCCTGCCACCTCCGCGCCCTCCGCGAGCAGGTCCTGGATGGCGGAGGCGCGCGCGGCCTGCTTCTGCTCGACGAGCGAGATGGCCTTGCCTGGCGCCTCCAGGGACGGCGGCAATTCCAGCTTGCCCTTCTTGACGGCGCTCCAGACGGCCTCGCCGAAGTCCCGGTAGGCCCGGTCCAGCTCCCGGGTGAGCAGCTCCCCCTGGACCTTCAGCCCGGCCATTTCGCCGTGCCGCTCCACCGCATCCCGGAGGTCCGCGAGCTGCTTCTGCGCCGAACGCCACGCGGCCTGGATCTGCTCCATGACCTGCGACTCTTCTTTCGCCTGGTCCGCCAAGAGACGGCTTCCGTAACGCCTCGCCCACTGGGCTGTCAACCGAGCGGGCTGGGGGCGCCCTTCACCAGCCGCACCGCGAAGAAGCCGCCGGCGTGCACCTCGTGGGGCCACAGCCGCAGCGCCTCGCCCTCCTGCGTGAACTCGGGGTGCGCCTTCAGGAAGGCCGCCACCACGTCTTCGTTCTCCGCCCGGAGGAGCGAGCAGGTCGCGTAGACCAGCCGCGCTCCCCGCTCGAGCCCTGGCCCGAGCGCCTCGAGCAGCGCGCGCTGCGTCTTCGCGAAGGTGCGCACCTTGTCCGCGGTCAGCCGCCACTTCTGCTCCGGCTCTCGCTGCAGGCTGCCGGTGCCGCTGCATGGGGCGTCCACCAGGACCACGTCCGCCTCCGCCAGGGCAGGCGCGGGCGTAAACCTCACCTGCGAGAGCCGGAATGCCTTCACCCGCCTGCGCGCCTCGCCGAGCCGCTTCGCAGACGCGTCATGCGCCTCCACGACCACGCCTGGGCCCGGGCCCAGCAGGTCCGCGAGCGCGAGGGTCTTGCCGCCCGCCCCGGCGCAGTAGTCCACCACCCGGCGCACCCGGCCCTCTTCGCCGGGCACCACACACAACTCCGCGATGCGCTGGCTGCCCGGCTCCTGGACCTGAAGCCGCCCGTCTCGCATGGGCCTCGAGTCGAAGACCTTCATCCCCCCGCCCACCAGCCGCAGCCCATCCTTCGCCCAGGGCACAGGTTCGGCCTGCACGCCTTCGGCCGCGAGCAGCTCCGTGAGCTCGTCCCGGGTGCCCGGTGGCCGCACGCGCAAGAAGAGGTCGGGCTCTTCGTTCAACGCGGCGAAGAGCGCGTCCACCTGCCCCGGCCCCACCTCCTGCGCCAGCGCGCTCGCGAGCCAGGTGGGGAAGGAGTGCAGGGCCGCCGCGCGCTCCACCGGCTCGGCCGCGGTCTCTTCAGGGCCCGGCGGAAGAGGCGCGGAGGCGACCTCCTCCAGCACCCGGTCTCCCACGGTGCGGGGACGGACGGGCCCCGGCAGCCGGACCTCGGGCGCCACCGCCTTCCAGTCCGCCTCCATATAGAGCCTGCGCCAGAGCACCCAGCGCACCAGCGCCCGGTCCTCGGCGAGCGCGAAGTCTCCCGGCGCATACCCGAGCCGCCTGGCCGCTGCGTCGAGGCGCCGCTGGTGCCGGGAGAGCTCGCGGACGGAGGCGGCGACGAACCTGCGCTCCTTGCCGCCGAGAGACTTCGCCTCCCGGAGCGCGTCCGCCACCGCGGCACGAAGCGGCGTCCCCTTCTGCACGGCGAGGTGGGCGGCCAGCGCGGCGCGCGCCGCCTTCGCGGACGCAAGGCCCAGCCGGTCCACGGGTCAGCCTGCCTTGAAGACCACGGAGACGTTGAGCGAGCCTTGGGCGCTCGTCGCCTTGAGCGGCCAACCCTTGAAGGTGTGGAAGGCCTGCCCGGGTCTGCGCATCACGCCGCCGACGAGCAGCTCACCTTCCACCACCATTCCGTGCGAGCGGGCGTGCGCGAGCCGGTTCACCTCGCCGCCTGGCGCCACGCGGTACCAGCGCACCTCGCGCTCGGGCAAGGCTTCAGCCACGGCCATTTGCACGCCGGGCTCCACGGTCTCGAAGACGAGGTCAGCGGAGGGCGGCGACTTCGCCAGAAGCTCCAGCGCCCGCCGTTCGCGGACGTAGCGCTCCACCAGCGCCAGCACGTCCTCCACCTGGAAGGGCTTGAGGAGCACCGAGTCCGGCGGGGTCTCTCGCAGCTGCTCCTGGATCTCCCCCAGGGTCAGCGCGCTCATCACCACCACCGGGGAGAGCCGCTCGCGCGCGGCCTTCACCACCTTGATGCCGCCCTTCGGATCCCCGCCGATGCGCACGTCCGCCAGCACCAGGTCGAAGGGCATCTCGTCGAGCAGGGCCACGGCCTCCTGCACGGTGGACGCGGCGCGCGGGCTCGCGAGCTCGGAGACCAGCTCGGTGAGCCCTTCGCGCAGGGAGGGCTCGTCTTCCACGAGGAGAACGTTCATTGGACGGAGGGGCTGTCTAGCACGCAACCTCCCGTACCCGAACTGTCGGTGATGTGGCCCCCCCCGGACTCGAACCGGGACGCGCGGTCAAGCGCAGCGGATTTTGAGTCCGCCTCGTCTACCAATTTCGACAGGAGGCCCCAACGACGGGCGTGCAGCGCGGACGTAGATACCGCTTTCCGCCCGACCGCGCATCCACAGATTGAGGTAAGGAGGCGCCCGCCATGTACAACCTCATCATCTCGGCTGCGGCCGGCATCGCGGTGGCCGTGCTCATCACCCTCTTCGGCTTCCCCATCTGGGCGGGGCTGGTGCCGGGGCTCATCGTCTTCGCCGGCGTCTACATCGTCCTCGCGCGGCGGGTGGCCACGCAGATCCAGGCGCTCTCGCAGTCCGCGCAGAGGGAGCTGTCCACGCCCGCGGCCAACGTGCGCGAACAGAAGGTGAAGATCGAAAAGGCGCTCAAGACGCTGGAGGAGGGCCTGCGCTTCGAGAAGTGGCAGTTCATGATCGCCAGCGAGGTCCACGCGCAGCTGGGGATGATCAAGTACATGGCGAAGGATCTCGACGGCGCCCTGCCGCACTTCGAGAAGGCCAACCCGCGCAACTACATGGCCAAGGCGATGCAGGCGGCGCTGTACTTCCAGAAGAAGGAGTACACGCGGATGAAGGCCACCTTCGAAGGCGCCGCGAAGAGCGGCAAGAAGGAGGGCCTGGTCTGGGCCGCGTACGCGTGGTGCCTCCTGCAGATCAAGGAGAAGGACGAGGCGCTCAAGGTCATGGCCCGCGCCGTCCAGCAGAACCCCACCGACGAGAAGCTCAAGAGTGGACTGGTCGCGCTGCAGAACGACAAGCGCCTGAAGATGAAGGCGTGGGAGCCCATGTGGTGGCAGCTGGGGCTCGAAGCCCCGCCCATGCCGCAGATGGGTGGCGGCGGCGGCCGAAGGGTCCAGTTCGTGCGGCGTTAGCGCACGAGCCGCTGCGGTAGGAATTCCTGTAGGCAAGCTCCCCGTTCGGCCCCTCTTTACCGGGGCACCCCCAGGGCCCCGGCAGGAAACAGCGAAACCCCGCGTCCCTGCGGGGTTTTTTCGTTGCGGGCGAGGGCATGGCGTTTGCTCAACCCCCGCGCGCAGCAGACGTGGGGCTGCGGTGGTGTGGGTCAAGCAGGTGTGGCGGTCGGGGATCCCGGGCGAAGGTGTTGGGTGGGCTGGGGACGCACGCGAGGGGGATGGTCGATGGGGGCGCGTGGGGCGCAAGGTTCTGGCGGCGTCTTCAGCGGGCGGGATGACCGGGATCCCCGACTTGCCATGTTGGGCAACGGCCGGAGCGAGGGCCTGGGCCTGGGCGAAGACGAGACAGGAGAGGACGAACGGGTGTCGGCGCGGGCAAGACCACGGGTGCTCTTCGGAGGCGCTGCCGAAGGCGCGCAGCGGCTTTCGCCCACTTTCGACGTGACGGTGGCGGACGGAGGACCGGAGCTGGTGGAGCAGGCCCGCGCGGTGCGGCCGGACGCGGTGGTGGTGGCGCCGCCGCTCTCCACGGACGCAGGGCTGGGGACGCTGGCGCGGCTGGCGGGCTCGCCCAGGACGGAGAGCATCCCTGTGGTCCTGCTGACGGGCGCACGAGACGAAGACGAGCTGGTCCGGGCCCTGGAGCTGGGCGCCGCGGATTACCTGGAGGAAGGCGTCTCCACGCGGGAGCTCATCGCCCGGTTGGGGCGCGCCATCCGGGAGAGCCGGTCCCGGCGGGAGCTGACGGAGCTGGCGCGGACGGACGCGCTCACGGGGCTCGCGAACTTCCGGGCGCTGATCGCCCGGCTGGACGAGGAGTTCGGGCGCGCGAGCCGCTACGGGTACCCCCTGTCGGCGGCGATGATCGACCTCGACAACCTCAAGCAGATCAACGACCGGCACGGCCATGAGGTGGGCAACCGGGCCATCCTCGCGCTGACGCAGACCCTGAAGGCGAACCTCCGGCAGACGGACTTCGCCGCGCGCTACGGCGGGGACGAGTTCGTGGTGCTCCTGCCCCACCAGACGCCCGCTGAGGCGGCGGTGGTCGTGGAGCGGGTGCGGCGCTCGCTGGCGGCGTGTGTCCTCGAGGGCGCCGCGGGGACGCCGTTGAGCGTGCGGCTGACGTTGAGCGCGGGCATCGCCGGGACCGTGCCGGGTGATGGGCGCCCGGGCTTCGAGGCGGTGCTGCAGCTGGCGGACGCGGCCCTGTACGAGGCCAAGCGCTCCGGGCGGGACCAGGCGGTGGTGTGTGGGCGGAAGGTGGACGGGGGCCGGTGTGTGGCCGGCGAGGAGCAGCATGGACGGGCATGAGGGGCTGGAGAACGGGTCGAAGGTCGCCATCGTGGGCGGGGGGATCTCGGGCGTGGCCACCGCCGCCGCCCTGCTCTTCACCGCGCGCGCCCGCGGCCGCAACATCGAGGTCCGGGTCTACGAAGGCCACAAGGATGACGGGGACCACCGCGCCCCGGCCATCCTGAGCGCGGAGTGCCGGTCTCGGCTGTCGGCGCTGGGGTGCGCGGTGCCGCGCGGCTGGTCCGCGGTGGAGCTGGCGGGGGTGGAGGTCATCTCCGGCCGGCAGAGGTCCCTGGTGCGCGCGCAGGGCGGGCCGTTGTGGGTGGTGGACGGGTGGCCGGAGGGCGCGGCCGGCACGGAGCGGGTGGCGCGCGCGCTGGCCCAGGTGGCGGCCACGCACGGGGCCCGCTTCATCCCCAGGCGCGCCGAGCGGGTGGCGGTGGTCGGCCGTGGACCCGCCGACGCCGCGAGCCAGACCGGCGCCGGCACCCTGGTGGTGTGGGCCCAGGGCGGGCAGGACCGCGTGCACTCGGCGGTGCTGGCGGCAGGTCCCGGCGCGCCCGGCTCCCGCCACTTCTTCGAAGGCTTCAAGGGCGCGCCCACCGTGGCCGCGGCCCAGGCGCGGCTGCGCTATCCGGAGTTGACCCGCTCCCCGTGGGCCACCGCGAAGCTCATCTTGCGGCCTCTGCCCGGCGTGGACGCGCTCTACCTCGTCCCCTGCCCCGGCTCGGTGTGGGCGCTCGCGGTGGGCCCCTTGGCCAGCCCGTCGGACCTCTGCCAGATCCTGATGATGGCCGCGCGCGACGGGCACCTCGAAGAGGGCTTCGAGGTGAGCCACCTGTCCTCCACGCAGGTCGCGGCGGGCGTGGGCCGAAGGCTGTGCGCGCCGGGGCAGCTCGCGGTGGGGCCGTGCGCGGTGGGACATCCGCTGCAGCTCACCCTCAGCGAGAACCTGGCCATGGCCAGCCGGGCCGCGGTGGCGCTGGTGGACGGGGCGCGCACAGGCCGCAGGCTCCAGCAGCGCTACGTCCGCGACGGCATCTTCGACCTGCAGGACGACGCGCGGGTGTCGGTGAAGGCGCTCACCTGGCTGGGCCGTGCGGGCGAAGGGGCCCCGGAGGCGGTGGCGCGCGCGCAGGCGACGGACGCGCAGCTCTCCGCGGGCTCGGGGGTGCTGGGCCTGTCCCGGCCTTCGGCCCAGGCGGTGCTCTCGCGGGCGCGGTGGGCGGCGGTGCGGCGCGCCCTGGGCGGGCTGTGGCGGACCGCGGTGGAGCCGTTGCCGCCGGCGCTGCCGGAGGTCATCCCGGAGCTCTACTACGTCGTGGACGACGACCCGCTGGTGCGCGGGAGCATTGGAGAGTTGCTCGAGTCGCGCGGCGCGGAGGTGGTCTGCTTCGGGGACGAGCTGGCGCTGTTCGCGGCGGTGGCCAGGCGCAAGCCCGCCGCCATCCTGCTGGACGTGGTGTTGAGCTGGGTGGACGGCCTGCGGCTGTGCGCGGAGCTCAAGCGCCACCCGCTCACCCGGGACGTCCGCATCGTCATGATGAGCGGGCTGGGCAGGCCGCAGATCGCCGAGCGCGCGCTCGCCGCCGGCGCCGAGGCGTTCTTGCCCAAGCCGGTGGCGCCCCGGAAGCTGCTCGCCGCGCTGGATCCGCAGACGGGTCACGATGTCGCGGCGGACGCAGCGGACGGAGCGGGCGGGAGCGCCGCGGGCGAAGGGGACGTCAGCGAGGACCGGCACGCGTCTTGAGGGCGCGCTCCACCTGCTCGCGCACCTCGTCCACGTTGGCCAGGCCCGGCCACGCCACCACCACCCTGCCCTGCCGGTCGAGGATCACCGTGGACGGCAGGGTCTGCACGCGCCCGAACGGCGTGGCGCCCGAGCGCAGGGCGTCATCCGCGACCACCACCGGGAGGGTCTTCACGTAGCCCTGGGCGAAGGGCCCGAGCACCTTTGCGCCCTCCAGGTCCATGCCCACCGCCACCGCGCGCAGGCCCCGTTCGCCGTACGCCTCCTGCAGCTCCTCCACGAGCGCGAGCTGCCCCAGGCAGGGGAAGCACCAGGTGGCGAAGAAGGTGATGACGGTGGCCTGGCCTTCGAGCGCGGCGCGCTGGTAGGGCACGGGCCCCACCGACTGGCGCGGCAGGTAGTTGCGCAGATCCGGCGGCTCGTCCCGGACGCCGCGGAGGCAGCCTGCGCCCAGAGCGCTCACCGCGCCCAACAGGACCAGCCCCGCCCACAGGCCAGGACCGCGGCGCATGCGGGTCAGTCCTCCGAAGACGGCTGATCCATGCCTTCGGCCTTCTGGCACGGGGTGCACAGACCGTAGAGCTCCATCTTGTGCGAGATGACGGTGAAGCCGTGGGTCTTCGCCACCGCCTCCTGCATCTGCTCGATGCGGTCGTTCTCGAACTCGACGATCAGCCCGCAGCGGGTGCAGATGAGGTGGTCGTGGTGGCCGCGGCCGGCGGCGGCTTCGTAGCGGGTCTGCCCGTCTCCGAAGTTGCGCGGGTGCGCGAGCCCACAGTCACTGAGGAGCTTCATGGTCCGGTAGACGGTGGCCACCGACACCTTCGGGTCGCGCTCGCGGACCCGGCTCCAGAGGTCTTCCACGGTGTGGTGTCCGTCCAGGTCGAAGAAGGTGTCGATGATCAGCGTGCGCTGCCGCGTGGACTTCAGCCCGTGCTGGGCCATGTAGCGGTTGAGCAGCTCGTCTCGCTCTTGCTCGACGGTCATGGATACAAAGCCCTCCAGGCCTCCTGTGCTCCCACATCCCCTGGCGCCCCGAGATCCCTGCCGGTCAGCTCCACCAGCGAGCGGTGCGCCTCTTCACGGACCTCCTTATCTGGATCTGCGAGCGCCTTCACCAACGCAGGTGCATGACGGCGCGAATCCTCCCGGTGGCGGGCGACCTCCGCGGCCAGCGCGCGCACGTGCGGGTTCGAGTCCTGCAGCAGCGCGTCGAGCCGGTCCTGTGGTTCGGCGTAGGTCTCTCGCGCGGCGGGCAGGAGCAGGAAGAAGAAGAGGATGCCCGCGCCAATCTGGAAGAAGGCCTTGATGACCGGGTACTTCCTCGCCCGCACCAGGACCAGCCGGTACAGCGCGAAGCAGATGAGGAAGGCCAGGAACACCCACGGCGAGGCCTGCTCCAGCCTGGGGGGCAAGGCGCCGGGGAACTGGCGCACCCACAGCGCCAGCGCCGCGGAGAGGACCAGCAGCGCATAGAGGACGCCCGCCAGCGCCGGTCCTGCCTGGATGCCTGCCCAGCGGGGCGGCTGCTCACCTTGCGTTTGCATTCGGCTGTTTAGATTGGGCCCCGCCCGGAACATCCGGGTTCATTGACACGGCGCGGACGGGAAGATAGAGGCACCGCCCCTCACAAGCATCAGGGATTTTTGGGTTTTTTCTATGGATCGCGCGTGGCAACGGCGGCGGAGCCCGGATGACGTCCCCACCCCGATAGCGGTGGCGGTGTCTGATTTCTGCCGGCGTTCCGGCTACACGTCCTCCCCGGCCGAAGTCCGGGAGGCCCTCTCGCTGTTGGCCTGGGACGAAGACTTCCGCGTCCGCAGCCTGACCGACGGGGAGCCGCAGGTGCAGGGGCTCTCCCCGCTCGCGGTGGTGGACGTGCTCAGCGGCACCTCGGAGGACGTGGCGTCCACCCGGCAGGCGTGCGGCTACTACCGGCTGGCGCTGCAGCTGGTGTCGGAGCGGGAGCGCACGCACCCGGAGCCCCAGCTCGCAGAGCCCTCCTCCACGCCTGCCGACGCCGTGGGCAGCGCGCTGCCCGCCGTCGCCGCCTGGAGCCCCGCGGCCGCGTCGCCGTCGAAGCCTTCGCGCGAGCGGGAGAAGAAGCCCCCGAAGCAGACCGTCGAAGAGCGCATCGCGCCCAGGAAGCGCGCCCTGGGGGCTGCGCCGACTTCGGTGTTGGAGGAGGACCTGCCGCCGCTGTCACCTTCGGCGTCGTCGCCTCGCGAGGAGGCCCGCCCCAAGGGCCGCTACAGCCTGGTGGCGCCGGTGAAGGAGTCCGTGGAGGTGCTCTTCCGCGGAGAGGGCCGCGCCCTTCTGCAGGACGTGGTGACGCAGCACCCGGACCGGTTCGCGCTCACCCGCGCGCTCGGCGAGTCGTATTCAGGGCGCAAGGAAGGGCAGCCGCTGCGCACCGAAGATCTGGAGCGCGCGCTGCACCACCACGGGCTCATCGAACAGCTGGAGCACAAGGAGCGGGAGGCGGTGCTCGCCGCGTACAGCGAAGAGCGCGGCTCTGCCCGTCGCGCGGCGAACGCGCTGCATCTGTCCACCTCGGAGCTGGCGCGGCTGGTGAAGGCGCTGGGGATCTCCGAAGAGGTGGACGCCGTCCGCGAGCGCTTCCGCCGCGAGGCCCTCTCTCCGAAGCGGCTGTCTTCGCGCCTGGATCTGCTGGGGCGGGAGAAGTACCTGCTGGATCTGGGCATCCGCCGCCGCTTCGACGACCAGCTCAAGGAAGATCTCGAGAACCTCCTGCGCGCCCACGCGGACAAGGCGGCCTCCGGCCGGGAGCTGATCCGGCTCGCCGCGCGGATGGAGGGCGCGCCCGCGGAGCTGCTGTGGCGCGCGGTGGAGAAGCTCGGCCTCAACTCCGAGGTGAAGGCCCTGTTCCCGGATGACCCGGACGCCAACGGCGCCCCCTGAACAAAGCGAAGGTGAACCATGCCCATCTACGAATACGTCTGTGACAAGTGCGAGCGGACCGTGGACGTGCTGCAGAAGGTCTCGGATCCCGCGCCCGGGAAGTGCGAGCACTGCGGCGCCGAAGCCTCCATGGCCCGGAAGGTCAGCCGCACCTCCTTCGTCCTCAAGGGCGGCGGCTGGTACTCGGACCTCTACAGCTCGGTGAAGAAGGACTCCGGGGGTTCGGGCTCTGGCTCGAGCGAGGGCGGGTCTTCGTCTTCGTCTTCGTCTTCGTCGTCTTCGTCCTCTTCCGCTGGGGCTTCCACGCCTGCGTCGGGCTCGGGCTCGGGCTCGAGCGGCGGCGGGACGTCAGGCGGCGGCGGTTCGACGGGCGGGACCACGTCGAAGGCCGCGGCGCCCTCGCGGTAGCCGGAATTCCGGCGCCGGCCGGAAACTGGCGCAACCGCACGCGCGGCCACAGACTTCGCGCGTGCCCTTCCCATCCAAGAAGCGCCCTCGCCGCCGCTGCGCCCTGTGTGGACTCGCGGAGCTGGTGGAAGTCCAGGGCTTCGGACGGTTCCTCTTCGTGCCGGATCCGCACGGCCGGGGCCCCGTCTGCCCGCGCGGCCGCGGCTGCATGGACCGCCAGCGCCAGCTCTCCTTGCTGAAGCCCGCCGTCGGCGCGCACTGAACCGCACGCGCGCCCAACTGCGGCGTTTCGTCCGGGCGGTGCATCTGCATAGATGAGCCCTTCTGCAGCTTTCTTTCGGAGGGGTTCATGCATGCCTGGACGTTGATCGCCGCGTTGTGGGTGGGTGGTGCCGCCGTCGCTGCCACCGAAGAGCCGAACGGAGTGAGCCTGTCCCAGAGCCAGGACGCGCGGCGCGTCTCGCTGCTCGGCGGGCTGGAGCTGGACGCCACCTTGAAGCCTTCGGCCTCGCCGCCTTTGCGGCTGACGGACGGGCTGCGCTACGACCGCGAAGGTCCCCTGCGCCCTCTGGACATGGGCGGCGGGCTCTCTTCGGACGTGCGGCAGATCCTCTCCTTGATCATCGGCTTCATCCCCGGCTTCGGCCTGGGGCACCTCATCGCCGGTGACAAGGACGGGTTCATCCTCTTCCTCGTCATCGACGTGGCGCTGTACGTGCTCTGGGGCGTGGTGGGCTTCGGGTTCTTCCACCCGTTCCGCTTCATCGGCGGCGCCGTCTGGCTGGTGGTCCACCTCATCCAGGCGCTGGACGCGTACGCCGAAGCAGGCGGACCGCGCATCGTGCAGGCGGTGCGAGAACAAGCAGTGGGCCTCGCAGACCTGGGGCCAGGAAGAGACTCCGCCATCACCACCACCCGGGCCTTCGCCCTCACCTTCTGATCCCCATGACGCTTCGACTCACCCTGCTCTTGGCCGCGGCCTTCGTGGCCTCCGCCTGCCAGTCCCACACGCAGATGCCGGCGCCCGAACGCGCGCAGCTCGAGCGTGACCTCACCGGGAGGGACGCAGAGAAGTTCCTCAAGCTCTCCTACTTCGTGACGCCGTTCTTCGGCGACGCCTCGAAGCGGCTGCTCACCCACGTCCCGCCGGAGGAGGTGCGCCTGCTCAACCACCCGGACGGCACGCCGGTGAACCCGGGGGAGGTGGAGGGGGTCCTGCCCGCCGGCCGCCGGGTGCGCATCCAGAAGGTGGAGTTCCCCACCTCCTGGGTGGTCACCGAGCGCATCCCCTACACCCCGCGCACCCAGCCGTGGGTCTATCTGGAGGTGGAGGGCGCGCCCTCCGCAGAGCCCTACGTGCTCGTCCTTCGCCAGGGCATCCACACGCACCAGGAGTTTCTGACGGAGCTGGGGCGCTACGTGATGGACCGGGATCCGAAGGACGTGCTCGAGGGGTTTGGCAGCGCGGTGCGCGAGGCGGTGGAGAAGAAGGCCGTGGTGGAGGGCATGCCCCAGGAGGCCCTGGAGATGGCGTGGGGCTACCCGGAGCGCATCCGCAAGGAGATCGAAGGTGAGACGCGGCGGGAGACCTGGGTGTACCCGGGCCACAAGCGCATCGCGCACCTCGAGGACGGCAAGCTGGTGAAGTTCGAGGGCGCGGCCCCGGCCAACGAGGCGCTGCGCTAGCCGCCTGCGCCCAGCCAGCGGCGGCGCTTCTTCTTCTTGTGCCGCTTCTCCAGCTCCCTCGCCTCGCCGGGGCGGGTGAGCCTGGGCAGCTCGCCCATCTGCACCGGCCAGAAGGCGGCTTCGGTGAGCGCCTTCACCAGGTCCGCCTGCGAACCCAGCGGGTGCTTGAAGAGCGTGGCCCCGAAGCCGATCTCGTCCAGGCTGCCGCGCGCGTCGCTGCCGCCGATGCAGGGCAGCCGCAGCTTCTCCGCCGCCTCCACCGCGAGGTCGTTCTGGCTCTGGCGGAGCTTGGGGTTGAACCCCTCCACCGCGCTGAGGATCCCGCCGAGCTGCAGCACGTAGTCGGACGCGGGGTGGCCGAAGTCCCGGTCATAGGGCCTCGCCGAGACGATCACCGCGCCCAGCGCCTTGACCTTCGGGAGGGCCTCTTCGGCGCTCCAGGGGCGCTCGCGGTTGGAGCCCCACATCTGCACCGGCTCCGGCGCCTCCTCCGGGTTCGGGAAGAAGCAGAGGTACTGCCCCTTGTCGGTGTTGAGTTCGAGCCCGACGAAGACCTTCACCGCCGACTTGCGGCCGATGTCGAAGAGCTCGTCACACCCGTCCTGGGTGTTGGTCTCGGTGAAGGCGACGCCGTCCAGCCCGTGGGACGCGGCGCGCTCGAGCACCGCCCGCGGATCGAGGTTGCAGCCCTGGGAGAGAAAGGAGTGACAGTGCAGGTCGACGAGCATCGGCCCGCGCTCTTACCACCCGGTCTGCCCGTCGGCTACGCCTCGGCGGGCGCCTGCTGGAAGGTCACGACGGGCTTCTTGCCGCGCTTCTCCTCGTTCACGCGGATGAGGTACCCCATCAGCATCAGCGAGGACGTGTTCTCCAGCACCCGCTGCGGATCCTTGGAGATGAGGTTGGCGCTGTAGCTGAGGAAGAACTGCGCCAGATCCTCCCCCGCCTCGCGGACGATCAACGCGTTCAGGAGCGATGGCTCCATGGTCCGAATTGCGTTGATGAAGTCGACTGCCAGTTCCTTCTTGCTCTTCGTGTCGTCCACGCCGCCCCCCGTCCTTTTCCCTGCGACTGGATCAATGTGCGCACGCTCCGCGCGCTGTGAACCCCGTCCCCTTCCGGAGCATGGGAACGGGGCGATGCAGTTCATGGTTTTTGACAGGTGATTTGGCCGCGTGAGATAAGCGCGCCTGAATCATCGAACGGCGAGGTTCAGATGTTCACGGGCGTGAAGGTGTTCTCGGCCACCAAGGCCAAAGAGCGTGAGGAGCTGGGCGAGAACGTCAGCCGCTGGCTCAAGAGCAACTCGGACCTGGAAGTGGTGGACCGGGTGGTCTGCCAGTCCAGCGACAACGAGTTCCACTGCTACACGCTGATCCTGTTCTTCCGTCAGCGTCAGCAGGCCTGAGCGCCGCTGGTCCCTAGTTCGACTGCACCCAGATGCCGGCGGACTGCGCCGGCAGGGTGAGCTGCACGCGCCCGTTGCTCACCGTGGCGGTGCGCCCGCTGAAGAGGTCCTGGAGGGTGGTCCCGTCCGCCCGCGAGAGGTGTCCGCGCAGGGGCAGGTTCAGGGGCAACTCGCTCCCGCCGCGGTGCACGGTCACCAGGGCGCCCTGCGCCGACGCTGCGTCGTCCCGCTGGTAGACGAGCGTGTCCTGGGTGGCGGTGAGCGAGTAGCGCGCCCCGAAGCGCAGGGGGCGCAGGTCCCGCCTGGCCTGCCCCACCTTGCGGACATGCTCGAGCAGGGCCGCTTCGCGCGCGGAGAGCTCGCTTCCCCACTTCATCATCCGGCGGTTGTCGGGGTCGCCCGCGCCCGGCAGGCCGAGCTCGTCGCCGTAGTAGAGGAGCGGGACGCCGGGGAGCGTGAGGATGAAGGTGAGCCCGTCGCGCAGCTTGCGGAAGGGCGCGTCTGCGTCCACCGCAGGGGGCGGCTTGTTGGGCCCCCACGCCTGGGCTTCGGCGTTCCCTTCGATCTGCCCCGCGGCGATGGAGATGAAGCGGGCGACGTCGTGGTTGCCGAGGAACGGCGAGTTGAGCGCGAACGGGTCGTAGAAGGCTTCGTTCTCGAGGATGGCGTCATCCACCTGCTTCAGGCTGCCGCCGCGAGCGAACGCGTCCAGCACCGGCCAGTACAGAGGGAAGTCGAACTGCCCGTGGAGCTCGTCCGGCGAGATGTATTCGGCGATGAGCCCGCGGCCGTCGGCGCCGGTGAAGGTCTCGCCCACCAGGTAGAAGGGCGTGCCGGTGACGCGGGTGATG
>CAZQVZ010000031.1:0-18102 GCA_964596895.1 uncultured Myxococcaceae bacterium
GCATCGCCATGGTGCTGCTGTGGAACATGCTGGCGAAGGGGAGCAATGAATTGGCTGCGGTGCTGGTGGCCATCAACAGCCTCTTCCAGATCCTTCTGTATTCGTTCCTCGGCTGGCTGTTCATCACCGCCGTCCCGACGTGGCTGGGTTTGCCGGGCACCGCGTTCGAGATCTCGATGTGGGCCATCGCGAAGAGCGTCCTCATCTTCCTCGGCGTGCCGCTGGCGGCGGGCTACCTGACGAGGCTCCTGCTGGTCCGCGCGAAGGGGGAGGACTGGTACGAACAGAAGCTCCTGCCGCGCCTGGGGCCCACGGCGCTGCTGGGGCTGCTCTACACCATCGTCCTCATGTTCGCGATGCAGGGGGACAAGATCACCCGGCTGCCCATGGACGTGGTCCGCATCAGCATCCCCCTGATGCTGTACTTCGTCGTGATGTTCGGGCTCTCGTTCTTCCTCTCGAAGAGGCTCGGGTTCACCTACGAAGAGACCGCGTCGGTCTCCTTCACCGCCGCCGGGAACAACTTCGAGTTGGCCATCGCGGTGGCCATTGGCGTGTTCGGCATCTCCTCCGGTGAGGCGTTGGCCGGCGTAGTGGGCCCGCTCATCGAGGTGCCGGCGCTCATCGCGCTCGTCTACGTCTCCTTGTGGCTGAAGAAGCGGCTCTTCCCCGGCGCCGGCGAGCCGGTGTTGCCGAAGAAGGTCACCTCCACCGAAGGGATGATCCGATGAAGAAGCGCGTGGTCTTCGCCTGCGTCCACAGCGCGGGCCGTTCGCAGATGGCCACCGCGTTCTTCAACCGGCTGGTGGCTCCGGACGTGGCAGAGGCCGTCGCCGCCGGTACCGAACCCGCCGAGCGCGTTCACCCGGAGGTGAAGGAGGCCATGGCGGAGGTGGGCTACGACCTCTCCGGCGCGAAGCCGCAGCTCTTGACTGAAGAAGTCGCCCGCGGCGCGGCCCTGCTGGTCACCCTGGGCTGCGGGGAGAAGTGCCCATTCGTGCCGGGGCTGAAGATCATCGACTGGGCGTTGGCAGACCCGAAGGGGCAGGGCGGGGACGCGGTCCGGCAGATCCGCGAAGACGTACGCGGCCGCGTGGAGGCGCTCTTGAAGGAGCAGGGCTGGGCGCGCGGGAGCTGACTACGGCGCGCCGCCCACCAGCTCTTCGAGCTCCTCCTCGAACGGCATGAAGTCGCGCAGGCCGCGGCCGCGGGTGAAGTCCCAGCGCACGCCGAACGTGAGCGTGTTCTGGATGCCCTGCGGCGTCCCGAACCACAGGGCGTCTTCGGCGTAGAGCATCAGGCGCCCGGTGGACCCGCGCCAGAAGCCCACGTCCAACCGCGCGCGCGGGCCATGGCGCAGGTACGCAAGGGGCCTGTGCGCGTCCGCCAGCCGGTACGAGGCCTCGTACGCGAGGCTCCCGCGCGCGTTCGGATAGAACGGCATCAGGGCCGTCCACATGGCGCGGGCGGACGCGTGGTCCAGGGTCACCAGCTCCGGGTTCGTCACCGCCCAGGTGCTGAGCATGCCCACCCCGTCTTGCAGCGGCTGCCAGCGCAGAGACAGCCGCGGGCTGGGACGAACGGGGTGCTGCTCGCCGTAGCGCCAGTACACGCTGCGGTCGTACGCGAGCGCGGAGGCGCCGGTGCTCACGCCGCCGCCCAGGTGCTCCACCGTCACGCGCACGCCGGGGATGAGCCCCAGGTCCGGGGTGAGCCCAATCCACCTGTCCACCGAGCCGCGCAGCCGCGCCGAATACCGCAGCCCTGCGCCCAGGCTCTGCGCGAACACGCTCCCGAACGCGGTGCCGCGCAGCTTCCACGGCAACCCCCGCACGTGCACGCCCGCGGTGCCGCCGAACGCGGGGCTCCTATCCAGCGAGTGCCGCACCTCCGGTGAGAGGTAGAGCCACGCGCGCCGCGCGGACAGCTCGCAGCGGAACGCGCCGCCCGCTTGCAGCCGCCCCTCCAGGGGCCGGTCCAGTTCGCCCTCGTCCAGGTACTCCCCGCGCAGCCCCAGACCTGCGCTCCAGGTCCCGCACCCGGGCTCATTCGCCGGGGCGCTCCCCGACGGCAACAGCGCCAGGGACTCCGGCAGCTCCGGCCAGGGCAAGGGCTCGAGCGCGGTGGGCGCCCGCGTCCACCACTCGGCCCGCAGGGCAGAGGGCTTGCGCGTCCCGCCCAGGCCCACCCGCACCAGCGCCTCGCCGCCGTCCGCCACGAACTGCAGCCGGTGCGGCCCCTCGTCCGGCAAGAGCAGCCACGCCTCCTGCGCGGGGCCCACCTTGAACGGCGCGCCGTGCACCTTCGCGTCCTGCTCCCCGGAGAGCGTGAGCACGCGCGGGGTGCGACCTTCGCCGTCGGTCACGGTCAGGACGCCCTCCTGCGCGAACGCCCGCGCCTCGAGCCGCACCGCAGTGGGCCCGAGCACCGACAGCTCCACCGGAACGCCCGGCCGCGCGCGCAGGACGGGCATGGGCGCCTGCGCCTCGAGCGCGCGCTGGCCCGCCACGAACCGCGCCACCGCGGACGTGCCCGCCGCCGCGTCGAAGTCCAGCTCGAGCTGGTGCGGGCTGCCGGGCGGAAGCTGCGCGGACAGCCTCACCACCTCGCCAACCTTCGCCGCTCTCCGCGCGACGATCCGGTTGTCCACGCGCAGGGCGAAGCGGCAGACCTTCCCGCGCGGCCGGACATCCGCCCGCACCGCCTGGCACACCGCCTCTGCGCCGACCTCACCTTCCTCCGGCGCCGCCAACGACAGCACCGCCGCGTGCCCGGGCCGCATCACCCGCGTGCCGGCCAACGGCCATGGCGGCGCGTGAAGGGCGAGGAAGAGCTGCTCGTGCGGCTCGCTCTTCGCGTCCAGCAGGAGGTCCAGGGACCCCACGTGTGCATCCGCGTCCCGCAGCCGCTCCCAGCGCGCGAAGCGCCGCGCCGCATGGCGCACCCTTCGCACCGACGGCAGGTCCAACGTCGCCTCCAGCCGGGACGTCAGCGCCACCCCCATGGGCGCGCCCCAGTCCGACCACGCCGACGGCAGGGTCTGCACCCGCTCCAGCGCCCACAGCGCCTCCATGCCCACAGGCAAGGGCTCCCCGTCGCGGTACAGCCGCAACAGCTCCAGCGCCGCCTTCTCTGGCGCCATCTGCGCCGCGTACAGCCGGGCGCGCACGTAGCGCTCCAAAGGCGACTGCCCCTGACCCAGCGCGGCCAACGCCTCCTCGGGCGTCTTGCCGCGCACGCGCTTCGCCACCTGCCCCCGCTCTTCATCCGTGGCCTGCAGCGCGGGCGAGCCGGGGAACAGCAGCACCGGCCCGCTCACCGGCGTCACGAACCGCCCGGTGTCCTGCGGCGCCGCCTCCACGCGGTCGAGCAGCGCGGCGAGCCTTTCGGCCTCGTCCCCGGTGAGCCGGTTCTGACGCGAGAGCGCGCGCACCAGATCATCACGCGCCCACGCCTCCTCGCCGGCGTCGAGCAGGAGCTCCGCCCGCTCCAACAGCGCGGCTGCGCCTTCGTGGGTCCCCTGCAGCGTGCGCGACAGCTCCAGAAGGCGCGTGACCATCGCCTCGTCGGCAGGGGGCGGCTCCCGCGTCCGGGACGCGAGCAGCTCCTCGGCGCTCCTGGGCGGCCTGCGCACCGCGACGCTGACGAACAGCCGCGCGTCCGGCTCATCCGGCTCGAGCCACACCTCGCGCGCGTGCGCGGGCAGGTGCAGCACCAGCTGCGCCGCCGAGCCTCCCGGACCCGGCCGCTCATCCACTGCCAGGTGTCGCGCGCTGGGAGAGCCGGGGAAGAGCACCGCGCGGCGCGGCTGGCCCACGTCGGTGCGAATCCACAGGCCCACGGGCTTGCCGTCCTGCCGCGGCGGCGCGCGCAACTGCAGCCGCACCGGGCCCGGCACCTCTGCGTCCGGCACCGGGAACTGCAGGGACCGCCCCCGCGTGCGCGCCGGATAGTGCTGGCGCAGATAGGCGACCTCTTCCCATGCGCCCGTGCCCGCGTGCGAAGGGCCAATGGACAGCCAGGCGCGGGTGCCGGCCCTGGCCTCCAGCCGCACCACGTGTTCACCCTGCGGCAGCGCCACCTCCACCGGCTCCACCGGCGAGAGCGGCATCAGCGAGATGCGAAGCCTGTCCACGTGCAGCACCGGCGGCGCTTCGCCTTCTGCGCTTGGTGTCACCACGAACGCGCGCAGAATCCTCGCCACGTCCGGGCCGCCGCTGCCGGGGAGGCGCACCGCCATGCCGGGCTCGAGCGCGAAGTGGGCGCCGTTGCCGGGCGCGTCGTCGTCCTCGAGCGCGACGAGATCCAACCACCGCGCAGGCAAGGGGCGCGGCCGCTCATCTGGCGGCTCCGGCGTCACCGTGGCCCAGCGGCCCTGCCGGTAGAACGCGCTGCGGTAGCGCCGCGCGATGTCCAGGGACAGCGGCTCCTGGCGGTGCGCGAGCTCCAGCGCGCCCAGGGCCCGGCTGCGCCAGGCGCCGCTGCCGCTCAGCTGCAGCAACACGTCCGCCGCCTCCGCGAGCAGCGTGCCCGACGCCGGCAGCTCTCCCGGCGCGCGCAAGAACGCGCGCGCCTGCGCCTCCAGGTCACTGTGCACGAGCAGCCGCGCGCACCTCAACCTCAAGGACCACGCGAGCAGGGAATGTTTGTCCGCCCAGCCGTCCTCCAACGCCGCCTTCGCCTCCAGCGCCAGCCGCTGCTTCTCCCGCGCGCCGTGCGCTCCCTCCGCGGCCTCCAACAACGCGAACGCGCGCAGCTCCGGAGAAAGACCGTCCACCCGCGAGGACCCGGGGGACACCGGCACCTGCGACCTCGGCGTCCAGCCGGAGGTGCCCGCGGAGGCGGCCTGCTCCAGCCGGGCGAGCAGGTCTTGCAGCAGCGTCGCGGACGGCTGCGCGCTCTTCGCCGCCGCCACGTGCGCCTTCTGCGCCCAGTCCGGCCAGTCCGTCACCCCGCGGAGCTGCTCGGTGAAGAGCGGCCGGCGCATCACCGACCGCACGCGCAGGAGCACCGTCCCGCCGTGCCAGCGCAGCCTGAGCGTCTGCTTCCCCGGCGCCAGCGCGAGCCGCACCGACTCCTCGATGCCGACGACCTCACCCGAAGGCAGCGTCCGCACCTCGCGCGTGGCGGGCACCGCTTCGTCCTCACCCAGGCGCGCGCCCTTCACCGGCGGCATCACCGCGCCCAGGACCTCGCCCTCCAGCGTCGTCACCTCCACCACCGGCTCCGGCCTCACCGCGCCTTCGGAGGACACTGCCCGCGCCTCCAGCGCCAGCACGCCCGGGCCCTCCACCTCCAGCTCCCTCACGCCTTCAGAGGCGACGCGGACGAAGGGGCGGATGAACCCGTCGAAGTCCACGTCTTCGCCCGGCAGCCCGTGCCACTGCGTGCGCAGGCCCTGGCCGCTCAAGGGCTGCACCGTCCACAGCGCACGCAGCGCAGAGGCCTTTCGCCAGGCGCGCACCGCGTCGTGCAGCGGGTCCTTGCCGGGCACCCCTCGCACCAGCGCCTCGCCGAGCTCCGCCTGCCACTGCAGCGCGTGGCGGACCTCCGCGTGGAAGGGGAGCGCGGGCATGGGCGCCTGGCCATCCACCCAGAGCAGGACCTCGCGCCGCAGGGCTTCGGCCATGTGCGGGTCGTCGGAGACTGCGGGCCGCTCCACCCACAGCTTCGTGGGCCGCACCGCGGTGACCACCCAGATGCTGCCTGCGCCCACCGGCTCGGCGAGGTACCAGACGCCGCTTCGCACCGGGAGGCCCGGCTCCTCCACGCGCAGCCACGCGTCGGTGGAGGCGCTGCCGCCGGTGAGCCGGTGGAACCGCAAAGAGCCCGGGTCCGCGCGCAGCTGCACCACCTCCAGCCCGGTGAGCCAGAACGCGGCGCCCTTCGACGGGCCCACCTCCACCTCGCCGCGCACCTCGGGCACATTCCCAAAGACGTAGGGCGGCAGCGCGGACACGGCGTCCAGCGAGACGGGCGCGCGCACCGGCACCGCCGTCCAGGTCACGCCGGTAGGCGTCTGCGCCCAGGCGGGTGCGGCGCCCCACGCGCCCAGCGCAACGGCGAGCCCCAACCCCAGCCCCAGCCGGACGATGGTCCCCTGCCTCCCCCAGCCCCACCTCATCTGTCCGCCTCCTCCTTCTCGTCACCTTCGTCGGGGTCGAACAGCGCCTCCGCCAGCGCGCGCAGGCGGTCCGGGGCCTTGAGCGCGCGCCGGACCTCCGGCGAGAGCTCCACGTGCACGAAGCGCGTGTTCGGGTGCAGCGCCAGAAGCCGCCCCTGGGCGTTGCGGGTCGCCCCCAGCAGCTCCGTCTCGTCGGGGAAGAGCCGCACGCCCTCTCCGAAGACCCCGCCCAGCCGGGTGTGCACCTTGCGAAGCCACGGCGCCGGCGCGCGGTTGCCGCCGCTGATGACGGCCGCCAGTTGCTCCCGCTCCGCGCCCTTGCCACCGAAGCCGTGGAGCTGCACCACGCGGAGGTCCGGCACGGCCCTCGCGAGCCCGTCCGTCACCGTCTGGAAGAGGTGGTCCGGGTTGTGCGCCACGTCCGCGAGGTGCTGCGGATCTTCGCGCCGCTCCCCTGGCTGACCCTTGAAGCGGTGCGCGGTGTTGGTGAGGAAGGCCCGCGGCCTTCTGCCCTCCGGCGCGCAGACGAACAGCCGCGCGCCCAGGGCGCCGGTGCCGAGGTCGTAGTACGCGTGCGGCGCCTGCACGGCGAGCTCCTGGGCAGGTCCCACCCGGAGGAGGTACGCGCCGGCGCCGCGGTGGGCGTCGCGCCGCTCCCGCAGCGCCCAGAAGCGCTCGCCTTCGTGCTGCCACTCCTCGAGCTCGAACCCGACCTTCGCCGCGTCCTTCACCAGCCGCGCTGGCAGCGGGTGGCCCTTCCGCGCCGCGTCGATCAACGGTGGCAAGAGCGCCCGGAACGCCACGCGCTCCTCCAGCGTCGTCGGCTGGAACTGCACCTCGTCCGACGAAGGCCAGAGCGTCTTGAAGCCAGGGGGGAGCATGCAGCCGTCCTCCGCGCGCGCCGTGCCTCCGAGGCCCACGGCCGCCAGAGTCCATGCGAGCGCCAGCGTCTTCTTCATGGCGCGTCCTCCGCGTCCCAGCCGGGACGGCTCCAGCGCTTTGGCGGCTCGGGCGTGGACTCGCCGTCGTAGACGAAGAAGCGCGCCCACAACGGGCCTTCGAACCGGTGTGGCCGCACCTCCACCCAGTGCACGCCCGGCGCGAGGTCCTCACCCAGGGTCACCGGCACGGTCCGCGCGAACCAGCGACCCTTGTGCGCGCCGGTCATGGTGGCCTCCGGCTTGTCCGAAGACGAGAAGGGCAGGTGGCGCACGCCGCGGGTGAGCGACGGCACCAGCACGCCGGTGGCGCGCTTCGGCTTGCCCCGGTCGATGGTGACCTTCAGCGCCGCGCCCAGCGAAGGCTGGGGATCCTGGGTGTAGACGACGATGTTGAGCGTGGTTGCCCCCGGCCCCTTCTTCCGGACCGCCACGCGCAGCCCATCCCCCACCCGATAGACGTTGCGCATCCGCAGGGCCTGGGTGCGCGCGTCCGGCGCCGGCGCGCGGTTCAAGGTCGCGGTGACGCCGGGCGCCTGGGTCTCCACCACCAGCTCCCGGACCCCCGGCCGCACCGGCGGGAGCAGCGCCCGCATCCGCGCGCTGCGCAGCTTCAGCCGCTTCACCTGCTTGCCGTCCACGAGCACCCGCACGTCGCCGCCGAGCGCCGCGAGGTCGTCTGCGTCCAGCCGCAGCTCCGGCCGCTGGGGCGTGCGGCCCTCGAACCGGATGCGCACCGCGCGGTTCGGATGCAGGCGGGTGAAGACGCCGCGCAGCGGATCTCCTGGCCGCTCGTCTTCGCCGTGCGCGAGCTCCGGCTCGAGCATCTCCCGGCTCATCGGTGCGCCGGCCGGATAGAGGGTGACCGGCGTTCCCGAAGGATAGGTGGGCTCCGAGGGCCCCCGGCGGTCGAGCCGGACCTGCGAGATGAGCGTGAGCGCCGCGCCCAGCTCCGAGAGCGCGCGGTGGTTTTGGGGCCGGAGCGCGTGCCACAAGGACTGCTGGTACGGCGCGTTCCGCCACCGGGTGGCGTCGGACGCGTGGCCCGCATAGGGCGGCTCGAGCTGCGCGCCCTTCGGCGTGGGCAGATACGCGTACAGCGAGAGGAGCGCGGGCGCGCTGGCGCGGATTCGCAGCGTGCGCGCGGTGGGTGGCGCGAACAGGCGCGCCGAGAGCGGCTGGCCCAACGGCAGGGGACGCGCGTTCAACTCCACGGTGCCGGCCGCGGTGAGGTCCACGGGCGCGCCGGCGCAGGGCACTTCCTCCCCCGCGCGCGGGGGCCCCACCGCGGACTCGAAGGGGTCTTCGGCTGCCGCCGCCACCGCCGCCGCCTCCACTCCGAACGCCGCCTCACCCACCTGCTGGCCGCGCGCATCGAGCAGCTCCACGAACACGGTGGGCGCCTCTGCGCCGGCGGGGGCCGCGACCTCGGCTCGGTTGGGCGCGAGCAGGCGCGCGTCCAGGCGCAGCAGCCGCGCGAGCTCGTCCGCGTCTTCAGGCAGCTCCAGCTCCAGCGCGTCGCACCCGGGGCCTGCGGCGTAGCCGTCGGTCCGGCGCAGGTCCGGCAGCCAGGGCAGCGCGGGCCCTTGACTCCCGCTCTCCGCGACGTGGTGCTCCGCGGCGCCGAGCTGCGCCCACCTGGGGCCATGGACCGTGAAGCGGAGGTCCACGGCGCCCGCGTTCTGCAGGGTGAGGGTGTGCACGCCCGCGGGGATCTCCAGCGAGTGCCGCGCCGGCTCGCCCGTGGGCACCGGGACCTCCCAGCGCTGCTCCACGCCGTGCAAGGACAGGGTGGACACCGCCACCGGCCCGGGCGGGGTGCGGTCCAAAGACGCCTCCTTCCACAGCCACACGTCCAGCCGCGCAGGTCCCATCACGTTGAGCGCCACCGCGCGCCCCTCGCCGAGCCGCTCCTTCTCCGGGTCCTCCACGTCCGCGTAGGAGAGGCGGAAGTCCGTGCGGTACACCGGCTCGGTGGCGAACTCCGCGCCCGGATCTCCGCGCGGGTCCAGCCGCTCCCAGGTCTCGTCGAGCAGCCGCTGCCGCGCCTCGTCGTCGAGCTTGTCCCACCACAGGAAGGTGGCCCGCTGCGCGCGCGCGTCCGCGTTGCGAAGGCGCGTGGCCTCGCGGAGCTGGAGCGCGGAGCGGCGCCGGTCGAAGCGGGCGTAGACGCGCAGCAGCACCGCCCCTTCAGTCCCCGGGTAGCGCACCTCCACGTGGGTCTGCGACTCGCGGTGCCCGTCCGGCAGCTTGAGGATGAACTCGCGCTCGTCGCCGAGCTGCGTCTTCGCGTCGGCGGAGAAGGCGGCCTCCTTCAGCCAGGTCTGGCCCCACTGCTCGGCCTTGCTCTGCCGGGTGCGCGTGAACAGCGGCCCTTCGGCGAGCAGCCCGCCCTCTTCGGTGGAGAGCCGCAGGCCGAGCCCGTACAGATGCTGGCGGTCAGCAGACCACGGCGCGTCACCGGGGATGACCAGGTGGCTGACCACGCGCAGCGCCTCCGCCCCGGCGGGGACCTGCAGCCGCAGCACGCCCCCCGGCTCCACCCGGTAGAAGATGAGCCGCTCGGCGCCTGAGTACTTCTCATCCAGCAGCGCCGCGGCCGCGTCCGCCTGCCAGAGCACGCCGGCCGTCACCGACCACACCAACGCCACGCTCGCCAGAAGGCCGAGCGCAGGTAGCCATCTGGGTCGCCTCATCGCCCCCCGCCCTCCCACTCACCGCGCACCACCACCGGCGCCCGCCGCCAGAGCGCCTCGTCGAGCTTCCGCGCCGCGTCCTCGTCTCCAGCGTCGATGACGACGGGCGCCTGCGAAGACGGCTCCTGCTGAACGAACCACAGGCCCCGCATCACCCGCCGGCCCTCCCGCGTCTCCACGAGCAGGTAGGGCTGGCGGTGCTCCACGCTCTGGAAGGCGTGCAGGTGCTCTCCCACCGCGCGCAGGTCGTGCACGCCGCGCTGGCGCAACAGCCGGGTCAAAGAGGCCTGCAGCGCGCCGAACCGGCGGTCCAGCCTGTGGGCCACGGCCTTCGGCGCAGGCCGCTTCGGGGCGCGCAGCCCTTCGAAGAGCCGGGCGCGCGGGTCGGCTTCGGGCAGCGGCAGGGTGGCGAGCTGGGCGCTCACCAGCGCCTCCTCCAGCGCGCGAGATGCCACCCAGGCGCCGCGCGCCTCCGCCGAGAACCACAAGGTGGCGTGGTCCGGCCCGCCGCGTGCCCGCTGCCACGCGCGCTGCGGCGTGGGGCTGGAGAGCCCGACCAGCTCTGGCGCCGCGTCGTGGTAGCGCACCTTGTCCGCGAGCCAGTGCAGCGGCGCGTCCTGCGCCCACAGCCGCTCGAGGGACGCCGGGCGCGCGGCCTCTCCGAAGACCGGGACGTCGAGCGTGACCAGGAGGTCCTCGCGCGTGCCTGCACGCCGGGCGAAGCCGCGCACCTGCGCCACCAGCCCGCCCTCCGGCACCGCGCGGCTCACCGCCTGGTGGAGCGCCTGGAACGCCGTGCGCTGCGCGTCCATGTGGGTGGCGCCGGGGGCGCCGAAGAGCAGCGCGCGCGCGCCCTCCCGCCGCCACAGCTCCGAGGCCAGCGCAGCGGTGCCACGCTCCTTGCCCGGCGAAGGCACCGCGAACGCGAGCGGCGCGCCGTGCGACGAGAGCACCGCCACCGCGCCCAGTCGTGCGCCGTCCTCTTCTTTGGCCGCGACGAGCCAGCAGCGGGAAGTCTTTGGGTGTGGGGCTCCGGGCTGGGCTTCGGTCGGGGCTTCGGTGCCGGCCGGGCATTCGGCGAGGCGGTGCACCTCGAGGTTCAGGAGCGACGCCATCTTCTGCGCCCACGCCTCGCGCGCGGGGAGGTCTGCGCCGCCGGCCTCGTGCGTGCCGAGCAGCACCCCCGCCACCTGTCGCTCGAGCACCACCAGCTCTTCGGGCCACAGCTCGCGCGCGGTGAGGTGCGGGTCTTCGCCGAAGGACAACAGCCGCGAGAAGAGGGCGGGCGTGGAGAGCACGGGGACAGCCGCGTCGCCATCCGCGACGGCGGGCGCAACCAGTTCGCGCAGGTCATCCGGGTGCGCGCGCAGGGTGGCCACCCGGGCGCCGCCGCCCGTCACCTCCACGTCGTGCGCGGGCGAGGGGTCAGGGTGGGCGCCCGGCCACAGCGCCTGCAGGGCCGCGAGGTCTTCGGCGCGCGCGTGGAAGATGGCCTCACCGCGAGAGATGGAGGGGTCCGCGCGCACGAGCACCCGCAGCTCGTCATCGAGCGCGCGGTGCGCCGCCCACAGGGGCGAGTCGTCCTGCGCCAGCGGGTCACCCTCGGGCGTCCCGGTGTCCACGCCGCCCACGATGATCGCCTTGCAGTCCACCCGGGCGCAGAGCGCGTGCGCGGCCTCCGCAGAGGGCGCTTCGGTGATGGGACGTGGAACCTCCAACACCGGCCCCTTCGCGCCGCCGTTCAGCACCGCCATCCCGAGCCCGCGGAAGCCCTCTTCGGAGAGCGGCCGCTCCAGCAGCGCGTAGCGGCGCGGACCGGGCAGGTCTTGATCGATCCCGACCAGCTCGACGTTCAGCTCCCAGGCCTGCTCGCGGAGGGTCGCCAGGTCCTCGGAGTCGCCGGTGCGCAGCCAGCTCCCGGCGGTCTCCCAGACCCGGTGGTACATGCGCGCGTGCTTGCGCCGCGGCCACAGGCGGTTGCGGCTGTCCTCGGCTTCGCGCGCGGTGGCCCGGGCGTGCGCCATCACGCCGAGCGACGTGTCGGTGAGGCCCAGGGAGTGCGGGACCGCGCGCTCGACCCCCGAGGAGGCGGTCGCCTCCCGCGGCTCGAGCAGGGAGAGCGGGAAGCCAATCAGGCTGCCGAGGATCACCCCCGCGAGCGAGGTGTGGACGGTGGGCAGGATGACGCGCGCGGTGAGCTGCTTCTGGAGGATCTTCACCGCCAGCAGCGTCGGCACCAGGTAGCCGAAGCCGAAGAGGTCCGTCACCTTGAGGCCGGGGATCTTCCCGCCCAGGGTCCAGCCCACGATGAACTTGATGAGGAAGCCCAGGGCGAAGACGAGCACCGTCTTGCGCGGCCCTTCGAGGTTCAGCGTGCCCAGCCCCGGCAGCATCAGCAGCGCGCGCGTGGCGGCGACCAACACCAGCACCTCGCCGAGCGTGGCCACCAGCTTCAAGGGCCCAAGCCAGGTCAGCGCCACCAGGGCAGCGACGAGGATGCCGTTGAAGTCCCAGCCGTAGCGGAGGTTGAAGCGCGCGGCGAGCAGCGCGGTGGTCAGCAGGATGATGTACGCCTTGGGAGACGCCAGGAACCGCTGCGCGACGTCTTCGTAGGTGAGCTCCAGGCTGCTGAAGGAGAGGTTGGTGTACGGCAGCAGGACGAAGTGGAGGATCGCGAAGGTGACCGCCACCGGGACGCCGACCTGCAGGGCGCCTCGACCCAGGCCGATCTTCCAGAAGGCGTTCGCGGTCAGGGGCACCAGCACCAGGCCGATGGAGTGGAGCGAGCGGTCCACCGCGAACGTGGTGCCGAAGGATTCGTCCAGCGCCACGCCGATGCGCGGGAGCAGCACCACTTCGGAGAGCGCACGCACCAGCACGCTGCAGATGACGATCAGGAAGAAGCGCTCTCGTCCGAAGAACTCGCTCCAGGCGCCTGTCGCGGCGACACCTCTGGAGAGCGCGAGCGCCAGGAGGTAGGTGAGCACCGCCTCCACCGCCACGGTCAGCCCCGCCTCGGGGTGGATGACGAAGACGGATGCGAGGTACCCCGGCACCACGAGGCCCACGAACGTCCAGCCCCACGTCTCCGTGAGCAGCGCGAGGATGACCACGCCCACGAGCACCGCCGCGAGGATCGACGTGTCGAGCGAGTGGGGTGGGAAGAGGGTGATCGTCGCGAGTGAGGTCATGGCCCGCGATGCTGGTAGGCATTCCTGGCTCCCGACCGAAGTGCCCCGGGTGCAAGAGGACCGCCGCAACGTCGCGTAGCGAACCGGGCATCACGCAGCGCGGCAAGGCCAGGGCCGCCGGGTGGGTAGTTCTACACAGCGCGCTTCGTGGGTCGTCGTTGAGGCCGGAAAGAAGAAGACTCGTTCGGGAGCCTCTGCCGCGCCTTCGGTATCGCGCCGAAGACCGGGTACCAATGGGTTGAGAGGTACGCCCAGGCTCCGCGCTGGTCTGGGGTGTCTACCGAGAGGCGCATGGGGCAGTCGTCGGTCCACCGTGCGGGTTCACCTCCGCGCTGCTCCCGGACGACGAGCGCAGGGAGGGTGCAGTCGTTGGCCAACGACGCGGGCCCTGGGTCACGGCCCTGTGCAACTCGGCCGCCACCGCGTCAGCTACCTGGGAGGAGGAGGCACACCGGGAGCGCCGCTCGCATTGCGCGGAAGCGGGGCCCACTGCCCGCACTTCCGGAATGGAAGTGACCGTTGTTCGGGCGACTTTGGGGGCAGTCCCGCGTGGGTCACGCGTCCGTCGCCGACTTCGAGGAGGTCATCTACGAAGCGGAGCTCGCCTTCGGCCCGGCGTTCATGCGGTCACTTCCATTCTGGAAGTGCGAGGACACGCGTAGGCCCAGCCTCCAAGGTCGGCTCGACCCGGACACCCATCTGACGTGGTCGTACTTCGGGGCGGGTGCGGGATCCGGCGGCTGCCGAGGCGGGCGTCTCACGGAGGCCGCCGTGCCCTGGCTTCGAGATCGACGGCCATGAATTGCAGCACGTGCCCTACCGCCCCCGAGCGAACCGGGCCGCTCGTGTGGCCGGAGCCAGTCCACGAAGTAGCCCTCCCCTATTGGCAGAGCGGCGTAGGCGCGGTGCAGCCGAGCCCGCCCTGGCCGCCGGGGTCGCAAGGGGTGATGTCTCCGAGCGCCTGGGTCACCAAAGCCACGTCACCCCCGCGCAGGTTGCTGTCCTGCTCGAGGTGGATGAAGCGGCCGGTGGAGGACGTCGCCGGCGCGTTGCACGCGTTGGGCGAGCCATTGTCGTACCGGCCCTGCACGTTCGTCGTTCCGCACAGCTCCCGGTAGCCGGTGTCAGCAGGGTCGTTGCAGCTGAACGCCCGCCGCTCACCGGTGAGCCGCTGGTTCAGGGCGTCGCGCAGCGCGTTGGCGGCGGCGGCAGGGTTCTCGCGCCGGGTGCCATCGCTCACGACGGCGGCCTCTGCGCCCGAACTCTCCATTCCGTGCAGATTCACCGCGAGCCCGTTGGGCGAGACACTCCGAAGCGCGCGGTGGGCGGCCATGAAGTAGCTCTGCTCGGAGTGTGCAGCGTCCGAGGCGCGCAGGACGCCGTCACACCTGGCGGTGGTCCCGTCGCAGCCGGCCGGCGCCGCGGCGGCGCAGCGGTTGGCGCCACTGATGAGCAGCGCCCGCGCGCCCAACTGCACCACCTGCTGCGCGCCCTGCTCGAGCGTCCCGATGTCGGAGCCCGGATGCGGCACCTCCAGCCAGGCCTCGCGCGAAGGCGCCGGGTTGACGACGAAGGTCCCGCCACCGCGCTCCGGTGCCTTGTCCTCCACGACGATCCAGAAGGTATTGGTCGGGTCGTCGGCGAAGCCTCGGACCTCGAAGCCGACGTCGGTCAGGGCCTGCACGGCCTGCGCGGAGGGGCCATCCCGCAGCAGCGCCTCGAACGCGCGCTGAAAGCTCGCGAGCTGGTCCGCAGACGGCGGGACGAAGTCTCCGCTGCCATTCGCGCTCACCCGCGCGCTCTGGAGGAGCCCTGCGAGGTCCCCTTGCTGGGCAGGCAGCGCGGCGAGCGCCTCGCACTCCGGGCTCACGGAAGCGACCGGCATGGCCACCACGCCGTCGCTCTCGGCCCCCTCGAGCGCGCGCTGCAATTCGTCTTCAGACATCCCGTCGCACGCGGCCACGGCGAGCAGCCCAACGAGCGCGAGTGCGCCCGCGCGCAAGATGTCCCCCAGACGAATCCCCATGCCGCCCGTTCAACACCGCTCACCGCGCGCGCATTCTGGGCAGGCGGGCGAGCCCGTCTCGGCGTCAGCGGACGTTCATGGCGGAGAGCACCGCCTGGGCCGCGTTGTGTCCCGCCGCGCCGATGACCGAGCCCGCCGGGTGGCAGCCGGCGCTGCAGAACCACAACCCCTGCACCGGCGTCTCGTAGGGGAGCCGGTCTGCGAACGCGAGCTTGTTGTCCACGTGGTGGATGTGGCCGCGGGTGATGCCGAAGTGCTGCTCAATCTTCGGCGGGGTCAGCGTGAAGGTTTCGCGGACGAGCGACGAGGTCCCGGGCGCAAAGCGGTCACAGATGGAGAGCAGGTGCTTCACGTACTTCGCCTCCTCCTGCTCCCAGGTGGAGCCCTTCGGCTGGTAGGGCACCCACTCCACGAACAGCGCTGAGTTGTGGCGCCCCTCCGGATCCTGCAGCGAGGGATCCACCGTCGTGTGGATGTACCACTCGATGGACGGGAACTCGGCGAGCTCACCGCGCTGCACGCCCGCGTAGCCGCGTTGCAGTTCGTCGAGCACCACGTCTTCGTCCGGGAGCAGGTGGATGGTGGGCCCGAACTGGCCGGAGTTCTGAGGCAGGCAGGTGAAGGTGGGCAGCTTCTCCAGGCAGAGGTTCACCTTCATGGTGGTGCCGTTGGCGCGCATCCCGTCCACCCGGCGTACGTAGTCCTGCGGCAGCGCCTGCTCGGGCAGGAGCGACAGGGTGCGGAAGGGATCCGCGTTGCTGACCACGGCAGAAGCGCGCAGCTCTTCGCCGCCGGTCAGGCGCACGCCCTTCGCTGCGCCGCCTTCGACGAGCACGCCCTCCACCTTCGCGTTGACGCGGAGCTCTGCGCCGGCCGCCTGCGCCATGGCCGCGAGCTTCTGGGTGACGGTGCCCATGCCGCCTTCGACGATCATCCAGGTGCCGCCGGCGCCCGGGAGCCGGCACATGTTGTGGACGAGCAGGTTGTGTCCCACGCCCGGCGTGTCGTAGCCGCCGTCGAGGCCGCTGAACGCGTCGGTCACCGCGTACATCGCCTTGACCAGGTCGCTCTTGAAGCCGAAGCGCTCGAGGTAGTCGCGCGCGCTGCCGCGGCACAGGTCCACGAAGGCCTTGCGCAGGGCGGGGCGGATGAAGCGCGCCGCGGTCTCCTCCAACGACAGAGGCGGCAAGAGCCACGCCGGCGCGAGGTCCTCCCTCAGCTGCGCGAGCTCTGCGTTCATCCGCTCGTTGGCGCGCCAGTCGTCTTCGGAGAAGAACTCCACGAACTGCCGGCGCAAGGAGGCCTCGTCGGAGCCGAAGAGCAGGTAGCGCTCGGTGGTGGTGGGCAGGAAGTAGTGGGGATCCCGGCGGAGCAGCGGCAGCTCCAGCCCCAGCGTCTGCATCAGCTCCGGCGGCATCAGCCCCAGCAGATAGGCGCCGCTGGAGACACCGAGCTTCGGCGCCGTCTTGAACGGGTACTCGGTTCGCGCCGCGCCGCCCACCACGCCGCGCTCCTCGAGCACAGTGACCTTCAGCCCCTTGCGCGCCAGGAGCACCGCGGCCACGAGGCCGTTGTGCCCGGCACCCACCACGATCACGTCGGACATGTGGAGGTCATAGCAGGGCCTCGGGCCCTACCGAGACCTCTACGCGTCACCAGCGCAGCCGCGCCCCCACGGTGCCGGCGACGTAGAGGTCCACGTCGTCCGGCGCGTCGGGGTGGGGCAGCGTCCCCGCCTGGATGCCGGCGGAGAGGAAGCGCCAGCCGAGCTCCAGGTCCGCAGCGCCGGCGCGCATGCCGCTGTTGATGAGCGGCAGCCAGCGCCCTCCGATGATGACCCGCGACTGGTGCGAGTCCACGAGCGCAAAGGACAGGGTGGGGCCTGCGCGCAGGGCGCCCATCGCATCCGCGCCTGCCACATCCGGCGCCAGCATCCGGTAGTCCAGGGCTGCGCCCACTCCCAGCCGGCTCTTCCAGAAGCGCAGCTCTCCGCCGCCCTGCGCCAGCTGCATCGGTCCTGCTGCGGCGTCACCGAGGAAGCGGCCATCGAAGCCCTGGGCGTTGGCGCGCAGCTCCAGTCCGGACGCGAGCCCTTCCGCCGGCGGCTCGAACCAGAAGGCGTGCCGCAGCCCCAGCGCGACCCCGCCCATGGTGGGGGAGGGCGCACTGCTCATCCCTGCGCCCACCCCGAGGCTGAACGCGCCCCGCGACCGCGCCCGCGGATGGCGGAACTCGCTCAGCGCGGCGATCTCCCGTTCGGCGTCCTTCTGGCGGCGCGCCTCGTCTTCCTTGAGCCGCTTCGTCTCCAGCGCGTCCTTCTGCTCCGCTTCCACCAGCTCCTTCTGCGCCTGGTCGAAGCCCTGCAGCCGCTCGCGGTGCTCTGTGGCGAGCTTCGCCAGCTCCTCGTCGGAGCCGCCCTTCTTCGTCAGCTTCGCGCGCCGGGTCTCATAGCGCTCCACCTCTTCGGCCTTCGCACGTGCGAGCGACGCCTGCGCCTTGCGCCGCTCCGCGACCAGCGACTCTGCGCGCTCCCGTGACCGCTTCTCGAACTGGGCGCGCCGCTCCAGCTCCTTGCGGCGGGCGTCCTCCTGCCGGCGCCTGGCCGCCTCCTTCGCCTCGCGCTGCTCCTGCTCGAGCTTCGCCTGGGCCGCGCGCTTGCGCTCCGCCTCCTCCCGCGCCTTCTTCTCCTTCGCCGCCTTCTTCTCGGCCGCGCGCCGCTCGTCCTCGCGCGCTTCGCGCTCCTTCTGCGCGCGGGCGTCCGCGGCTTCGCGCGCCGCCAGCGCCGCTGCAGCCGCCGCCTTCGCCTGCTCCTCGCGCGCCGCGGCCGCCTCCGCCGCCTCCTCACGCGCCTCGCGCTCCTCTGCGGCGGCCTTCTGCGCGAGCTCGCGCTCCTTGCGCTCCTGTTCGGCCTGCTCCTGCGCGGTCTGGGCCTGCTGCTGGGCCCGCTCCCGCTCCTTGCGCTCACGTTCGGCGCGCTGCTCAGCGGACTCGGCCTTGTGCTGGGCGAGCTGCGTCTGCTTCTGCGCGGCCTCGCGCTCCTTGCGGGCTCGCTCCGCCTGGGCCTCCGCCGTCTCGGCGCGATCCTGAGCGCTCTGCGCCGCGTGCTGCGCCTGCTGGGCCTGCTTCT
>CAZQVZ010000031.1:18202-24438 GCA_964596895.1 uncultured Myxococcaceae bacterium
GCTGCGCCACGAGCGCCTGCTTCTGCGCGGCCTCCCGCTCCTTGCGCTCCCGGTCCGCGCGCTCCTGCGCGCTCTCGGCGCTGCGCTGCGCGAGGAGCGCCTGCTTCTGCGCGGCCTCCCGCTCCTTGCGCTCGCGCTCCGCCTTCGCCTCCGCGGTCTCGGCGCGATCTTGGGCGCTCCGGGCCTGCGTCTGCGCGGCCTCTCGCTCCTTGCGCTCCCGGTCCGCGCGCTCCTGCGCACTCTCCGCGACCTGCTGCGCCCGTTCGCGCTCCTTGCGCTCCCGCTCCGCCTTCGCCTCTGCCGATTCGGCGCGAGCCTCGGCGCTCTGGGCCTGCCTCTGCGCGGCCTCGCGCTCCTCGCGCTCCCGCTCGAGCCGCTCTGCGGCGGACTCCATCGCCCGGTCGTGGGCGCGCTCCTGGTCCTTCGCCCGGGCCGCCGCCTGCTGCACGTCCCGCTCGCGGGCCTCACGCTCGTCCTGCCAGCGCGCATCTGCCCGCTTCACGTCGCGCTCGCGCGCCTCGCGCTCCGCCCGGGTGCGCGCTTCGGCCTGCGCCAGCGCGCGCTCCAGGTCCCGCCGCTCCTCTGCGGAGCGCTCCCTGGACTGCGCCACCGCCCGCTCCCGCGCCATCCGCTCCGCGGTCGCCAGGGCCAGCGCCTGCTTCAGCTCCCGGTCTCGCCGCTCCGCCTCCGCGCGTCCCTTCGCGTCTGCCTGCGCCGCCGCCTGCGCGCTCCGCTCCGCCTCTGCCCGGGCCTGTGTCTCGGCTGCCCTCGCCGCCTGCGCGCGCTGCTCTGCCTCGCGAAGCTCGCGGTCCAGGGTTGCCGCCTGCGTCCGCAACTCCGCGAGCTCCTTCTCCGCCTCGCTGGGGCCGCGGTCCACCGCCGTCACCACCGCCGTCACCGGCGCCGTCACCGGCGCTGCGGGCGTCACCACCCCCGGCGCCTGCGCGACCGGGGCCGGCGCTCCCTCTGCGCAGCGCGCCTGCATGAGCTTCGCCCACCGCTCGAAGCGCTCGTATTCGCCCACCACCCGGCGGTGCCGCTCCGTCGCGGACCGGCGCTCGGAGGAGAGGGCCGCCCACCCCGCGGCGCCTTCGCAGTCCACCGGCGCGTGCGCTGACTCCGCGGCCAGATCCGACGCGAGGTTGAAGCGCTCGCCGTACCAGGGCAGCGCCATCTGAGAGCGCAGGTGGGCCTCGCTGTGCCCGTGCGGCAGCTGCGCGTCTTCGGTCCGCCAACGCACGCACGCGGCCTTCGCCTCCGCGCACATCGGGTCGCCGGGCGTGGCGCAGGCGCGGCCCATCGAGTCGAGCAGGTTGGCCAGCTTCTCGTCCCGCTGGGCCGCCTCCGCGAGCAGCCGTGTGTTCCGGGCGGTGAACGGCGGACAGGTACCGCTGGGCTGCGCGAGCGCCACCGGACCTGCGCCCACAAAGAGAACGGAGGAGAGCAGGGCGACGCGGAAGTGCTTGTAGTTGCTCACGGTCCCCTAGCTTCCACCGGATCTGCCAGCGGTGCCATGTGCGGGCATGTGGCCGGACCGTATTCCTTGTGTGCACGGCGCCCCGAGGTGAGCATGCGCCTGCCTTGGCATCCTCCACCGACCGCGGGCGTTGGCTCCTCATCGCCGGGCTCGGCGCTGCGCCGGTGGTCTTCGCGGCGTGGCAGCTCGGCAGGTGGCACCCCGACGAGGTCTTCCAGTTCCTCGAGCCCGCCTGGCTCCGGGTGCACGGCTACGGCATCCGCGCCTGGGAGTGGGAGGTGGGGCTGCGCAACTGGGGGATGCCGCTGCTCTACGCCTGGCTGCTCCACATCTCGCACGCGCTCGGCATCGACCATCCGCGGGTGTACCGGGCCGTGCTCGCCCTGCCGCAGCTCGCCCTGCACACGGGCGCGGTGTGGGCCGCCTGGCGCTACCTCGCGCGGCGCCTGGAGCCTTCGGCCGGGCGGGGGTGGACGGCGGTGGCCGTGGCGCTCGTCGCCGCCTGTGGGCCGGTCTTGCTCTTCTCCGGCCGGACCCTGGGCGAGGCGCTCTCCGCGAGCCTGCTGCTGCTCGCGGCAGAGCGGCTGGAACGAGACGAACGCCCTTCGTGGGACGGCGCCTTCACCGGTCTGTGGCTCGGGCTCTCGGTGGTGGTCCGCTACGGGTCCGCGGTCTTCGTCCTCTGCGCGCTGCTCTGGCTCCTGGCCACGCGCAGGTACCGCACGCTGCTGTGGACGTGCGTGAGCGGTGGCCTCGTCGCGGTGGGGCTCGGCCTTCTGGACCACCTCACCTGGGGCAGCCCCTTCCATTCGATGCGCGAGTACCTCGGCTTCAACGTCGTCTCCGGGGAGGCGGCGCGGCGCTTCGGGCAGGCGCCGTGGTGGTGGTACGGGCCAGCGCTCCTGACCGCGTCCGTCCTCTGGTCCTGGCCGGGGGTGGCCCTGTCCACCTGGCGAGAGCGGCGCCTGGGGTGGCCGGCGTTCGCCGCGGGGGTCTACCTCCTGTCCATCAGCGCCACCGCCCACAAAGAAGCGCGCTTCGTGTTTCCGGCGGTGGTGCTGCTCGCGCTCGCGGGCGCGCCCGGCTGGGTGTGGCTCCTGCGCCGCCTGAGGGGGCGCGCACTCCAGGGGCTCGCCGTCACCGCGAGCATCCTCGTGGGCCTTTTGCCGCTGCTCTTTGCGCCGGACCTGCGGGGTGACCAGTTCCGCGCCCAGGTGCAGGCCAGCCGGGACCCTGAGGCGACGGGGCTGCTCATCGTCGGAGATGGGCTCTGGGGGTCGGGCGGGTACTTCTACCTGGGCAAGAACATCCCGCTCCATGTGGCGGACCACGCGTTCCAGGTTCAGCACATCCTCGGGCGGGACCGGCGGGTGAACCGGATCATCGTGCTCGACGAGCGGATAGATGACCTCCTGCGGCGGCTCGGCTTCGAAGAGGTGGACCGCATCGGCCGCGAGCGCATCTGGGTGCGCAGCCAAGGGGAGAGCGGATGAAGACCTACGCGTGGGACTTCCGAGGCATGCGCGCCCAGGCCATCGCCCTGCACCACGCCCAGCATCTGCGGGAGTTCCTTCAGCGCGAGGGGCTCGATGGCTGCGAGGTGCGGGTGGAGACCGAGGGTCCGTTCCAGGCCACAGCGTTCCTCCAGGCGCCCGACGAGGCGACCGCTGGCATCGAGCGCGCGCTCCGGCCGCCGCGGGTGGTCTAGCCGCGCACCTTTCCCTTCGCACTGCGGCCGGGGGCGCTGGCGCACTGCGGGACACAGGAGTACCGTCCGCCGTCGTTGACCGTGGTTGCAGGGAGGGGGGCCCTCCGCGGACATGAGACTTCTCATCATCGATGACTATCGGCCTTTCCGAGCGTCCCTGCGGATGCTCCTCGAGCCCTCGTGCCAGGTGGAGGAGGCGGAGACCGCGCTGGAGGCCTTGAGCCTCTTGCAGCGGGACTGCGCCTTCGACCTGGTGCTGGTGGACCAGCGGCTGCCGTCGGTCACCGGGCTGGAGTTGTGTGACCAGCTCGTGTCGCGCCACCCGCGGCTGCAGGGGCGGATGGTCCTGATGAGCGGCGGCGGGCTGGAGCGCGCGCAGTGGCAGGACGCGGAGCGGGCAGCGGTCCCGGTCCTCGAAAAGCCCTTCGACGCCGAGGCGCTCTGGCGGGTGCGGTCTTGACCGACGAGCCGCTGATTCGCGCCATCGCGGACGAGTTGCCGGTGGGCATCTGGGCGGCGCGCGCGCCGGGCGGAGAGCTCCTGTACACCAACGCCATGTTCGCGGAGATCATGGGCACCTGTGGGCGCACGGATCTCGCCGCAGGGGACTGGGCCCAGCCGTACGGCATCTGCACGAAGGACGGACAGCCCTATCCCGAGGAGCAGCTGCCCTTCGTCCGGGCGCTGCAGTCGAAGAGCACCGTGGTGGTGGACGACCTCGTCATCCACCGCCGGGATGGCCGGCGGGTGAACGTGCGCGCCCAGGCGCGGCCGGTCTTCGGTGACGACGGCGACATCTCCCACGTGGTCATCGCCTTCATCGACATCACGCCGCTGGTGGAGGCTGAGCGCGCCCGCCAGGAGGCGGAGAAGCGGCTGCACCGGGCGCAGCGGATGGAGTCCATTGGCAACGTGGCGGGCGGCATCGCCCACGACTTCAAGAACCTGCTCGCCACCGTGAAGATGACGGTGTCCACCTTGCGCCTGCGCGAGGACACCGCGGAGAACCGCGAGGCCCTGGAGCTCATCGAGGCGGTGGCGCACAGCGGCGTGGAGCTGACCCAGGCGCTTTTGGGCTTCGCGCGCCGGGGCCGCCACGCGCCCGTCCGGGTGTCCCTCAACGAAGCGGTGGTGAACGTCTTCCAGATTGCCAGCCGCGCCATCGAGCGGCGCATCGAGGTGGGGCTGGATCTCGCCACCGGCCAGGACGGCGTGCTCGGGGACCTCTCGCAGCTCGAGCAGGTGGTGATGAACCTGGTGATGAACGCGCGGGACGCCATCAGCGGCACCGGCCGCATCACCCTGCGCACCTGGCGGGAGGGTGAGCAGGTGGTGCTGGAGGTGCAGGACACCGGCAGCGGGATCCCCGCTGACATCCGGGACCGCATCTTCGAGCCCTACTTCACCACCAAGACCCACGGCGCGCTGCGCGGCACCGGGCTGGGGCTGGCCACCGTCCACGGCATCGTCGAGGTGCACGGCGGTCAGGTGGAGGTGGAGGACAACCTCGCGGGCGGGACCCTCTTCCGGGTCCGCCTCCCCGCCGCCCCCGCGCTCACCGTGAGCACCGCTGCGGCCGCGCTCGCGGTGCACAGAGCCCAGGAGACGACCGCGCCTCAGGAGACCGAGCCGGCCTACGCGCAGTTGGGCGGGCGACAGGTGCTCCTCGCCGAAGCCTCCGAACCGGTGCGGGCGGCGGTGCAGCGCGGGCTGGAGGAGCTTGGCTACGAGGTCCTCACCGCCGAAGACGGCGAGGCCGCGGTGGCGCACTTCCGGCGGCACCACACCACGCTCCGGGCGGTGATCCTCGACAGCCGGCTGCCGAGCCTGGACACCGCGGACGCCTGCCGGGCCCTGCGCACCGTCGACCCGGGGGTGCCCATCTTCGTGAGCGCCGGCCAGGCCTCCGAGGCGGAGCTGCGGGAGCTGATGGCGCTGGGGGCGAAGGCGCTGTTGCTCGAGCCGTACGACCTGGCCACGGTCTCCCGCGCGCTCGCCGGCGTCTGATGCCCGCAAGAACGAAGCGCCGCCCCTTCGTCAGGGTGCGGCGCTTCTGGTTCTTCGGGTGACTCACTGAGGGGTACGGCCGGGACACACGCGAGGGTGCGTTACCGTTGCTTCCTTCCGGACCTGGCGGGGTTCACGTCCCCACGTTGTCCCGACCATAAATTGGCGGAGAGGGTGAGATTCGAACTCACGGTACCCTTTCGAGTACACACGCGTTCCAGGCGTGCGCCTTCAACCGCTCGGCCACCTCTCCCTGAGACAAAAGGGGTGCGGAGAGCTAAGGATTCGAACCTTAGGTACCGTTACCGGTACACCTGATTTCGAGTCAGGCGCCTTCGACCGCTCGGCCAGCTCTCCAATATTCAGTTTTGAGACCTGCGCTGCAGCCGCAGGGCGCGAAAGAAGTCCGTGAGGATCCTCCCGCATTCATCTGCCAACACGCCGCCCGAGACGCTCACCCGGTGGTTGTGCCGAGGCTCCTCCACCAGGTTGTAGAGCGACCCTGCCGCTCCCGCCTTCGGGTCTGCGGCCCCGAACACCAGCCGGTCCACCCTGCTCTGCACCATGGCGCCTGCGCACATGGCACAGGGCTCCAGGGTCACAAAGAGCGTGACGCCAGCCAGCCGCCACGCACCCAGCGCCTTCGCCGCTTCGGCGAGCGCGCGCAACTCCGCGTGCGCCAGCGGGTCGCGGTCAATCTCGCGCCGGTTGAACCCCGAGCCCACGAGCCGACCTGCGTGCACCGCCACCGCACCCACCGGAACCTCTCCGAGCCTCGCGGCTTCGGCCGCCAGGCGGAGGGCCTCGTGCATCCACTGTGCGTCTTCTTGTGGGTTCACGGGGAGGAGGGAGGAGCGGGTATGCGCTCCCTGGAGGATTCGAACCTCCGGCCTTCGGATTCGTAGTCCGACGCTCTATCCAGCTGAGCTAAGGGAGCATCCCGTCCCGCTGCTGCGACAACTTCAGATGATGGCGGAGAGAGAGGGATTCGAACCCTCGATACCCTTGCGAGTATACAGGTTTAGCAAACCTGCGCCTTCAGCC
>CAZQVZ010000032.1:0-24366 GCA_964596895.1 uncultured Myxococcaceae bacterium
TTGTGGCGCAATTTCGTCTGCGGGGTTCGTGTGCCATATCCACCGGCCCAAAGGGCCCCTTCCGCCATGCGCTCCCTTCGCTACAGCCAGCTCGACGAGCACACGCTCTATGAGGAAGTGGTCCGCCGGCGGGCCGCGCGGGAGGACTTCCGCACACACCTCGGCGAGCTCGTGGAGCGGTGGCGGGACCCCGCCCGCACGGTCGTTCGTCGCGTCCAGGGCAGCTACATGAGGGGCTCGCCGGACGAAGCGGACGACGTGTTCCAGGAGGCGGTGGGCAAGCTCATCGCCAGGGGCCTGGATCAGTTCCGCGGCGTCTCCGAGCAGTCGCCGGGCAAGGCGGCGTCTCCGAAGACCTTCTTCCTCCGCATCGTGAAGCACGTGGCCATCGACCGGTACCGCCGCGTCCGGGAGGACCTCGAGTCCTACCCGGCCTCGGGCGAGGACGAGGCGCCCGAGCACTCGGCGCACGAGGTGGCCCGGGCCCAGGAGGCCGAAGCCGCGCGCAACTCACGCGCCGAGGCCGAAGCGCTCTACTGGCGTGCGTTCGCGCGGCTCCGCGAGGAGCACCCGAACGAGGCGGCCGCGTGGGACCTCTACCACCACCAGGACGTGGAGGATCACCCCGCCTGCGCCGAGGCGCTCGGGATCACCGTGGCCAACTCGTACAAGCGGGTCAGCCGCGCCCAGGCCTGGCTGAAGAGCTACCTGCTCGAGCTTCGTCGTGAGGAGGAAGGATCATGAACAACCGTCTCTTTGTGCTCGCCCAGTCCATGTCGCAGTTGAAGGAGGGGAGGGGCGCAGCGAGGCGGCACGCAGTGGAAGACGTGCTCGCGGCGGCGGGGGAGCTGCTCCGCCGCCGCGGGCTGGAAGAGGCAGACCGCAGCACCGTTCACGCAGCGCTCAAGGCGCTGGCGCCTTCGGACGTCGCGGCCTTCGCAGAGGGCGTGGACCTGGCCGGGCTCGAAGCCCGCCTCATCCGCGCCGCAGAAGAGGCGCTGGAGGCGGCGCTCCCCGAAGACGAGGCGGACGGCGACACCTGGGGAGAGTGGGCCACCCAGGGGCTCGCAGCGCGGGACCGGCTCGCCTCGCAGCTCGAAGCGCTCGGGGTTCGCGCAGCGCTGGTTCCGCCTGCCGCCGCGGGCACCGAAGCGCTGGGGGCGCTGCGCGCGCAGGTGGACGCGCTGGACGTTCGAACAAGGCCGCTGGCCCGCAGGTTCACCGCGCTGAATGCGTGGCGCAGGCAGCAGGCGCAGGCCCTCACCGCAGACCCCGCCGCGCGCGCCTGGTGGTTCTCCCACCGCGCCTCCTGTGACGGGTTCTTGCAGTGGCTGGGTGGCGCGCGCCCGGTGCCCCACGCCCACCTGGAGGCCTGTGCGGACTGTCGCCACGACCTCGCGCGCAGCGCCTTGATTGAAGAGAAGCGCGCCCGCCACCTGTCTGAAGAGGACCTGTGGGAGCTGGACCTCGACACCGCGTCGGAAGAGGCGCGCGCGTACGCACAGGCCCACGCAGAGGTCTGCTCCGAATGCGCCCAGGCCCTGGCCGCCCTGGAGGAGGGCGAGGCCGCCATCGTGGAGCTCACAGGTGACGCGCGGTCCCCCGTCTCCACGGGCGCCACGGTGCTCACCCTGCCGCTGCGCCCGCCGGCCGCGCCGCCCGAAGCGCCGCCGGAGGTGCTCGCGGAGCATGAAGGGTTCCGGGTCCTCGCCTTCCGCCGCCGGGACCGGGTGCGCCTGCTGCTCCAACCCCATGAAGGCCGGCGCATCGCCGCGGCCGCGGTGTTCCTGCCCGCCCAACCCCAACGGGCGGTTCCGGGCAGAAGGAGCGCTGAAGGCTTCGAGTTCGACCTGCGCGTGCTGTCGGGACCTGCGCGCGTGCGCGTGCGGTTGCTCGGGGCGCCGGAGGTAGAGCAGGAGCTGGCGCTTTAGGACCGCTCCCGCGGCCTTGCGCCTACGCGCGCGCTTTCGGCGGCGAGGCCAATTCGAGCGGTATCTCGATGTCGGAGGCGAGCTCGTCGTGCTCGACCTCGTCTCGCTCCTCGACGTGGATGGGCGTCTCGGAGGTGAACACCAGCCACTTCGACGTGGGCGTGAAGCGGTAGGCCACCGCGTGCGCGGAGAGCCGCTTCATCAAAGGCAGGGACTCCGGACCGGGAAGCGACTGGGACGCGAGGTCCTCCGCGCGCACCCGGCCCACCTTCACCTCCAGAACGGAAGTTCGGGCGGACGAGCCGGCGTTGCCCACCGCCTTCGTCTGCGCGCCCTGTGAGACGACGTCCTCCGCGGCGAGCTTTCGCAGGACCTGGATCACCCGGGGGTGCTTCGGGTTCAGCGCCGCCGCCATGGACAGCGCCGCACGGGCCCGTGCGTAGAGCGCGTGGGCGAGCAGCATCTCCGCGGCGTCCACGTAGGCCTCCAGGGCCCGGTCGGGGGCGCCGGTCTTCCGGCACAACTCTGCGTAGCGGACCCGGAGTTGCGGCTCGGCGGGCATCAGCGGGATGAGCTGCGCGTAGAGGTCGCGGGCCTTGTCGAACTTGCCCCGCGCCGCCAACTGCGCCGCCTTCTCCTTCAACTCCCGCGGATCCATTAAGGAAAATCCCCCCGGGGCGCGTTCTGAGCCCCACGTGAGGCATCCTCCTACCTCGGTAGGTTGAGTTGCGGCAATACCGCTTTTTTCTGCTAGTACGGCATCCAGGCGGCCAGCCGGCAAAGAAGAAGCCCTCCCGCGCGCGAAGGCGACAGGAGGGCTCTGGGGGCCAGCAGTCGAAGCAGATCAGCTCGCGGTGCAGACGCGGTCACACGCGGCGGGAGAGTTGCCGGCGTTGTAGTCCTCACAGGACTGGTCCGCGATGCCGTCGGAACACTCTTCAGCGGCAGAGGCGTCGTACTTCTGGCCGGCCTCGCAGGGCTCGCCATCGTTGGTGGCCTCGGCCTGGGCCACGGCGGCGATGCACAGGGTGGCCAGGTCGTTCTCACAGTCCGCCTGGTCGTCGCCGAACTTCAACGCCGCATCACAGGTGTACATCCGCTCGCAGGAGGCCTTGGCGTTGGTGCGGCAATCCTCTTCGGGGTCCGCGCCGTTGCAGGCGGTGAGGGCGAACATGGACAGGGCGGTCAGCGACAGGAGCTTCTTCATTTCAATGAGCCTCTTGGTTGGTGGTGATGCGAGAAGCGGCCGGACCATCCACCAGTTGTGGTCCGACCGCGCGCTGCAGTACGTGCAACGTTCACATGAATTCAAAACGTGTCCTCTTTTTATCCGCGTTGCTGGCAGTGGCCGTGGTCGTGCTCGGCGTCTTCGTGTGGCTGCGGGTGGGCGCATACGTGAAGGGCGGAGATCTCGCCGAGACTGCGCGCCACCTCCCGAAGGACGCCAGCGCAGTCCTCGCGGGGAAGGGGTTCCTCGACCTGGCGCTGGAGCTGCGCCGGGAAGCACCACAGGCCCCGCTGGCGAATTCGCAGTTCCGCGAGCGGTTCGAGGCGCTCTTCGGCTTCGACCCGTCAGACCTCAACCAGTGGCGCACCCTGGGCCTGGACTTCGGCCAGCCGTGGGTGGTGGCCACCCTGGGCACCTCACCCGCGCAGCTGCGGCTCCTCCTGCTCCTGCCCATCACCGACGAGGACGACGCGCAGAAGACGCTCACCACGCTGCTCTCGCACCCCGACGCGCAGGCTGCGCAGGTGACGCGCGAAGAGGTGACGCTCGAAGGCGGGCACAAGGCGTGGGTGCTCGAGGTGCAGGGCCCCAGGGGCGAAGTGACGCCCGCCGCGTACACCTTCCGGGACGGCCATCTCATCGGGCTGGCGGGGATGTCCTCCCGCTTCGAGCCGCAGTCCGCGCTGCAGGCGTACCTCGCCCGGGACCCGAAGGAGTCTCTGGCCTCCTCCGCGGACTTCTCGGCCGCGCTGCAGACGGTGGGCGACGACTGGCACGTCTTCGCCTTCGCGGACGACGCGCTCTACCGCCCGCTGCTGGCAATCCCCACCGGAGACGCGCAGGCGCTGCACGGTGTTGCGGGGCGCGGGCTGGCGGTGACCCTCCGGTACGGGCGTTCGGACGCGGCGATGACGCTGGCGCTGCTCAACGCACAGGACGCGCCGGTGTCGACATTGTGGACCGGCGGCGAAGATCGCCTGGGGCACCTGTTGCCCGGGCCGGTGCTGGCTGCGGGGAGACTGGGCGTGGATCCGAAGACGGTGGCCGCGCTGTGGGCAGGTTCGCTTCGGCGGGCGTCGCCTCTGGAAGTGGACTTCGAGAAGGACGTGCTCGCGCATCTCGGAGACTCGGTGGGGTTCGCGCTGTACGAAGGCGCGGACGAAGCGCGCCCCTTCGACGCAGTGGTGTGGGCGCAGGCGAAGGACGAAGAGGCGCTCGCAGCGTCGGTGGCGCGGGTGGCCGAAGGGATGGTCGTCGCGAAGCATGAGGGGCAGCGGTGGTGGAAGAACCGCGGCGTGAGCGCGGGGCTTGCCCAGGGGCACCTGGTGCTCGCCAGCAGTGAGGCATTGCAAGCGCGCGTCGCCGAGCGCCTGGCCAACGGCGGCAAGGGTGAACCGTTCACGCTCGCCTTTCCTGCCCCCGCACGGGAGGCGCTGGCCTCAGGCCCGCCGGTCTTCGCCTATGCGGATCTGGAGCGCAGCCGGCCGGTGTTGGAGCAGCGTCCGGGCGCGCGGAGGGGCGCGGACGAGCGCGCGCTCCTGGACGAACTGCGGTGGGCGTCCGTCCGGGTGGACGACCAGGACGGGGTCCACGGCGGCGTCTGGAAGGCGCGGCTGCGGCTGGTCACGCGCGAAGGCGGGGTGGCGCGGGTGCTCCTGCGCGGCGGGCAGTAGCGCCGGGGCTCACGCGCCCGCGTGCAACTCCACGCCTGCATAGATGCGGTCCGCCTCGAGCTCACAGCCCACGGACTCCAGCCGGGCGATGGCCTGGGTCCGGGCCTCGGTGCGCGACCAGAGGTCGTCCTCGCCGCGCCTGAACACCTCGATCAACCTTTCGCGATGGGAGACGAGCACGTACTCCCTGAGCGATGCGAGCTGCCGATAGCTCTCGAACTTCTCCGTCCGGTCATACGCCTCGGTGGAGTCGCTGAGGACTTCAACGATGACTGTGGGGTTGATGGCGGTGTTCTTGTCTTCGGGGTCGACCTCGAGTTGTCCGCACACGACGATGACATCCGGGTAGGTCCCAAGCCCCGTCGCCGGGACTCGAACCCGAAGATCCGAGTTGTACGGCCGGCACGGCTTGCCCTCGAGTTGGCGGCCCAGGGCGACGGTGACGTTCGTCGCGAGCGCGGAGTGCGCGGGCGTACCGCCGGCCATGGCGAAGATCTCGCCCCGAAAGAACTCGAGCTTGATGGCGCTATCGCGGTCGAGGCGGAGATAGTCCTGCCAGGTGTACTGATGGTGGAACGCTCGCATGCCCTGATTATGGGTCCCCGCGGCGACCGGCGCAGCTCATGACGCCACCGACGCCGCGGGCCTGGACACCCACGCGGCGATGAAGACCTCTATCTCACCGCGCAGCACGTCCTTCACGCGCGGGGTGCTGGCGCCGGTGCGCGGATCCTCCACCCTCGCCGCGCGGCCGAGGAAATACCGCCGTGCCTCCTGCGCGCCGCCCGGCGAGGGCGCCAGCAGTGAGAGCGCCAGGGCGCGCGCGGCCTGCGGCGGGAGGGCGGCGTTCAGGCGCACCTCCCGGCCCAGGGTCTCGTCGCGTGCGGTCACCTCCGCGCCGAGCTTCTCCACGAAGAACCCTGCGTGCCGGCGCACCTCGCGGGTGGTGACGACGCGCGGGTCGACCTCGGCCGCCTCTTCTTCGTCCGCGGTGGGCCAGTGGCGGGCGCGGACGAAGGCGGCGGCCTTCTTGTCGCCCTCCACGCGGCGGTGCAGCCCGGACTCGCCGGCCAGAAACCCGAGCACCCCCGGCCCGGAGACGCGCAGGAGCAGCCGGGTGGGCCCTTCGCCTTCGGCCAACGCCACGCCTTCGTACCCGCGGCGCTCCGCCCAGGCCAGGTACAGGTAGCCGAGCTCCTTCACCCACGCGCGGCACGCGTCCGAGTCCTGCACGCACTCGAGGTCGAGCAGCACGTCGTCCACCTCGTCCGCGCCGCCGGCCGCTGCGCGGGCTTCGAGCAGCTGGACCTCGCGCGCCGCGTCCTCCACCGAGCGCGCTGCGCCGGCGAGGTGCTGCTCGCTCTTCGCCTGGCTCACCAGCCTGCGCGCGCTGCTCAAGGCCTTCATCACCCGGTCCATGTCGGAGAGCTGCGCGTCCAGCGCCCGGAAGTCGCGCAGCACCCGCGCGGCGCGCTCCGGTTCGTCCCAGAAGTCCGGCGCCTGGGACTGGCCGAGCAATTCGCGGCGGCGAGCCTCGAGCCCCGGCCGGCCGGCAGCCACGGTCACGTGCCCGGCGCGTGCCCACAGCGTGTCCAGCTCCCCGAGGAGCGAGCGGCGGTCCAGCCGTCGCTTCACGGTGGCGGCGCCGCGCGCGGGCAGCTGCACCTGGGCGGTCGCCTCGCGAGACGGCGCCAGGGCCTCCACGCGCGCCACCACCTTGCCGCCCGGGCGGATCTCCACGCGGACGCTGGTGCCGGGCGGCAGGGGCCTTCTCACCAGCTCCACCGCCAGCGCGGTGGTCAGCGTCTTCTCGATTTCGCGCTTCAAGAAGCGCGCGCCGAAGTGCGGCGAGTAGCCGCGCTCTACGAGCAGGTCCACCACCTCGGGCGCCACCTCCACATCCAGCCCGCGGTTGCGGATGCCGTCCCGCTCGAGCACCCGGCCCACCTCGCGCTGGGCGATGCGGCGGATCTCCGTCCGGGTCAGCGGGTGGAAGTGGCAGAGCGCGTCGAAGCGGTTCAAGAACTCGTGCCGGAAGGTCTCGCTGATGCGGCGGTCCACCTCCGCCACCAGCTCTTCGGCGGAGCGCGCGCCGGAGAAGCCCATGGGCGGCTCCCGGTACACCTCCGCGCCCACGTTGGAGGTGGCGACGATGAGCGTGTTCGCGCAGGGGATGGTCTCGCCCGCGGCGTTGACGAAGCGGCCCTCATCGAAGAGCTGCAGGAAGCGGTCGTGCACGCCCGGGTGCGCCTTCTCGAACTCGTCGAGCAGGAGCACCGCGAACACCTTGCCGTCCAGGAGCCGCGACAGTTCGCCGCGCTTCTGGTCGTACGTCTGGCCCCACGACGCGCCGAAGGGGACGGACTCTGCCCCTTCGTGCGCGAAGTCCGCCATGTTCAGCCGCACCAGCCGGTCCCCCGAGCCGAAGAGGAACTCCGCGAGCAGCTTCGCCAGGTGCGTCTTGCCCACGCCGGTGGGGCCGGCGAAGAGGAACACCCCCAGGGGCCTGCGCGGGTCGTTGAGGCCCGCCTTGAGGAGCGCCACGCTGCGCAGCACCGCGGCCACCGCTTCGTGCTGGCCCAATATGCGGTCCGCGAAGAAGCGCTGCGTCTGCTCGAGGTCCAGGGGCAGGGCGTCATCCACCACGAAGCGCGGCAGCCGCGTGGCGTTGCAGAAGCGGGTGAGCACGTCCTTCGCTGTCACCCGCTCGCGGCCCGCCGCGGCGCTCTCCGCCACCGTGTCACGCAGAAGCTCGATGGCCTTGCGCGGCATGCTCTGGGTGAGAAGGAAGCGCACCGCGAGCCGGTAGCACTGCTCGAGCGCCTCCGGCTCCACCGGCAGCGCGTGCTCCGCCTCCAGGTCTTCGCCCACGCGCGCGAGGATGCGGCGGACCTCTGCGGGAGAGGGCTCGGGCACCACCACCAGGTGCAGTCGCTCCGCGAGCGCGTCATCCGAGCGCAGGAGCGCCTGGCCCCAGCGGGGGTCGGCCTCGAGGACGAAGCGCAGTTCGCCCGCGCGCACGGTGCTCACCACCACCGGCATCATCAGGGTGCCCAGCGCCACGGGCAGATCGCGCAGGTAGACGATGGTGCCCGGGTCCGAGGCGAGGTGCGCGAAGAGCTTGTCGAGCGCGTCCGCGCCCGCCTTCTCGCCGCGTGCGCCGGAGGTGGCGATGGAGACCTCCACCACCCGCGTCCCCTGCAGTGGCGCCTCCACCTGGTTCGCGGCGATGCGCCTCGCCGCCTCCTGCACCAGCGCGGTCTTGCCCACGCCCGCATCCCCGGTGAGCAGCGGGTGCTTGTCGCCGCGCGCGAGCAGGGCCAAAAGCTCCGTCACCGCCGCGTCCACGCCATAGGCGGGCGGCAGGCGACCTGCGCTTGCCAGCTCGGTCAGGTCTCTATCGACCGTTGGCCCTACGGAGCTGGTCCTGGTGCGCCGCGCCATGGGGGCGGACCGTACACCGCCGCTGCGCCCCTGTCCGAGAAGGCGCCAGTTCACTGGCGGCTGGGGCACGTGTGTCCCGGGCGCACCTTTGCTTCCACCCGCTCAACGGGTGTAAGTCCTTGGTGTTCCAAAGGGGTACGACGGTGGGCAAGGGGGCGCACGCTTTGCACACGCACGCCGCCCCTGCTGCAAACCCAAATCGAGGTCACGGCATGCATTGGAAGTTCAGACCCGTCGTTCTCGCCGCGCTGGTCGCGGTGGGGCTGACGGCGGGTTGTGGCAAGTCCTCCCAGAACGACAAACCCGACGCGGGTCCCGACATCCTCCAGCCACCTGGCGACGGCGGGAATGATGGCGGCAATACCAACACCTATGCCCCCATCGCCGACCTGCGCGCGGACACCAACCGCGACGGCGTGGTGAGCGTGGGCGACGACAGCGACGTGATTGGAAAGGCAGAGTGGACCGCCGAGCGCGGCGCCATCTTCCTCGCGAACATCGACGACGACGGGCTCCGGTGCGAAGGGGAGAACGAAGGGCCGGATGCCCAGCTGCCCCTGTGCAACGACGCCCTGGACGACGTGGTCAACGGCGAGGACGACGTGAAGGACCTCGCGCCCCTCAAGGCGCTGGCGTGGCCTGCGGCGAAGGATGACACCTACGCCCAGCTCTTCGTCTCGGAGGCCGCGGACGCGAAGGTGCGGCTGTTCAAGAAGGTGGGACAGGACTGGGAGTTCTATGGCAGCGGCGACCCCGTGAACCCGCCGGAGCTGCGGGAAGGCGTGGAGTTCGCGCTCGAGGGCAAGGACATCCTGCGGGACCCGGCGCAGTGGGACGGGACCGTGGATTTGACCTGGACCGTGAGCTACGTGGTGGACGGTGAGCGGAAGGCGAAGTCGGACACGGTGCGCCTTCGCGTGGCGCCGGTGATGCTCTTCCACCACCTGGAGAAGGCGGAGACGGTCTACGTGTCGAACATCGCCGGGTGGCCGGAGCAGCAGGCGTTCCAGAACGCCATCGCCCAGGCGGTGACGGCGGCGCAGATCCCCAACCCGCTCGTCCGCCACGCCGTGGACGACCTCTGGAATCAGGACTACTTCGAGACCGGCTACATGTCGAAGCCCGGGTTCGCCGGCGAGCAGCACGTGATGCGGGTGAACTTCCGCTCGGCGGACTCAGGCCGCGGCGCCCGGCTCCGCGAGGGTGGGCGGATCATCTATGAACTGCTGGGCAAGGACGTGGGCGCCATCCAGGCCTTCGATCCCGACCGCAATCAACAGATGATGACCCTGGACGCGTTCGGGAACACCGAGACCATCCCGCCCCACTCCCACAATGGGAAGGATTACCCGCTCGGGCGGATCATCCGCGGCAACATCCCCAGCTACCACACCGACCCCGTGTTCACCCGGATGCTGGAGGCGCAGGAGGTCCAGAAGCCCGTCTATGCGGACACCTCGTGGCTGGTCGTCGGTCACATCGACGAGAGCATCAGCTTCCTCAAGGTGAATACCGGCACCCGCGGCTGGGTCCTTCTCGCCAACGACCCCCACCTCGCGAAGCAGATGCTGGAGGCCGAGGTGGCGAACGGAAACGGCGGCGCGCAGATGTTCGTGGGCAAGGAGACCTACAGCGGTCAGAACGCTACGCGGACCATCAACCAGGTGCTCGCCAACACCAACGTGATGAACGAGAGCGCTGCAGCGGCCCTCGAGGTGGACGAGCAGGTGGAGATCATCAAGGCCGCCACCGGCATCACCGACGAGGAGATCATCCGGGTGCCGTTCCTCCATGAGAACGAAGGCGGCGCGTCCATCGCCTACCAACCCGGCACCGTGAACATGCTGGTCATCGACGACAAGACGCTGGCCGTGGCGGACCCGTTCGGTCCGGTCATCGACGGCAAGGACATCTTCAAGGTGCAGCTCGAAGCGCAGCTGAATCCGCTCGGCTACAGCATCCACTGGGTGGACAACTGGGAGACGTACCACGTCAACCTCGGTGAGGTTCACTGCGCCACCAACGCGGCGCGCACCATCCCGAACGCGAAGTGGTGGGAGATGGCTCGATGAAGATGGCATCCGGAATCGTGTTGGCGGCTGCATTGATGGTGACCTCGGCAGCGCAGGCCCGCGGGCTGGTGATGAGCCCCGAAGAGCTGTCGCCGGAAATGCGGCTGCGCTTCTCCGAGCAGATCGCCCGGGCGAAGCAGACCCACCCGAAGGCCTTCGAGCACCTGGTGGGCTTCGTCTCCCAGGCGGACCAGATGGATGTGCAGCGGCGCGGCCGCTTCGCTCCGTACGGCAAGACCCTGAAGCGCATGGATGACCTCCTGTGGCCGGCGGTGGAGCTTCTGGCCTTCGAGACCCCGGCGGTGGTTCCCCAGCGTCCCCTGGCGCTGGAGGCCTTCACCGCCGCGGTGGTCCAGGCCCTTGGTGAGCTGCGCAACCCGGACCTGGCGCCGCTGTACACGGCGGTGCTGGATGGGGACGAAACGCGGTTCCTCGTGCTCCAGGCGGCGGTGAGCGGGCTCGGTCAGCTCGAGACGGACAAGGCCGCGGCGAAGCTGGTGGCGCTGTCGAAGGCGCAGGGCGCCCGGCGGGACGCGGCGCTGGCGGCCATGGGCAACTGCCGCCGGCTCACCGTGGCCCGCGCGCTGGTGGAGGCGCTGGACGCCCGGCCTACCGACGTCATCGAGGCACGGCGCATCGTGGCCTCGCTGGGAGACATCGGCTCCGTGGCCGCGTGGAAGACCCCGGCGGTGAAGCACCGGGCAGAGGAGGGGGCCATTCGAAACCTCGCCGCCGAAGCGCTGGTCCGCGCGTACGTCGACTACGACGGCGAGGTCCGGGCGAAGGCGTCCAACGCCCTCCTGCTGGTGGATGCGCAGGGCACCCCGGCGATGATCGCGGCGGCGAAGAAGGCCCACCCGGAGCAGGCGGAGGCGCTGGACGCGCTTTCGGCACGCTTCGCGCGGAACCCGATTCGTTAGCGGACGGTCAACACCACAGCGCGCGGGGGACGTAGGCCCCATCCTCCGCGCGGACCTCTTCGGCGAGCGGCGCCAGCATGGGCCGCTCGCCGTTGCGCTTCTGGCGCACGCCGCCTTCAGGCCCCTCCGGCCAGGCGAAGGGCTGCGGCGTCTCCCAGAGCAGGACTTCGCCGAGTCCCGCCTCACGCGCCACGGCGCGCGCTGCGCGGGTGAGGGAGAGCGCCTCTTCGGCCGTCGTCGCGTGCAGCAGCAGGATGGCCAGCCGCGCGTTCTTGAAGTCCGCCGCCCATAGGGCGCAGCCATTCCCCACCCGCGCGCCGGCTGCGCGAGGGCGGGGACGCCCGAGCAGCTCTGCGTATGCGCGCTCGCGCTCGAGGTGCCAGTCGAGCTGGCCTGCCTCCGGCCAGATGAGGAAGGGGAGGGAGGGGCTGGGGAGGTGCGCGAGGGCTTCGGCGATCTGGGACTCGGAGAGGAGCGCGGCGCCCTCACGACCGGCGGGACCCTCTCCCGGGGGGAGAGGGAGTTGAGGCCAGACGCGGTCGTACGCGGGCACGGCGCGGTAGGACGCGCGCTCGTAGAGCGCCTCGCCGACATCCGAAAAGAGGATGGACGCGTGGGCCCGTGGCTCTTCGCGGCGAAGCGCGGCCACCAGCGCGCGCATCATCTGGGCGGCGTATCCCTGCCCGCGCAGCGCAGGCTCGGTGAAGACGCTGGCCACGCCGAAGGAGTCCCCAGGCGCCCCGCGCAGCCATGAGGACATCCGAAACGTCTCGCAGGAGGAGAGCACCCGGCCGTCATCCTCCCGCCACAGCCAGGTGGTCATGTTCGCCCGCGCCCAGGGGTGCGCCCTGAGCCGGGCCTCTCTGGCCACGAACCCCTCCACGGTCAGCCGCTCGCCCCACGCAGAGTGCGCCAGGACGTCCCGCGCCCGCTTCTCCTCGTCGGTGGCCCGCACCAGCGTGGGCATGGCGCTACTTCACCTCCAGATCGCGCGTCTGCAACAGCCCCACCTGGCCTGCGAAGTGGGAGAACTCCTCGTACGCGTTCACCGGGACGCGGCCCTTGTGCAGCAGGAAGTCCTCTTCGATGAGCACCCTTCGGCCCTCCTGCTTCTCCCGGCGGAGGAAGTGACCCTGCGCGCTCTTCACCCCGAGCTCCCCGAGCGGTGACTGCAGCGTGCGGCCTTCGGGCAGCACCAGCTCGATGGAGGTGCGCGTCCGCTCGCTGGAGTCGATGAACAGGGGTGTGGTGCGCCGGCCCACCTGCACGAACCTTCGGCCGAGGTTCACCGGATAGGTCAGCGCGCCCAGGACCCAGCGGTCTGCCTCCTGCCGCGCAAAGCGAGGCACGCGGAAGCGGTACCGGACCACGAGCGGCTCGGCCACATCCCCCACCAGCCCCACCTCCAGCGCCTCCATCTCCGCGCCGCCGAAGTAGGTGGAGAGCGCGCCTTGCAGCGCCTGCCGGCGGTGGTCTTCGGGCAGCCCCTCCAGCGCCTCGGAGAGCTGCGCGCCTTCGAAGCCTGCGTAGCGCTCCTCCCCTTCACCCTGCAACGTCCCGTCCTCCAGCAGGGTCAGCTTCAGCGAGACCGCCTTCCCTTCCACTTCCCAGGACGGGGTCTGCACCCGCGCCTGCGGCCTTCCCGGCTCGGGGAAGAGCCAGGCCTCCTGCCCGTGCGCCTGCTCGGGGAGCTGCCCGAACGGACCGAAGCGGACCGCCGGGTCCAACCAGAGGTGGCGGCCGTCTGGCAACTCCGCGCGCAGGGCCACGTACGGCATCCGTGACTCGTTGGGGAAGAGCGGCTCGCGGGGGTCCACGTGCAGGGTCCCGATGGCAGCCACCCGCGCGGGGATGCCCACCGCCTCGAGTGAGGCCTTGAGCAGCCACAGCCGGCTGCCGCGTTCGGCCGCGAGCGTGGATGCGGCGGTGAGAGAGAGCCCCGCGTCCCGGCCCTGCACCTCGTGCATCACCGCGCGGTGCAGCGCCCGCACCGCGTCCTCGCCCGTGAGCGCGCCGACGGTGGCCTTCGCGAACCGCTCCACCTCGAAGTTCACCCGCGCTCGGCCGAAGAGCGCATCACCGAAACGGGTGACGAGCGCCTCGTTCCCGGTGGCGCCGGTGCCGGCCTGGATCCACGGCAGGTATTCGGTCACCGACGGCGGCGCGTTGGGCTCGGGGATGTACGGCGGGACGTGGCGCTCTTCGTGCCGCAGGACCCACTTGCCGCCTTCGAGCCTGGGCTCGGGCAGCTTCAGGTTCCCGCCGTCCACCTTCAGGGGCGCGTCCTTCGGAGAGAGGACCGTGTACGTGGACCAGACGTTGGGCACCCCGGCGAGGCGGAAGTAGAAGGCCGGCGCGGTGAAGCCGGGCATGGCCGGGCCACGCGGGCCGTGGGCCTCGAGATATTCGTACTGCACGAAGTCGCCCACCTCGACGCCGGGCATGCTGATGCTGTCCTTGCCGGCGATGTCCTCCGGCTCGAGCACGGTGCCGTCCCCCTTGATGGTCCGCAGCTGCAGCACCGCGGCGCCCGGCGGCAGGTGCACCTCGCCAATGTCGGAGACGCCGTCCTGCGAGAGCGCGCGCTGGATGATGTGGATGCGGTCGATGCGCGAGCCGTCCGCGAAGCCCTCCACCGCCGCCGCGTCCAGCACCAGGGCGGTCTGGGCGTCCCTGGTGCCCGGCTGCTCGCGGTAGCGGGTGATGGCCGCCTGTCCGTCCACAGCATGCTCTTCGAGCAGCTCCCTGCCGGTCTTCTCGCGGTGCACCCGCCGGCGCAAGGAGAGGTCCCCACCTGCGAGCGACAGCGCCGCTTCGCGAAGGGCCAGCGCCTCCTTCGCGCGGCCCGCGAGCGCCTGCACCTCCGCCATCCGCTCCACGATGCGCCCATTGCGGGGCCAGCGCGTCCTCGCCGCCTCGAGCTTCTCCAGCGCGGCGCCGTAGCGCTCCGCCGACACGTACAGGCTCGCCAGCTCGAAGAGGTGGCCCTGGTGCAGGGGCTCTGCCTCGTGCAGCGCGGCCTGCAGCCGCACCGCGGTCTCGAGGTCTCCGCGCACCCTGGCGTGTGAGACCTCGCGCAGCCGCACCTCGCGGCAACCCGCGAGCGCTCCCAGGGCCTCATTCGCTGCGCCCACCGCGTCTCGCCTTCGGGCGAGATCGTACAAGAGCGCGTTGGCTTCGCAGAGCCCGGGCGTCGCCTGCAGCGCCTCCTTCGCATGCTGCGCCGCCTGGGCGTCGAGCCCCAGGGACAGCTCCACCCGCGCGCGCAGGAGGGTCACCGCGTACGGCGGCGGAGAGGATGCCGCCTTCGCCTGCCCTGTCCATTCGGAGGCCTCCTGCTGGCGGCCGTCGTCCAGGGCCAGCCGCGCGCGCAGGAGCAGCGAGGCGACGTCCTGTGGGTCCTTCGACAGCGCCGCCTCCAGGTCACGCGTGGCACGTGCGCGGGCCACCCGCTGCGGCAGCTCGTCGTCTTCGAGCCAGAGCGCCGCGCGCAAGGCGAGCAGGGCGGGAGAGAGCGCCTGCCCTTCGAACAGGGGCGCCCCCACGCGGTGCGCACCTTCTGCGTCACGTACCATCCCGTCACGCACCGCCACGAAGGCGGCCAGCGCGCCGCCCACCTCGTCTTCGAGGGCCCAGAAGACATCGGCGGTCCCGGAGAGGACGCCCCGAGGGAGCTTTGCGGCCGCCGCGCGTCCGTCCGCCACGGTCCATGAGGCGGGCGCGCCCTCCGCCGGCCGGGCGGTGAAGTTCGCTGGGCTGCCGTCCGCCCGCATCAGCGACAGGGCCAGGTTCCCCCAGCCGTCGTCCCGGGAGAGGACCACCAGCACCCGGTGGGTGCCCGGCTGCAGCGAGAGCTTCGCCGCATGCACGCTGGGCGCAGGCCGCATCCCGCGCAAGACCAGGATCCCGTTCACCCGGACGCGGTGCGCGGCGCTGCTCACCGTCCGCACGAGGAAGTCGCCGCCTTCGGGCACCTCCAGGTCGGTCGCGAGCACGAAGAGGTTGCCTTCGCCCCCTTCGGCGCCGAGCGAAAAGCGGCCATCCGGCACGTGCAGGGCCCGCGCCTTCACCTCGCCATGAGGCGTGGAGAAGGGCCCTGCGACCTTCCCATCCCCCTCCGGCGGGAGCGCCTGATCGAAGTCCAGGTGCGTCCACGGGCTGAACGGCCCCACCAGCGCCCAATGATCCACGGTGCCCAGGGCGCGCTCCTCTGCCCGCTGCGCGTCCGCGTCCCCCCGGGCCTGGAAGATGAGGGCGCGCGCGCTCCGCAGCAGGTGCGCCACGTCCGCGGGGGGCCCGGAATCGAGGATCTTCGAGGTGGCCGTCAAAATTTGCCCATCCAGGGTGGGCGCGGTGTTCACCTGGTTGATGACGAAGCGGGCGCAGACGGCGGCGAGCGGGTGCTCAGGGGCAGCGCCCACGAGCGCCAGCGCCAGCGTCGTCGCCTCCGTCCGTCTTTCGGCCCGTCGCGCGAGCAGGTGCTGGCCATACAGCGCCCACGGCTCGCGGGGGTCCTTCGCCACCGCCTTCTCGAGGCGCTCCTGGGCGCGGCTTGCGTCGCCCTCCACCAGCCAGCCGTGGAATGCCGCGAGTGCGAGCGTGCGCGCATCCGCGTCCGCGCCGGCTGCGTCCCGGGCCGCCCGCTCGAGCACCTCCGTGGGGGAGGGGACCCGTTTGGGGCAGCCGCCGAGCGGCAGCGCGAGGCTCCCGGCGACGAAGAGGACAGAGAAGAAGACCTTCGACCGCGGGGAGGGGAGCGCGTGCGACATGGGCGCCGCCGGGCATACCGGACCCCGCCCGGAGGCGCCAGACTTCAGGGCCCGCCGAAGGACCCGAACCTCCCGACCCGGAGCGCGGTGGCCGACTTGCCGTCCGCGCGACCCCGGTGGCAGTGTGCGCGCGCCCGGTTCCCCCGGGCACCGCTGGAGCATCCCATGACAGCCCAAAGACTTCGCCGCCTGGCGATGTGCGTCTTCCTCGTCGGCTCGGCCTCCGCGTACGCGGCCGCCCCCACCGTCAGCACCTCTGCCGCGTCCCAGGTCACCGCGACGAGCGCGAACCTCAACGGCGCCCTCAACCCCAACGGCGAGTCCGCCACCGGCTGGTTCCGCGTGGCGACGGTGGACCCCGGCACCTGCAACGACACCTTCGGCAGCCGGGTGCCGAGCGCGGGCGGAACCGGCGTGGGCTCTGGCAGCGCGAGCGTGCCGTACACGGTCTCGGCCACGGGGCTGTCGCCTGGGACCACCTACTTCCATTGCGCCATCGGCCAGAACGCGTCGGGGAAGGTCTTCGGGGCGGTGGAGACCTTCACCACGCCCGCGCTGGCGCCGGCGGTGACCACGGTGGCGGCCACCAACGTCACCTCCTCCTCCGCGGAGCTGAACGGCAGCACCAACCCCAACGGCGCGAACACCACCGGGTGGTTCCGCTTCCACACCTCCAGCCCGAGCGTGTGCAACGACTCCTTCGGGACGCGGATGCCGGCGACCGGGGGCAGCGCGCTCGGCTCCGGGAACGGCGCCGCGAGCTTCAACGAAACGGTGACGGGGCTGCAGGCCGGGCGGCTCTACTACTACTGCGCCATCTCGCAGAACGCGCAGGGGCTCACCTTCGGCAACGTCCTCAGCTTCACCACCCTGGTGGCGCCGCCGGACGTCACCACCGTGAGCGTCACGAACTTCGCGAACGGGGTGCAGGCCACGCTGAACGGGAACTTCAACGCCAACGGCGCTACGACCACCGGGTGGTTCCGCTACAGCGCCTCCAACCCGGGCACCTGCAACGACGCCTTCGGGACGGTGACCCCGACGGTGGGCTCCACCACCAGCACCAGCTACAACTTCGCGCGCACCATCACCGGGCTCACCCCGGGGCAGACCTACTACTTCTGCGCCATCGCCCAGAACAACGTGGGCACGGGCTTCGGAGCGCTGCAGACCTTCACCCTGCCCACCGCGCCGCAGGTGACCACCACCGCGGCCACCGCCGTCGCCGCGCAGACGGCCACGGTCAACGGCATGGTGACCAGCGGGGATCAGAGCGCCACCGCGTACTTCGTCTACTCGACGAGCGCGCCCACCGACTGCCAGTGGCTGGAGAACAACGGGAGCGGGACGACGACGGGCACCGTTTCGGCTTCCACCACCGGGCAGGCGGTCACCCGCAACCTCACCTCGCTGTTGCCGGGGACCACGTACTACTACTGCGCCGTCGCCTGGAACTCGGTGGGCACCACCTACGGCAACGTGATGACGCTGACCACGCTGCCCCTGGCGCCCACCGTCAGCACCCAGAGCCCCACGCTGGTCACCGGCACCACCGCCACGCTCCGAGCCAGCTCGGTGCCGCGCGGCGCCTCGGCCACCGGGTGGTTCCGGTACAGCACCACCAGCCCCGGCACCTGCAACGACACCTTCGGCACCCGCGCCCCTGCGACCGGCGGCGCGGCCCTGGGCAGCGGCAACACGTCCATGGCATTCACCGAGGACGTGGCGGGGCTGTTGCCTGGGACCACCTACTACTACTGCGCGCTGGCGCAGAACCCGGTGGGGCTGACCGTGGGTTCGGTGACGAGCTTCACCACCCAGAACGTGCCCACCGTCACCACGAACCCCGCCACCGCCTTCACCAGCGGCGTGCAGGCCACGCTCAACGGCCACATGGTCGCCAACGGCGCCACCGCCACCGGCTGGTTCCGCTACGCGCCGACGGATCCGGGGTCCTGCAACGACAGCTTCGGGACGCGGTTCCCCACCACCGGGGGCAATAGCACCAGCGGGTCCCTGAACTACGCGCGCACCATCAGCGGCCTCACCCCGGGGACCACCTACTACTTCTGCGCCATCGCCCAGAACGCGGTGGGCACCAGCTTCGGGACGCTCGAGACCTTCACCCTGCCTTCGGCGCCCACGGTCACCACCCTGCCGGCCACGAACATCACCGCGACGCTCGCGACCCTGCACGCCTCGGTCAGCGCCAACGGCGCCTCCACCAGCGCCTACTTCCGCTACGCCTCGGTGGACCCGGGCACCTGCTCGGATTCGTTCGGCAGCGCCACCGGGTCTCAGAGCGTGGGCACCGGCAGCAGTGTGGCGGTGACCCTCAACACCGCCACCCTCCTGCCGGGGACCACCTATTACTACTGCGTCGCCGCGAACAACTCGGTGGGCACCTCTTTCGGCAATGTCCTGAGCTTCACCACGCCCCCGGCGCTTCCCAACGTCTCCACCAGCGTGCAGTCCGGCCTGGGCGGGACCACCGCCAACCTCAATGGCACGGTCAACCCGCGCGGCGCGGCCACCCTGGGGTGGTTCCGGCTGTACACCGCCAGCCCCGGCAGTACCTGCGACGACGCCACCGGCACCCGCGTCCCCGCCACCTCCGGCACCAGCTTCGCCGCCGGCAACGGCAACCAGTCCCTCACCGAGAGCCTCACCAGCCTCACCCCCGGCACCCAGTATTGGTTCTGCGCGGTGGCCGAGAACTCGGTGGGCAAGGCGATGGGCACCGTCCGGACCTTCACCACGCCCAACTTCCCCACCGCGATCACCCAGACGGTGTCGGTGGGCACCGGCGGGACCAGCGCCGTCCTCTATGGGCAGGGCGCAGGCAACGGCAGCACCGGCACCGGGTACTTCCGCTACGGCGCCACCGACCCGGGCACCGCCTGCACCGACACCTTCGGGCTGCGCGCGCCCACCTCGAGCGGGACCACGGTCAACTCCAACACCACGCTCACCAGCTTCAACCGTTCGGTCACGGGGCTCTTGCCGGGGACCCAGTACTGGTTCTGCGCCGCGGTGGACAACGCGGTGGGCACGGGCTTCGGCGCCGTGATGACGTTCACCACCCCGTCCGCGCCGGTGGTCACCACGCTCGCAGCCACCCAGGTCACCGCGACCTCCGCCACCCTCAACGCCACCGCGGTCACCCAGGGCGCCACCGCCACCGCGTACTTCCGCTACGCGCTCACCGACCCGGGCACCTGCACCACCACCTTCGGCACCCGCGCGCCGTCCACCGGCGGCACCTCCCTGCCGTCTGGGCCCAGCGCGCAGAGCTATTCGGTCATCCAGTCCAACCTGCTGCCCGGCGCCACCTATTACTTCTGCGCGCTCGCCGAGAACTCGGTGGACACCGGCACCGGCGCGGTCCTCACCTTCACCACGCCGCCCCTGCCGCCGTCGGTGGTCACCTCCACCGCCAACGCCCTCAGCAGCTCCGGCGCCACCCTGCGCGGCTCCACCAACCCCAACGGCGCCGCCACCACCGCCTGGTTCCGGTACAGCGACACCGACCCCGGCACCTGCACCGACACCTTCGGCATCCGCGTGCCGGGCTCAGGCGGTGAGAGCCTCGGCGCGGGAAACAGCAACGTCGCGCACAGCGCCCAGGTCACCGGGCTCTCGCTGGCCAGGCAGTACTTCTACTGCGCCATCGCCGAGAACTCGGAGGGCAAGAGCTTCGGCGGCGTGGTGGCGTTCACCACCCAGCCCGCGGCGCCCACCCTCACCACGCTCGCGGCCACCCACATCACCACCGGCGCCGCGGAGCTCAACGCCAGCGTGAACCCCAACGGCGCGGCCACCACCGGCTGGTTCCGCTACAGCACCACCGAGCCTGCGGCCTGTGACGACACCTTCGGCATCCGCGCGCCGTCCTCTGGCGGCAACACCGTGGGCGGCGGGACCTCGCCCACCCCTTACTCGCTGACGCCGGCCACGCTGAATTCCGGCACGACCTACTACTACTGCGCCATCGCCCAGAACTCTGCGGGCAAGAGCTTCGGGCAGGTGCTGTCCTTCACCACCGTGGCCACGCCGCCCACCCTCTCCACGCTCGCGGCGAGCGACATCAACGGCACGAGCGCGGACCTCAACGGTGCGGTCAACCCCAACGGCGCGGCCACCACCGCCTGGTTCCGCTACGCGACCAGCAGCCCCGGCGCCTGCAGCGACACCTTCGGCACCCGCTTCCCCGCCACCGGGGGACACAGCGCCGGCGCCTCGCCGGGGATGGTGAACTTCACCCTGACGCCCACAACCCTGACGCCGGGCGCCACCTACTACTTCTGCGCCATCGCCGAGAGCTCGGCGGGCAAGACGCTGGGGCAGGTCTTGTCCTTCACCACGCCCGCCTCGCCGCTGGTGCTGACCGGAGTGGCCTCGCCGGTGACGGCCACCACCGCCACCCTCAACGGGTCCGCCAACCCCAACGGCGGCGCCGCCCAGGGCTGGTTCCGCTACAGCAGCACCACGCCCGGCACCTGCAACGACAGCTTCGGCACGAGGACGCCCTCGGCCGGCGGCACCACGCTCGGCGCGGGCGGGGTGGCGGTGAACTACCAGCAGTCCCTGTCGGGGCTCCTGCCGGGGACCACGTACTACTTCTGCGCCATCGCCCAGAACCTGGTGGGCACCTCCTTCGGAGATCTGCTCTCGTTCACCACGCCGCCCACCTCGCCCACGCTGGTGACGTCCGCGCCCACGCTGGTGGGCGGCGCCTCGGCCACGCTCAACGCGCAGGTGAACCCCAACGGGGCGGCCACCGGCGTCTGGTTCCGGTACGCGAACGCCAACCCCGGCGCCTGCAATGACAGCTTCGGGACCCGCGCCCCTGCCACCGGCACCGTCAGCGCTGGTTCGGGCTCCGCCGCGGTGGTGGCCTCCCAGGCGGTGACCGGCCTTCTGCCCGGGACCACCTGGTACTTCTGCGCGCTCGCACAGAACGGGGTGGGGACCACCTTTGGCGGCGTGCTCTCCTTCAATACTCCCAACCTGCCTTCCGTCAGCACGCTCGCTGCGAGCAGCGTCACCGCCACCGGCGCCACGTTGAGGGGCAGCGCCAACCCGCAGGGCGCGGATGCCACCGGTTGGTTCCGCTACGCCACCGTGGATCCCGGCACCTGCAACGACACCTTCGGCACCCGCTTGCCGGCCACCGGCGGCGAAGCGCTCGGCGGAGGCACTTCCTCGGTGACCTACACCCTGCCCTTGTCGGGCCTGGCCATGGGCACCACCTACTACTACTGCGCGGTGGCGCAGAACGTGGTGGGCAGCGGCGTGGGCGCGGTGCAGACCTTCACCACGCCGTCGGTGCCCATCGTCACCACGGGCGCGGTGAGCGCGCTGGCGAGCACCAGCGTCACCTTCAACAGCACCGTCAACGCCAACGGCCTGGCGAGCAGCGCGTACTTCCGCTACGGCACCGTGGACCCCGGCACCTGCAACGACACCTTCGGCAGCCGCGCGCCGACGTCTGGCGGCACTTCGGTCACCGCGTCTGCGACCGCGCAGGCCGTGTCCAGGTCCGCTTCAGGGCTGACCGCGGGGACCACCTACTACTACTGCGCGCTGGCCACGAACGCGGCGGGGCTCGGGGTGGGGCAGGTCCAGAGCTTCACCACCACCGCCGCGCCCACCGTGGCCACCCTGCCCGCGGACGTGGGCACCAACAGCGCCATCCTGCACGGCAGCGCCAACCCCAACCTCGTCAACGCCACCGGTTGGTTCCGCTACTCCACGTCCAACCCCGTCAACTGCACCGACAGCTTCGGCACCCGGCTGCCGTCGAGCGGGGGGCTGCCTCTGGGCGCCGGGTCTTCGCCGGTGGCCTTCCAGCACGCCACCCCCGCGCTCTCCGCGGGCGCCACCTATTACTACTGCGCCATCGCCAACAACTCGGTGGGCACGCGCTTCGGCACGGTGGAGAGCTTCACGGTCCCGGCCCTGCCGCAGGTGACCACCCAGGTGGTGACCGGCATCACCGGCGCCGGCGCGGAGCTCAACGGCAGCGCCAACCCGCGCGGCGGCGAGACCACCGGCTGGTTCCGCTACGCCACCACCAGCCCGGGCACGTGCAACGACAGCTTCGGCACCCGCTTCCCGGCCTCGGGCGGCGTCGCCCTGGGCAGCGGGAACGTGTCCACCCCGTATTCGCAGACGCTGAGCGGGCTGACCCCCGGGACCACCTACTACGTCTGCGCGGTGGCCCAGAACCTGGTGGGGACGTCCTTCGGGACAGTGCGCTCCTTCTTCACCCCGAGCGCGCCCAGCGTCACCACCGGCACCGCCAGCAGCATCACCGCCTCCAGCGCGGTGCTCGCGGGCACGGGCAGCGCCGGCGGCGCGGCCGCGGTCGCGTACTTCCGGTACGACACGGTGAGCCCCGGCACCTGCAACGAGACCTTCGGCAACAGGTGGCCTGCCACCGGCGGCTCCAGCCTCGGGAGCGGCACGAGCACCTTCAACTTCTCGCAGACGGTGACGGGGCTCGCCTCTGGCACCACCTACTACTTCTGCGCGGTGGCCGAGAACGCCGAGGGCGCCACGCTGGGCGCGCTGGCCTCCTTCACCACGCTGCAGGGCCCGTCGGTCACCACGCAGCCGGCGGTGGCGCAGAGCAGCACCTCCGTCACCTTCCACGCCGAGGCGGATCCGAACGGCCTCGCCAGCGTCGGCTGGTTCCGCTACGCGACGACGAACCCGGGCACCTGCACCGACGGCTTCGGCGCGCGGGCGCCGTCCTCCGGCGGCACCGCGCTCGGCAGCGGGACGAGCCCCGTGGCCTACAGCCGCACGGTGAGCGGGCTTTCGGCCGGCGGCACCTACTACTTCTGCGCGCTGGCCTCGAACCAGGTGGGCACCAGCGTGGGAGGGGTGATGAGCGTGACCCTGCCGGCCGCGCCGCAGGTGACGACGCTCGCGGCCACCGGCGTGACCAGCACCTCTGCGCAGCTCGGGGGCAGCGCCCTGCCCAACAACGGCGGCACCACAGGGTTCTTCCGCTACTCGACGACGAACCCGGGCACCTGCACCACCAGCTTCGGCACCCGGCTGCCTTCGACCGGCGGGGTGAGCCTGGGCGCAGGGACGGCGGCGGTGCCGTTCGACCTGCCGCTGACGGGCCTCGTGCCGGCGACGACCTACTACTACTGCGCCCAGGCGACGAACCCCGCGGGCACGGCGGTGGGCACGGTGATGAGCTTCACCACGCCGGCCGCGCCCACGGTGAGCACGCTCGCCGCCACGGGGGTGACGCACAACGCCGCGCAGCTCAACGGCAGCGCCAACCCGCGGGGCACCGCCGCCACCGGCTGGTTCCGCTACGGCACCACCAGCCCGGGGAGCTGCAATGACACCTTCGGCACCCGCCTGCCGGCGACAGGCGGCATTGCGCTCGGCGCAGGGAGCAGCGCGGTGGCCTTCGACGTCGCGGCGAGCGGGCTTTCGCCGGGGACGAGCTACTACTTCTGCGCCATCGCCGAGAACCCGCAGGGCAAGAGCTTCGGTACGGTCCAGAGCTTTGGCACCGCGGGGCTGCCCGTCGTCTCCACGGCCACCGTCACCGGCCTCACCGGGACCACCGCCACGCTGAACGGCTCCGGCAACCCGAACGGCGCTGCGGCCACCGGCTGGTTCCGCTACGCCGCCTCGAACCCCGGCACCTGCAACGACACCTTCGGCACCCGCGCGCCCGCCACCGGCGGCACCTCTTTGGGGGCGGGCACGAGCGCGGTGGCCTTCAACCAGGCGCTCACCGGGCTGTCGCCGGGCACCACCTGGTACTTCTGCGCGGTGGCCGAGAACGCGGTGGGCAAGGCCTTCGGAAACGTCACGAGCTTCACCACGCCCAACGCCCCCGCGGTGAACAGCGGCGTGGCCTCCTTCGTCACCGCCACCGGCGCCACGCTCAATGCGTCTGCCAATCCCGGCGGCGCCACCAGCACCGGCTGGTTCCGCTACGCGACGACGAACCCCGGCAGCTGCAACAACACCTTCGGGACGCGGGCGCCGCTCTCCGGCGGGACCGCGCTCGGCGCAGGCAGCGCCAACGTGGCCTTCAGCCAGGCGCTGACCGGGCTCACCGCGGGGACCACCTACTACTTCTGCGCGTTGGCGCAGAACGCGGTGGGGCTGGGCACGGGGACGGTGCAGCAGTTCACCACCCCGGCCGCCATCCCCACCGTGGTCACGCAGGCGCCGCAGAACGTGGGCGCGGGCATCGCCACCCTGCATGGGTCCGCCGTGCCCAACGGCGGCAGCGCCACCGGGTTCTTCCGGTACAGCAGCACCTCGCCGGGGAGCTGCAACAACA
>CAZQVZ010000033.1:0-2272 GCA_964596895.1 uncultured Myxococcaceae bacterium
TGGAGATGCGGTCCACGAAGACGGTCCCGTCGAGGTGGTCAATCTCGTGCTGCACCGCGATGGCCAAGAGCTCGTCCGCGAGGAGCTCCTGGGGGTTCCCGTCCTTGTCGAGGAAGCGGACCTTCACCTGCTGGGCGCGGTCCACGTCTTCAGACTCACCGGGGATGGAGAGGCAGCCCTCGGTGTAGGTGGTTTCGCCGATCAGCTCGACGATCTCGGGGTTGATCATGGCGACGGGCTGGCTGTCCGGCTGCCGGGGACGCGTGTCGAGCACGATGATCCGCTGCAGCACGCCCACCTGCGGCGCCGCGAGTCCCACGCCGTCCGCCGCGTACATGGTCTCGAACATGTCTTCGACCAGGGCGCGGACCTCAGCGTCCACGCGCGCCACGGGGGCGGCCTTCTTCTTCAGGGTCGGATGGGGCCAGATGAGGATCTCGCGAACCATGGCGGCTTCTCTTATTGATCTGGGACAGGCAGCGCAACCCTAGGCCTGGTCCAACAGACTCCGGGCGTAACTGTGGCGCAGGCGATCGTTCGCCAGCACGTGGGCCGCCTCGACGAGCGCCTCCTGCACCTGCCGCGCGCGGTGCTGGAGCGACGGGTCTTCGTGGCCCACGAAGCGGAGCGGGTCATATTCGGCGGACAGCCGCTGCAGCGCCCGCGCGACCTCCTCCCCACCGGCCGAGCGCGGGACGCCGAGGATGGCGAAGTAGTCCGCCTCCTGGACCTCCCGGAACTTGGACTCCAGCCGCTTCACCTCGAGCTCCGGCGCCGGGGCCACCGGCTCCGCCGCCGCCGGCCTCAGCTCCACGAAGCGCAGGGCGGCCGCCGCCGAAAGGAGCGTCAGCGCTGCGCGCTGCCTGAGCCCGGAGGCGAGCAGGAGCTCTTCGATGGTGGTCTCGCCGTCCACGTGCGCCAGGAGCCGGCGCTCTCGTTCGGAGAGCTGGAGCTGCGCCAGCGGCGCCTCACCCTCTTCGAGCAGGACGGGGGTGGCGCCCAGCCCGCCCAGCGCCGCCAGCCGCTCTTCTCCATCCAGCGCGCGCCGCAGCGCCTCGAACACCAACGCGAGCGTGGGGCGCGGCGACGCGGCAGGCGCAACCCCCGGCGGAGGCGGCTCTTCGGTGAGCCGGTATTCGCACCGGGGTTCGGAGAGCGCCTCGAGCGCGACGTGCTCGGTGTGGCGCTGCAGGAGCGGGACGACCTCGTGTTCACGCAGGTAGCCGCGCGCGCGCAGCCGCTCGATGAGCTCCGCAGGCGCCATGCCGCGCAGGAGGCGAAGCTCCGCGTCCTGCCGCGCGTCGATGAGCCCGTCCCCCCGCGCGCGGTCGAGCACCGACTCATGCGGAAGCGAGGAGAGCGCGCCCACGATGCGCCGGCGCTGGAACCAGAGCGTGCGCAGCGCGTCGTGGAGCTTGAGATCCAGGCGCAGCTCGGCAGAGGACTCGGAGACCTCCCACACCAGCCGCGCGAGCGCCTCCACCTCGAGGGTGCCGGCGCGCGGCACCCGCAGGGGCTTCGGCCCCGGGAGCTCGACCGGGCGGTGGGCGATGCGCGAGAGCTCTTCGGCTTCCTCCCGGGCGCGCTGCGCCTCCGCTTCCGCCTCCAGGCGCGCGCGCTGCTCTTCGGCGAGCTTCATCCGCTCCGCGTCCGCGTCGGCCCGGGCCTGCGCGCGTTCTGACTCCAGCTCCGCCAGCCGCGCCGCGAGCTGCGCCCGCTCCTCGCGCTCCAGCCGCGCGAGCTCGTCGGACTTCTCCGCATCCGCACGCAGGGCGAGCAGCGTCTCCTCGGATTGCCGCCGGTAGGCCTCGGCCTGCTCAGCGGTCTGCTCCGCCACGCGCCGCGCGTGGTCTTCGGCGGCCTGCGCCAGCTCGCGGGCCACGCGCTCCCGCTCCTGCGCGTCTTCAAGCGCCCGCAGACGCTCTTCGAATTCGGTGCGGCGAAGCGTCTCCTGCTCGAGCTCGGCCTGCAGTTGCGCCTCGCGTTCCGCGCGCGCGTGGGCTTCGAATTGCAATCGCTCGGCGAGCTCCCGCGCCTCGGCCTGCTGCTGCTCGAGCTGGGCGCGCAGCCGGGTGGCCTCTGCCTCTTGCGCCTCCAGCTCCGCGCGCAGCTGCTCGGCAGCGCGTTCGGCTTCGGCGCGCGCGCGCTGGGCGGCCTCGGCGCGCGCTGCTTCTTCGCGCTCCGCGGCGAGGCGGGCTTCTTCTGCGGCTTCGGCTTCGGCCTCGGCGCGCGCTGCTTCTTCGCGCTCCGCGGCGAGGCGGGCTTCTTCTGC
>CAZQVZ010000033.1:2372-24256 GCA_964596895.1 uncultured Myxococcaceae bacterium
CTGCTTCTTCGCGCTCCGCGGCGAGGCGGGCTTCTTCTGCGGCTTCGGCTTCGGCGCGCGCTGCTTCTTCGCGCTCCGCGGCGAGGCGGGCTTCTTCTGCGGCTTCGGCTTCGGCGCGCGCGAGTTCGTCCGCTTCGGGCGCAGGCGCCCTCACCCTGTCCCTCTCCCCGAGGGAGAGGGGGCTCTCGTCGAGGTCCGCCTGCGTCAACGGACCGAGCTCCGCGTCCAACTCCGGCTCGGCGGCGCCAATCTCCTGCTCCACCTCCACGCGCGCCTTCGCCTGCTCGCGCGCGCGGCGGCGCTCGCGGGCCGCCTCCAGCACCTCGCGCTCGAACTCGTCCAACTGGCTGGCGAGATCCGCCGGCGTCGGCGGCAGCCGCCACTCATCGCTCGACGGGGGGACCTCGTCCTCCGCGGGCGTGGTCCACTCCTCCTCCGGCGCCTGTGGCTCGAGCACACTCTCCAGGCTGCGCACCGCCTCCTGCTCAATCTCCCGGTGCGCGTCTTCGAGCGCGGCCATCGCCGCCAGTTCGGCCGCGCGCGCTCTCTCTGCGGCGGCTTCGTGCGCCTTGCGCTCCTGGGGAGACATCACCGCCAGGGACCAGTCCTCTTCGTCGAGCTTCAGCCCATCCGAACCAGCGTCTCCGCTCACCTCCGGGGGCGCGGTGGCCCGCCAGGCCTCCGGCGCCTGGGGCTGCACCGCCGGAACCTCCAGCGTGGTGCGGCGCTGGTCGATGACGGTCCAGTCGTCCGCCGAGCCGGCGTCGCGCATCACCGACTGCACGGTCTCCAGGAAGAGGCCTCCGTCCAGGGGCAGCGGCACCACCGCCTGGGAGAAGCCGGGGATGGACTCGCCCAGCAGCAGGATGCGCGAGAGCGCCCGGTCCGGGTGCAGCGCCAGCTCTTCGAGCACCACCTGGCCGCGCCCACCTTCCACCGAAGGCGCGAGGATGATGAGGCCCGGCAGGTAGTGGCCGAACGCGATGATGGCGTCCGCGGCGGAGGTGGCGAGGATGACCTCGTAGCCCTCGCGGGCCAAGAGCCGTCGCACCGACGCGATGGAGGCGATGTCGTCGTGGACGAGGAGGACCGGCGCGGCCATGGAGGGGCCGGAGTCTACCGCATGCCCACGGGCGCGCCGGGTTTCCGCCGCCCGTCTACCTGCCGCGCAGGCGGGCGCTCACAGCATCGCCGTGGGGTCCACGTCGATGACCACCTTCACGCCCGAAGGCAGGTCCGCCATCCGCGCCTCCACCTCCGAGAGGGCGGCCGCGAAGGACGCGTGGGTGGGTCCCTTCACCAGAAGCTGCCAGCGGGTGCGCCCCTTGATGCGGCCAATGGGCGCCGGAGCAGGACCGAGCAGGCGGACGCCTTCGGAGGCCCGTGGAAGCCGCCTCGCCATCCGCGCGCCGAGCTCCCGCGCCACATCCGCGGTCTGCCCCGGGTGCTCGCCGTCGATGCGCACCGCCGCCATCCGCGTGAACGGGGGCCACGCCAGCGCCTTGCGCCACCGCAGCTCCGTCTCCGAGAAGCCGGCGTAGTCGTGCGCCAACACCCTCTGGATGGGCTCCGAGTCCGGGTTGTAGGTCTGCACCAGCACGCGGCCGGGGTCGGTCCCGCGGCCGGCCCGCCCCCCCACCTGGGTGAGCAGGTGAAACGTCCGCTCCGCGGCGCGGAAGTCGGGGATGGCCAAGGACGTGTCCGCCATCACCACGCAGACCAGGGTCACGCCGGGGAAGTCGTGTCCCTTGGCCACCATCTGCGTCCCCACCAGGATGTCCAGCTCCCGGCGCGCGAAGGAGGCCAAAAGCTCCGTCAGCTTCTCGGCGGAGCTCGCCGCGTCCCGGTCCAGCCTCGCCACCCGGGCCCGGGGGAAGCGCTCGGCGACCTCCGCCTCCACCCGCTCGGTGCCCACGCCGAGCTTGAGCAGCGGGCCCCGGCACTCCGCGCACTGCTCCGGCACATGCCCGCCAAAGCCGCAGTAGTGGCACATCACCCGCCGCGAAGAGAGGTGGTGCGTGAGGGACACGTCGCAGTCCTTGCAGCGCACCGCCAGGCCACACACCTCGCAGAGCAGGAAGGTGCTGTGGCCGCGGCGGTTGAGGAACAAGATGGCCTGCTGCCCGCGGCCCAGCACCTCCTCCATCGCGTCGATGAGCGGCTGCGAGAGCACCGGCGGTTCGGTCCCCGCGGTCTCCTGTGTGCGCGGGCGGAGCTGCCGCAGGTCCACCAGCTCCACGGTGGGCATGGGCCTGTCGTCCACCCGCCCGCGCAGCTCCAACAATCCGTAGCGGCCCCGTCGCGCGTTCTCCAGGGTCTCCAAAGACGGCGTGGCCGACCCGAGCACCACGGTGGCGCCGCAGCCGCGCGCGCGCACCACCGCCAGGTCCCGCGCCTGGTAGCGCAGCTTCTCCTCCTGCTTGAAGGAGGGATCATGCTCCTCGTCCACGACGATGAGCCCCAGGTCCCTCACCGGCGCCCAGATGGCGCTGCGCACGCCCACCGCCACCTTCACCTCGCCGCGCTGCAGGGCCTGCCAGTGGAAGAGGCGCTCTCGGTCCTTCAGCGCCGAGTGCAGCAGCGCCACGTTCCCGCCGAAGCGGCTGCGCACCCGGCCCACGAGCTGCGGCGTCAGGGCGATCTCCGGCACCAGCACCAGCCCGCCCCTTCCCTTCGAGAGCGCGTGCTCCAGCGCCCGCAGGTACACCTCCGTCTTGCCGCTGCCGGTGACGCCATGGAGCAGGAACGGGTGGAAGCCGCCCTCATCCAGCGCGGCGGTGATGCCCGAGACCGCCGTGTCCTGGTCCGGCGTCAGCCGCTCGTGCCGGCCCTGGGCGAGCCCTTCGCGTACGCCCTTCTCCACCACCACCTCTTCGACGCGGACGAAGCCGCGCGCGGCGAGCTTCTTCACCGACTCCTTCGCGCCGGGGATGGCATGCGCCACCTCCTCCAGCTCCGCGCGGCCGCCCACCGCCAGCACGTAGGAGAGCACCGCCGCCTGCGCGGGCGCCCGCCGGAGCGCGTCCCCGTCGACGTCCGGCTGGGCGACCACGAAGCGCTGCACGTCCGCCTTCGCCTCGCGGGCGGCCTCGGTCTGCGACAACCCCGGCGGCATCGCGCCGCGGATCGCCTCGCCGATGGGGTAGCGGTAGTGCTCGGCCGCGAAGCGGAGCAGCTGCAGGACGTCCGCGCTGACCGCCGGCTCGTCGTCGAGCACCTCGAGGATGGACTTCAGCCGGGCGACCACCTCTGCCTTCGGCGGCGGCGCCTCGCCCAGGTAGAAGCCCAACGCCTTGCCGCGCCCGAACGGCACCAGGATGCGCTGTCCCGGACGCAGCCGGCCCACGAGCGCGTCCGGCACCCGGTAGGTGAATTCGCCGCGCACGGGACGGCCGACGGCGACGGATGCGAGGGGGGCGCTCACGAAGGCCGCGGACTCTACCGCTCAGCCACCCTGCGCCAAGGCCCACAGCACCCAGCCTGCCACCAGCACGGCGACGAGCAGCGAGGCCAGGAGCACCCCGCGCTTGCCCCCTCCCGCGTGGGCCACCGGGGCGGGCGGCGCCACTTCGAAGAACCGCGTCAGCTCGTCCCGCGGCAAGCCGCGCAGGTCCGCGTCCGGCTTCAGCTGCGCAAGGCGCGCCAGCGCGAGCTGGACCTGCAGCCCTTCTCTGGGAACCGGCATCTGCGCGCGCCGCATCAGCCCCAGCTCCTGCCAGGCCACCACGAGCAGCGCATCCGGTGTGGTCATCCGCGCTGCGCCTTCGGCGGGCGGCGCCGTCTCCACCACCGCGAACCCCAGCAGCGCCGAAAGCGGCACCGTCACCTCCTGCGCGCCCTCCGCACAGAGCACCAGCCGCTCCTTGTCGAGCTGCAGGACGCTTCGGCCCCAGCGCGCCTCCACCTCAGGCCACCCCGAGCCAGCGGAACGCGCGCCGAAGCGCCTGCGCGCCGTCCTGCCGGTACCAGCGCCCGTGGGTGAGGAACTCCCGCTCGGGCGCCCGGGCCATCATCCGCTCCAGGCAGGCGCGGGGCTCGGCCTCGTGTCCCGTGAAGGTCAGCCGCAAGTCCCGCGGCGTCTGGCCGTCCGGGTCCACCACGCCACCGGCGCGCGCGAGCCACCGGTGGAGGGTCCCCAGACGGTGCGGCTCGAAGTACTCGATGAGGTCCGCGAGCGGCGCGTCGAACACGGCCAACGGCGCCTCCCAGAGAAGGGTCAGAACAGGTTGTCGGGCAGTTGGGCGCGGCCGTCCGCGTTCAGCGCGGTGAAGCGCATCAGCAGCTCCCCGCCGCGGCGGACCTCCACCACGCGCGGGAACCAGTCACCCGTGACCGCGGAGCCGAAGTCCCGGAAGCGGACCTCCCATTTGGCGCCCCCCTCTTCGAAGCGGACGCGCGCCGGGTCGAACCGGTCCTTGTAGACCGCGAGGTGGTTCCCATCCTTCGGCCCCACCACGTAGACGACGTGCCCGTCCATGCGGGAGAGCGACGTCTGGCGCTGCGCCACGCGTGCGTCGTCCTTCAGGTACCGCTCGAGGTGGCGGCGGCCTTCGCTCTCCTCCGGCGCCCGGTACGCGAGCAGCGCGCAGACCTGGGTGAGCGCCTGGTTCACCGCGGAGATCTCCTTGCCCTCCACCCGCCGCTTGCCATGCGCAGACACCGCCGCCGCCGTCGCGCCTTCGGGCACCGACAACTCCAGCCTGCAGCGCCCCGGCAGCCGCAGCGCGAACCGCGCGTCCGCCTGCACCTCCCTGTCGGTGGGCATGCCCAGGGCCGCGCCGGCCTCGGGCGCGCCCGCCTTCGGGAACACCACCGTCCCCGTCACCTCCAGCGCGTTGAGCTTCTGGGACTCACGCCGCTCCCCCATGCGCCGGAGGATGGAGCCGGACGGCATCACGTACGCCAGCGCGGCGGTGCCGGCCAGGCTCACGCACAGGGCGAGCGCCAACTTCGCGCGGCGGCTCACTGCGCGCTCCCGACCGCTTCACGCAAGAACGCGAGCAGGGGCTCCCGGAGCTCCGGCCGCTTCAGCGCGTAGGCCACGTTGGCCTTGAGGTACCCCACCTTGTCCCCGGCGTCGTAGCGGGTGCCTTCGAACCGGTAGCCGATGAGCCCCGGCCCCTTCATCAGGGACGCCAGCCCGTCGGTGAGCTGGATCTCCCCGCCCACCCCTGGCGGCTGGTTCTCCAGCACGTCGAAGATGGTGGGCGGCAACACGTACCGGCCAATGACCGCGAAGCGGGAGGGCGGGTTCTTCTTCGGCTTCTCCACGATGTCGGTGACCTTCATGGTCCGCTCGTCCAGCCACTCGCCCGCGGCGATGCCGTACAGGTGCGTCTCCGCTTCGGGCACCTCCATCAGCGCCACCACCGCCTTGCCGCCGTGCTTCACATAGGCGCGCGCGAGCTGCAGGATGGCCGGGGTCTCGCTGTCGATGATGTCGTCCCCGAGGATGACGCCGAAGGGCTCGTTGCCCACCGCGCTCTTCGTCACCAGCACCGCGTGCCCCAGGCCCAGAGGCTCCTTCTGCCGCACCGAGTGCAGGTTCACCATGTTGGCGATGCCGCGGAGCGCCTCCACCTCCTTCGTCTTTCCGCGCGCCTTGAGCGTGGTCTCCAATTCGAACGCGATGTCGAAGTGGTCTTCGATGGAGGACTTGCCGCGGCCGTTGACCAGCACCACGTCCGTCACCCCCGCGCGCGCCGCCTCCTCCACGTTGATCTGAAGGGTGGGCACATCCACGATGGGCAGCATCTCCTTGGGGATGGCCTTGGTCGCCGGGAGGAAGCGCGTGCCGAGTCCTGCCGCGGGCACCACCACCTTGCGGATCTGCGTGTCGTTGGTCGCCATGGGGCCGGCAATGTACGAACCCACTACAGGTGCAGCAAGGCGGATAGGATGCCGCGCATGCAGAGCTTTCGCCGGTGCGCACTCGCCCTCTTCGCGCTGTTCGGCAGCCTCGCGGCCGCGGAGCAGGGCCCGGGGGTGGCCGAGGTGGGCCGCGCCCGCAGCATCGCCATGGGGGGCGCCTTCCGCGCGCTGGGCGCGGGCACCGAGACCGTGGAGGGAAGCCCCGCGGGCATCTCCGCGCAGAAGCGCTACCTCATCGAGCTGGGCGGGGCCTGGGACCCCAGGAACCCGTGGGGCTTCGGCTCGCTCTCGGTGATGGACAGCGCCACCAGCCCCCTGGCGGCCGGGCTCTCCTACTCCCTGATGTCCCTGGGCAGCGGAGACGCGCAGCGGGTGGCGCACGTGAACACCGGCGCCTTCGCCATCCCGCTCGGCGCGTTCCACGTGGGCGCGTCCATGCGCCACATCCTGATGACCGGCGCCCGCTCCGCCAACGCGCTCACCGGTGACGCCGGCGCGCTGTTGCAGTTGGGGCCGCTGTCCATGGCCTTCACCGGTCACAACCTCATCGACGTGCGCAACCCGGACTTCCCCCGGCACTTCTCCGCCGGGCTGGGCTTCGCGCTGCCGGTGTTCAGCGTCGCGCTCGACGGGCGCGGGTACTTCGGAGGCGAAGAGCCCGTGTACGCCTTCCACTCCGGCGCCGAGTTCATCCTCGCGAGGCAGTTTCCGCTGCGCGCCGGCTACATCCACGACAACCTGCGCGGGGCGCGGACCGTCACCGCCGGCGCGGGGGTGTTCATCCAGAACGGCGCTGTGGACCTCGCCTACCAGCACGAGCTGGGCGGGTCGTTCTCGCGGATCTTCTCCATCACCTTCCGGCTACAGGTTCAGTAGCCCTTGCCGAGCCTGCGCGTCCGCAACTCCAGGTAGCGTTCGGAGGCGGCGAAGCGCAAGAGCTCCACCACCTCGCTCTTGAGCGCCTTCTTCGCGCGCATCGCGTTGAGCGCGGGGGCGATGCCGCCGGCCACCACCAGCCCCGCCCGGTTCGCGGAGTGCCGGGCCGCCTCGCCCAGCCGCACCAGGGACAGCTTGCCGCCCAGCGCGGCCCACAGGTCCTTGATGCGCGGCAGCGCCTTGGGGGCCAGGCCTTCGCGCATGGCCCTCCCCTCCGCGGAGAGCTGGCGGCCGCCGCGCGCCACCTGGCCCAGGACCGACAGCCCCCGCTCGAGCTGTTCGCGCCGCACCGTCCGCAAGGCGAGCAGGTCCGGGCTCTGGGTGAAGAGCGCGCGTCCGGCGAAGAAGCGCAGCTCCGCCTCCGGCAGCGCCCTCTTCACCGCCAGCCGGCCCACCACGACGCGCGGGCCCTGCGCGGTGAAGACGAGCGAGAAGGGCGGCCCGTTCTCCTCCGAGAGGTAGAGGTCCGGCGCGCGCACGCCGAGGATGCGCACCGCCGCCACCAGGGCCTCGGCCGCGGAGGCGGCGCCCCGCCCGGAGTCGAGCCGGAACTCCTCGCGTCCGCCCGCCTCCCGGCCTCTCGCCGGGAACGCGCGGCACAGGGCGATGCCGCCCAGCGCGAGCAGTTCGCCTTCGTCGCCGCGCAGCGCCGGATGGCGGAGCGCCGCGCGGTCGGTGGCGGAGAGGATGAGCTTCGGCGCGAGCGGGGCCGCGTCCGGGTCCCCCTCCAGCGCCCCGCACAGCTCCATCATCAGGCCGCCGCGGGCGGCGTCACCCACGTCGTCGTAGTAGCGCGCCAGCCGCCCGTAGCCGCCGGGCGCGAGCGGATCCGCGCGGATGGCCTCCAGGAGCTTCGCGCGCTGGTCGCGCAGCCCCCCGAGCAGGGGGGTGGGATGGGACGGCGTGGCAGGCACGCCCACCTCCCCCACCGGCACCGGCAACTCCAGCGTGCCCGGGCCGTCCTCCAGCTGTCCGGGCGGAGCGTCCCAGTCCTCCACCGGAGGCGGCGAGGCAACAGCGGGCGGGCGGGGACGCACCTCACGGGCGCTCTTCGGGGTCCTCGGCGGGAGGCTCTCTTCCGGCACCGGCGGCGGCGACGGCACCGGCGGCGGGTGCGCCTCCCAGTCCAGCGAGGAGAGGGCGGGCGTGAAGGATCTGGGCGGCCCCAGGGCCTCCTCGATGACCAGGAGGTCCCCGGTGGTGATCTCCTCCTGCGCATCGTGGGTGGCGGCGGGGGGGAGCGGCGAGGTGACCGCCGGCACCTCCAGGGCGGTGGGGGCCCCGGCGCCACCGGGCGGCGTCAGGAGCTTCGGCAACCCCGGGCTGGAGCTCTCTGCCAGGCCCTCTCGGATGCGCGCGGCCCGCCGCTCGAAGACGTTCGCGCGCCCGGGATCCCGGAGGTGTTCGCGCACCCAGCGTCCCAGCCGCTCCCAGGTCGCGGCGCGCTCGGCGTCATCCGGGGTGGACGTGGCCGCGTGCTCCAGGGCCCACGCGCCTTCGGCAAACTCGCCTCTCGCCTCCAGCCGGGACGACAGCGCCAGCCACGCCTCCTTGTGGCCCGGCTCGAAGCGCACCGCTTCGCGCAGGGCCAAGAGCGCTTCGTCTTCGCGCCCCTGCCCGGACAGGAGCGCCACCCGCTCCAGCCACGCCCTCCGCGCCTTGGGGCCCCGCGGCTCGCGCGCGAGGAGGGCGCGCAACGCGGAGTCGAGCCCTTCGGTGTCTCCGAGCCGCCGGCACAGCCCGGTGAAGGCCGTCTCTGCCTCTTCGTCCTCGGGCAACTCCGCGCGCAGCTCCGCCCACAGCCAGCGCGCCGCCGCGCCCTCGCCCCCGTCCGCGAGCGCGAGCCTGCCTGCGCGCCGAAACAGCTGCGCCCGGCCGGCAAACCGACGCGGCGCCTGGCGGAGCGCGTTCACCAGGGCCCCCAGCGGCCGGCGGTCCCCGAGCGCAGCCGCGGCCTCCGCCAGCCCCGCCCGGGCGGCGAGGTTGTCCGGGTCCGCCCGCAGCGCCGCCTCGAAGTCCGCCTTCGCGCGCGCATGGCGGCCCCGGCGCAAGGAGGCCTCCGCCCGGGCGACCTGGGCGTGCGCTCTGGCCACGTCGTCGGTGGCGGTGCTCACCGCATCATCCAGGGCCCGGCGCACCACCGACGGATCCTGCCGCGCGTTGAGCAGGCGCACCTGCTCGCGCAGCGCGGCCTCGTCTCCGGTGAGCGCGACGAGCTCCGCCCACGTTGCCGCCGCGCCCTCCGGGTCCCCGAGCTCGTCCTCGAGGAGCGCCGCGAGCTGCGTCAGGTGCGCGGCCCGCTCCGCCTTTGACGCCGAGGCGGCCGCGTGCTCCCGGTAGAACGCCGCCAGCTCCCGCCAGGCCCTTCGCGCGACGAGGGTGGCCTCGAGCCTTCGCAGCGCCACCGCGTCCTTCGCCTCCCGCACCGCCGCCTCGTACAGGGCCTGCGCCTCGCGCCTGCGCCCGCCGGCGTCCGCGAGGTCTCCGGCCGCGAGCAGCTCCCTTTGCGTCTCCCGCCGCCGTCCCTGCCCTGCGCCGGGCCCAGGGCCCAGGGCCTGCACCGCGCGCCGCGCCCGCTCCGCCTGGCCGAGCTTCGCGCCGGTCGACAGGAGCGCCTGCGCTGCATCCTGCAGCGCGCGCGCGGGGGCGTTCGCGTCCCTCAGTGACCGGAGCCACAGAAGCCGCAGGTCGTAGGCCGAAGGGCAGTCTCCGTCCTGCTCCAGCCACTGCGCCGCCTGCTGGTAGCGCAGCGCCGCGCGCGCCGGGTTGCCGAGCCGTTCGCACGCACGCGCCCTGGCCAGCGCCGCCCGCGCCGCGCCCTTGAGCTGCCGGCGGCGAAGCGCCTCCTTCACCTCCTGCTCCAGGGACACATCCAGCGCGTCCCACTGCCCCTCACCCTCCAGGTGCACGTTGAGGACGCGCCGCGCGCGGCGATGGGAAGGCGCCTCCGCCAGGAGCTGCTGCAGGCAGTCGATGGCGCGGGCCGGCTGGCGCACGCGGCGGAAGAGGCGCGCGAGCTGGCGGCGGATGTCCGCGCGGTCCTCGCCGTCCGCGTCCTCCACCCCGGTCTGCAGCAGGGTGATGGCCGCAGGCTCGGCCGAAGCCCTCAGCGAGAAAGCCACCAGGTACGCCGCCAGCCGGCCCTGCATGGGCACCGCGCGGGAAGCGCGCACCAGCTCACCGAAGGCGCGGGTGGGCGCGCCCTTCGCGAGGTGGCGCAGCGCCACCTGCCGGTGCGTCTCCACGAGCTGGCGGACCGGATCTCCCTGTCCTTCGCCCAGCGCCTCTACGGTCAGGGTCTGGTGGCGGTCCGAACCCTGCCCCGCCCTCCGCGCGTTTCGCTCCGCCGCCATGCCGCGCCGGAGTGTACCGCCACTTGGGCGAAAGGATGTGCGCGCCGGGACGGATACCGCCCAGCGCCTCCGTCAGCGGCAGGCCTGGGTGCGCGTGGTGGTGATGGGGTTGCAGCTCTCGCAGCCCGGACACGTCGTCTGGTTGCAGGTCTGGACCGCGACGCAGGAGGTGACGAAGCTGCTGTTGACGCCACAGGCAGGCGCCGTCGTGCCGCTCCAGCCGGTGGTCCCGGAGCAGGACATGGAGCCGAAGCTGCAGCCGCCCACGTCGTTACAGGCGTCCGTGCCGGTGTACTGGCGGGTCGTCACCCCGTCACAGTTGAAGTCGTAGCCACCGCCGCAGTCGCGAGGGGCCGTGTAGTACGACGGGTTGCCCGGCCAGGCGCGGTTGTCGGAGTCACAGCAGTCGTTGGCCACCGACGCCCGGCCGGCGGGCGCCGACGCACCGCAGAAGAACCCGACGCCGCCGGTGCCGAACCCGTCCCCGTCCGCGTCCACGTAGGAGCCCGAGCAGATGCCGGACAGGCACTCCACGCCGGAGGTGGCGCCGGAGCAGGCGAGCCCGTCCGCCTTCCTGGGCGCGCACAGGCCGGGAGGGCCGGGCTGGCAGTAGTGCGTCCCCAGGCAGTCTGCGTCCGAGCTACAGGTGGTGCGGCACCCCAAAGAGGCGGCGTCACACTGGAACCCGTTGCAGGAGACGGTGCTCACCGTGGCGCACGTGGCCTCTCCGCCCACACACAGCCGCTGCGGGGTGAACTGCCCGCTCTGGCAACCAGGCGCTGCGCAGACGGTGTTGGGCGGCTGGAAGGTGTCGTCCGGGCAGTCGTCGGATTGGCCGTCGCAGACCTCGCCCAGGTCACAGTTGTTCACCGGTTCCCGGCAAAGGGTCCCGGGGTCCACCTTGCTGTCGGATGGACAGGCCGAAGAGGTGCCAGTGCAGACCTCTGCCAGGTCGCAGTCGCCTCCAGAGGGGCGGCACTCGGTGCCCGGGTCCGCGAAGCTGTCGGTGGGGCAGGCGGAGAGGTCGCCGGTGCAGGTCTCCGCCACATCGCAGGTGCCCCTGGACGGGCGGCAGACGAGGCCCTTCGGGGCCAGGGTGTCCGGCGGGCAGTGCGGACTCGCGCCGCTGCAGCGCTCGTCCACGTCACAGCCTCCGGCGGCGCCGCGGCACACGGTGGTCTCGGGAGAGAGCCTGTCCTCCGGGCATTGAGCTGACTCACCGGTGCAGCGCTCCTCGAGATCACAGGTGCCCGCCGGCGGGCGGCAGACGGTGCCCACCGACTCCACCTTGTCCGCCGGGCACAGGCCAGACTCCGGGCACACCTCCGCCACGTCGCAGGGGCCCGCGGCTGCACGGCAGATCTCTCCCGGCTCGCAGGGGCCACCGCCCGGTGACCGCCCGCAGGTGCCGTCCACACAGCGCTCTTCGCCGGAGCAGTCCGCGTCGGTGTCACAGGGCCCCCCGCTCGTGCCACAGCCCCCAAACGCCCACGCCACGGCAACGAAGGCCACGAAGGGCACGAAGGGCGCGCCCGACGACTGCGTCTCCATCCTGCTCATGAGTTCCCCTTGAAGGACGCGCACCATCCTACCGGAGCGCGCGGCGGGGCCCTTCAGCAGTCAATGGGCGCGGACGCAAGTCCTCTCCTCAGTAGCGCAGGCCCACCTGGAAGCCCGGCCACAGCCCGGCGCGGCCCACCGTCCACCCGGGCAGGAAGGACGGCTCCGGCGGCAGATGGCCGCCCGGCTGGAAGGCCACGTTGAAGGTCGGGCCTGCAAACACGGTGAGCCGCTGCACGAGCTTCACGCCGCCCAGGACCCGAAGCTGCGCCACCAGCGCGCCGTCTCCCTCCCACCGGTCGCTGTGCAGGCTGTTCAGGACCAGGTCCGGATCCACCGACCACCGGCCGAAAGGGAGGTGCGCCCCCACACCCGCGCCCACCGTCCAGCGGTCCTCGGTCCCCGGCCGCGCCAGCAGCCGCCCCGCGGTGAAGACCGTGTGCAGGTGCCGGCTGCCGAGCTTGACGCCGACGTTCGCCGCCGCCATGTCGCTGGCGAAGACCTCCACGTGGGCGCGGCCGTTCCCCACGAAGGAGAAGAGGCCGAGGCTCTCGCCCTGCACGTCGCGGCCGACGTTGATGACGCCCACCTGCGCGCCGCGGACGGTGCCGGCCACGTTGATGACGCCCACCTGCGCGCCGGTGACCTCGCCGCCGATGTTGAGCACCCCCACCTGCGCGCCCAGCAGCACGCCGGCACGGTTGAGCGCGCCCGCGAGCTGCAGCCCCCGGAAGGACGGCGCGTTGTTGACGGCTCCGGCGAACTGCCACCCCTGCCCTGCGTGCGCGTGGTTCACCGCGCCGGCCAACTGCATCCCGGTGAGCGCGCCGCCCGCCCAGTTGAACGCGCCGCCGAGCTGCAGGCCGGTGAAGTCCCCGCGCCCGAAGTTGGCCGCGCCCGCCAGCTGCAGGCCCACACCGTCGCCGCCCGCGCCGTTGAACGCGCCGGAGAGCTGCAGGCCGCGCGCGTCCCCGTCCGTCCAGTGCCCCGCGATGCCGAAGGCCACGCCGTCCACCCGCGCGCTGCGAGCGGCGACGAGCCCGAAGGAGACGCGGTTGTGCACCGGCCGGTCCGACAGGTCGTTGGTCTGCACGAAGGGGATGAGCCCCAGGTTCAAGAACCAGCGCTGCCGCGCGCCGTCTCCGCGGCTCACGGTGGCCTCGCGCGCCACCGCGAAGAACTGGTCGCTTTGCACCGTCACCCGGGCGCCCCGGGGCACGGTCACCCTGGCGCGCGCCACGCCGCCGTCCGTCTGCCGGAGGATCTGGTAGGCGCCTTCGGACAGGCCCACCTCCAGCGCCTCGCCGCGCGCCTTGCGCACCTCCACCACCAGCCGCTCGGCTTCGTCTCTCACCCACAGGCGGCCTTCGACGTCCGGCGCGAAGGCGAGCCCTGCCCGCTGGCCCCGCAGGTCTGTCAGCACCAGCTCCCCGGAGCCCGCGAGGTCGATGTCGTAGACCGGGTGCTGCGGCCCCGCCTGCGTGGCCTCGGTGCGCGCGAGCGTCTCCCTGAACGCGAACTGGTAGGCCTCGGCCAGCGTCACCACCCCGTCGCGGGAGACATCCGCCGCGCCGCGCAGCCCGGACACCAGGTGGTGGGTGAAGTAGCTGGCCCCGATGCGGTCCGACTCCTGGGAGGCCTCGTCCGCAGAGCTGGAGGTGAGGATGGCCTGGCCGCGCACGTCGGTGGACGCGTCCAGCATGAACGCCGGCCGGCGGGCGCCGCCCTTGCGCCGCGCCATGGCGCCGGAGGCACAGGAGTCGAGGATGGCCACGCGCACGTCCGCGGGCAGCCCCTCCACCTGGCGGCGCAGCTCCCGGAACGGGAAGTGCTCTCCGCGCAGGAGCAGCCCCTCCTCATCCGAGTGGCCCGAGTAGTAGATGATGGCTTCGGTGCGGGAGCCCCCATCCCGCGCGGCCTGCAGCCGCTGACGCAGGGACTCGAGCCCGCGGGTGAGCGCTGCGCGGTCCACCTCCTCCAGGAGCACCACGTCTGAAGGGGCGATGCCGCCCAACTCCTGCAACACCGCCGAGAGGTTCTGCGCGTCCGTCACCGCGTAGCGCAGCTTCACCCGGGAGGCCCCGCCGTCATTGGCCGCGGCCAAGAGCGCGAACCGGCGCAAGGCGCCCCGCTCGGACGCGGCGTGGGCGGTGGCGGGCAGCAGGGGGTTGTACACGGGGTGCAGCAGCAGCGACAGGCACACGAGGCCCATCGCAAGTCGTGCCGGGCTCATGGCGCGTCCTTCACCAGCAGGAAACTGGACTGGTCGAGCCCCTCGGGCAGGGGCAGAGGTTGGGTGCGGGCGCGGAGGGGCTCCTCCCCCAGCGCCCGGGCCGCCGAGAGGACGGCGGGGGCGTCGAACGGGCGGTCGGAGGTGATGAAGAAGAAGCGCTCGAAGCCGGGCGCATCATCCAATTCATACGCGTGCTCGAGCGCCTGCGCGAAGGGGCCCTCCAGCCTGACCGACTGGGCGCCGCCCTCCGGCAGGTGCACCGTCACCGCGCCCGCCCCGTCGATGGAGAGGATGAGCCCGAAGGCCCTGCCGGCGGAGACGTAGCCCAGCTGCAGGAGGTCACCTGCCCCCGCCGCAGCCCCATTCGCCAGGGGGTGCACGGCGCCCGCTTCGCGGCGGTGGAGGACGAGCGTGGGCCCGAGCCCCTTGCTGCGGTTGCCATCTACGAGCGCGACCTCCGGCTGGGTCCGGGTAGGGAGGGTGTCCTCCTTCGCCATCACCAGGACCATCAGGACCGCGAGCCCCACAGCCAGCGGCGCGGCGAACGCGAGAGACCTCCAGCGCGCCGAAGGGCGCAAGGCGGCATCCTGCGCCACGCGCGCCCGCGTGTTGGACAGGTGCGCCCGGCGCGCGACCTCCTGCGCGACCTGCGCAGGCGGATGCGCGGCGAGGATCTCCGCGTTGGAGGCCTCCAGGGCCGCGAGCCTCTCCGCGCCGTCCGGCTCTGCCAGCAGCCGCCTGCGCGCCGCCTCCAGCTCCGCGGGCGCCAGGTCTCCTTGCGCGATGCGCTCCACCATCCAGTCCGGCGTCCTCACGCGGCCTCCGAAGCGGTGAGCGAACGGAGCCTCGCGCGCAGGGTCCGCAGCCGCTTGCGCACGCCGGAGACGGACAGCCCCACCTCGCGCGCGGTCTCCTCCAGCGTCATCCCGTCCACCAGGTGCAGCACCGCCATGATGCGGGAGGACTCCGCCTCCCGGCCGAAGAGCGAGTCCAGCAGCGCAGCGGCGGCGGTGCGGCCCTCGAGGTCGTCCAGCGCGGCGATCTCCAGCAGGAGCGCCTCGCCGGCGTCCTGCGGACGGCGCTTCTCGGTGCGCAGCCGGTTGAGGCACACGTTGGTGGCCACCTTGTGCAAAAGGCTGGAGGGGGCGTCCCCCGTCAGCGCCCCGCCGTGGTCGAGCAGCTTCACGAACACATCGTGCATCGCATCCACCGCCTTCTCTTCGTCCCGAAGCAGGAAACGGCACCGCCGCAGGACCATGGGTCCGAAGCGGCGGTACAGGTCTTCGACGTCGATGGGCACGGCGGCGGCTCTACCACCAGAAGCCACCACCGTCCTCATGGCCGCAGCACCGTGCCCGCGGAGCCTGGCTGTCTGCAGGGCGAGCACCTTCAACGGCCTAGAGCTGCACGCCGGCGACGAGCCCTGGCCACACCGCCACCCGGGAGCGGCCCTCGTCGTGCTCCCAGGCGCCGCCGAGAAGACCGACGTCCCCCCAGGTGCGCTCGCCCCAGTCCACCAGCACGTTGCCGGTGACGCCGCCGAACACCGCCAGGTGCCTGGCGAGCTTGTAGCCGGCGACCACGCGCAGCTGCGAGAAGACCGCGTCCGAGGAGCTGCTGATGATCGAAGTGCGCGCGTCGTAGGCCGTGGCGTCCAGGTCCACGAACGCGCGGCCCAGGGGCACGTGCCCGCCGAAGCCCAGGCCCAGCAGCCAGCGCCGCTCGCGGGCAGGCCGCTGGGTGTCCCGCCCCACCGTGACCAGCGAATAGAGGTAGCGGCTGCCGTACTTGAGCGAGACGTTGGTGAGCGCCACGTCGCTCGCCCAGGCCTGCAGGTGAACCTGGCCGTTGCCCGCCACCGAGACCAGGCCTATCGGCGCGCCGTACATCTCCTTCGACACGTTGACCACGCCGAGCTGCAGGCCGGTCACCTTGCGCGCAATGTTGACGACGCCCACCTGCGCGCCTTCGACGTCCCCGCCCACATTGATGACCGAGAGCTGCAAGCCGCGCAGGGTGTTCGCCAGGTTGACGCCGCCGGAGGTCTGCACCCCGCGCAGCTCGGACGCGAGGTTGACCGCGCCGGCCACCTGCCAGCCGCGCACGTCCCCGGCCGCGTGGTTCACCGCGCCCGCCACCTGAACCCCGCGCAGGCCGCCCATCCCCACGTTCACCGCGCCCGCCACCTGGGCCCCGCGGGTGTAGCCCTTCGCGACGTTGGCGGCGCCGGCGATCTGCGCGCCGTCCAGCCGCCCGGTCAGGTTGAAGGCCCCTGCGACCTGCGCCCCGCTGACCATCCGGTCCACGAAGGTCGCCCCCGGGCTCAGCGCCCACCCGTCCACCCGCGCCGCGTGGCTCGCGAGCAGGCCGAAGGACAGGTTGTTGCGCACCTTCCCGGAGACGAGCCCGTTCACCCCAATCCCCGGCAGGATGTCCGCGCTCACCGGGACGTGGACCTCGTCCTGCGCTCGGGCGGCCGTCGCCGCGCCCAGGGACACCCACACTGCCACCGCCACACACTTGCCGTTCATACGTTCGCAGCCCTCGCCCGGCGGCAGGTGCGCCGCCCGTTTCGATGGCTGGAACACCGGTGATGGGAAAAAGTGTCACCCGGCCATGTCCACCCCAGCCGTTTCCGTCCTGATGCCGGTGCGCAACGCCCAGGACACGCTCGCGCAGGCGGTGGGGAGCGTGCTCCGCCAGACCCTGGGCGACTTCGAGGTGGTGGCGGTGGACGACGCGTCTTCGGACGGCACCTCGTCGCTGCTGCGAGACCTCGCGGCGAAGGACGCCAGGGTCCGGGTGCTGCAGGGGGAAGGCCGGGGCATCAGCGCCGCCTTGAACCTCGGGCTCGCTGCCTGCCGGGCGAAGCTGTTGGCGCGGATGGACGCGGACGACGAGTGCCTGCCCACGCGCCTGGAACAGAGCGCAGCGGCGCTGGCGGCGGACGAGGCGCTGGCGGGCGTGGGCACGCAGGTGGAGGTGTTCCGCGAAGACCGCCCGGTGAGCCCCAACCTGCAGCTGTACGCCCGCTGGCTGGGCGCGCTGACGACGCCCGCGCTGCTGTGGCGGGACCGGTTCATCGAGAGCCCCTTGTGCCACCCGTCGGTCACCCTGCGGACGGAGGTGGTGCGCGCGGTGGGCGGCTGGACCGACGAGCCGGTGCCCGAGGACTACGACTTGTGGCTGCGCCTGCTGGACGCGGGGCACGGGCTGACCTGTCTGCCGCAGGTGCTCCTCCGCTGGCGAGACCATGAAGGGCGCCTGACCCGGACGGATGGGCGCTATGGAGAGGACGCCTTCCGGACCCTCAAGGTGAGGCACCTGCTGCGCGGTCCACTGGCCGGCGCTGGCCGCTGCGTCCTCTGGGGCGCGGGGCCCATCGGGCTGCGGCTCGCGCGCGCGCTTCGGGCGGCGGGGGTGGAGGTGGAGGCCTTCTATGAAGTCTCACCCCTCAAGGTGGGCCAGCGGATCGACGGGGCCCCGGTCCTGCCCTGGGAAAATCTGGGGGCGCCGCGCGGGCCCCACCTGTTGGCGGCGGTGGGCGCCAAGGGCGCGCGAGAGAACATCCGTGAAGCGCTGGGTGCCCGCGGCTGGCGCGAGGGCGAGCACTTCACCTGCGTGGCCTGAGCAGCGGCCTCGGGCTCCCCGCGGTCAGACGCCCGTCTCGAAGCGCATCACCTTCTTGAGCTGCTTCGCCTGCACCGAGGAAGGCAGGAGCCGCATCGCCGCGTCCCGCAGGAAGACGGCGGCGCGGTTCTCGAGCTGGCCCATCCGCCCGAAGGACCAGGAGGTCTCGACGATGCCGTTGGCGCGCGGGATGCGGGTCCGCTCGTAGGTGGCCAGCGCGGCCGCGAGCGAGCCGGCCTTCCCGAGGCTCTTGCCGAGCACCACCGCGTCCTCGATGGCCTGGCACCCGCCCTGCCCCATGTTGGGCGTCATCGGATGCGCGGCGTCCCCGAGCAGCGTCACCCGCCCGCGGGTCCAGGCCTTCACCGGCGGCCGGTCGTGGATGTCGGTGCGCAGAATGCTTTCGGGCGCGCTGCGACGCAGCAGCTCCGGGATGGGCGCGTGCCACCTCCCGAAGAGCGAGGTGAGCTTCGCGTGGGGTCCTCCCTGGGGGTCCGCTTCGCCCGCGGGCGCGTTGGCGGTGCAGAACCAGTACACCTCGCCATGCCCAATCGGGACGATGCCAAAGCGCGCGCCGGCGCCCCAGCTTTCGGTCACCTGGCCGTCCGGCACCAGCCCCTCGTTGCGGCAGATGCCGCGCCAGCTCGTGTAGCCGGAGTAGCGCAAGGACGCGTCACCGAGCAGTTGCGCGCGCACCGCCGAGCGCAGCCCATCCGCGCCGACGAGCAGGTCGCCCTCCACCGAGGTGCCGTCCGCCAGCGCGGCCATCACCTTCTCCCCGCGCTCCTCGAAGCGGGTGACCGCCGCGCCCAGCCGCACCACGCCCTGCCCCAGCGCTTCGAGCAGCACCCCGTGCAGCCGCGACCGGTGGATGCAGATGGACGGCACCCCGACCTCCGCCTCCAGCTGCGCGAAGGGCATCCCGCTGAGCACCCTCCCGGAGGCGTCCAGGACCGCGGAGGTCAGGACCCGCTCCCCCACCGCAGCGACCGCGGCGTCCAGCCCGAGCTCGCGCAGCGCGGTCATGGCGTTCATCTGCACGGTGATGCCCGCACCCAGGGGCTTCCATTCTGCCGCGCGCTCGAAGACGGTGACCTTCAGGCCCGCGCGCCGCAGCGCCACCGCGAGGGTCAACCCGCCAATGCCGCCGCCTGCCACCAGCACGTGTGTGGAGTCGTTCATGCGGGCTACTATGTCGGCCGGCGCGGCCCCTCGAAACTCGCGTTCTCCCCATGCCCGCTCACGCACGCACCGCCCCTCGAAAAGTCCCGAAACAAGAGCGCTCGCGCGCCGTGGTGGACGTGCTCCTGGAGGCCACCGCTCGCATTTTGCAGACCTCTGGCGCGCGCAAGGCGAGCACCAATGAGATAGCGCGGGTGGCGGGCGTGAGCGTGGGCTCGCTGTACCAGTACTTCCCCGGCAAGGAGGCGCTGGTCGCCGCGCTCATCGAACGGAAGGTGGAGCTGGATCTCGCCGAGCTCTCCGCCTCGGTGATGGCGCACGCGGAGCAGCCTCTGCCCGGGTTCATCCGCGGCGTGGTGGACGCCATGGTGGCGCTGCACCGAAGGGACCGGGGGCTTCTGCGCGCGCTTCTGGAGCTGGTGCCGCAGGTGGGACGCCATGACCGGGTCCGGCAGATGGCGGCGCAGGGGCGGGAGCTGCTCAAGGCGGTGATGGCCGCCCGCAGGCACGAGCTGCGCGAAGGGCTGGACCTGGACGTGGTGGCCTTCATCGCGGGCCGCGCGGTGGAGGAGGTCATCCACGCGGCGGTGCTCGAAGCGCCAGCGCTCCTGGAGTCGCCTGTGTTCGCCGAAGAGCTGACGCAGATGCTCGTCCGCTACCTCGCGCGCCCTTCAGCGTGAGGGCAACAGGTGCCGGCGCCTGGGCTGCCCCACCTTGTCGAGGAACCGGTTGAACACCGCGTCCGCCCGCGCCTTCAGCGTGTGCACCCGCGCCCGTGACTGCTCCAGGAGCGCCTCCTTGCCGCCCGGGAGCCCCGCCGCTTCGAGCTGCGCCCCGTACAGGGGGCTTTGAAGCCACCGCGTCACCAGGGACAGGTCCATCTCCAGGTGGAACTGCAGGCCGTACGCGCGCTCGCCGTAGCGGAAGGCCTGCTCTGCGCAGGCGTCGCCGAAGCAGAGCTGGGTGGCGGACTTCGGGATGTCGAAGCGGCAGCCATGCCACCCGAAGACCTCGGCGGATGACCCCAGCGGCGAGAGCACCGGATCTTCGAGCCCCGCCTTCGTCGCGTGCACGCGGTGCCAGCCTATCTCCGGGCGCCCAAGCCGCGACACGTCCGCGCCGAGCGTGTGCGCGAGCAGCTGCGCGCCGAGGCAGATGCCCAGCACCGGCTTGCCCGCCTTCAGCGCCGCCTCGATGGCCTGCAGTTCGAAGCGCAGGTGCGGCCGTTGCGCCTGGTCCTCCACGTTCATCGGCCCGCCGAGCACGATGAGGCCCCGGTAGCGGTCGATGCGCGGGGTGGCGTCCGGATGCCGCTCGAAGTTCACGAAGCGGACGCGGTGCCCCCGCCGGCGGACGAGCGCGTCCAGCGTCCCCAGGGGCGCGGCGGCGACGTGCTGAAAGACGAGCAGGCGGGGCATGCGCTAACCGTCGAAGAGCATGGCCCGGATGGCCAGCACCAGCTGCTCCGAAAGGCGCTCCCGCCACGCCGCCGCCTCGCCGCGCTTGCGGTGCTGCACCGGCAGAAGCGCGAAGTGCGTCAGCAGCATCATCCCGATCTGCGCGGCCGCCGCTTCGGCGTCCACGTCCCTTCGCACCCAGCCCTCCGCCTGGCCGCGGCGCAGGAGGTCCACCGTGAAGGTGAGCCAGGGCTGCGCGCCGGTCTCCAGCCTCTGCGCGGCCCTCTGCCCGCCGTCCAGCAGGTAGCGCAGCAGGACCGCCGCGGCGTGCGGCTCTTCGTCGAACATCGCGTTGAGGTGGCCGAGCACCTGGTCCATCCGCTCGTCCAAAGACGGCGAGAGCGCGCCCATCAGCGACAGGAGCCGCGCGTTCGCGCGCTCGAGCAGCCGCGCCAGCACCGCCTCCACCAGCGCGTCCTTGGTGCCGAAGTGGTACAGCAAGGCCTGCTTGGAGGCGCCCACCGCGTCCGCCACGTCCTGGACGGAGACCGCGCCGGTGCCGCGGGCGGCGAAGAGCCGGGTGGCCGCGAGGATGGCGTCCGCGCGCAGGTCCGTCTGTCGACGGGCGGACCTCAGACGTAGAACGCGCGCCGGCGCGCCTCCTCGGGCAGCGAGGTGTAGTCGAAGCGGTCGAACCCGCTCAGCGTCTGGCGGTCCCAGCCGAGCGCAGAGAACTCCTTGTGCATGCGCCCTGCGGCGGCGGCCACGTGCGGGGCCATGGACTTCGCGGCGGACATGCCCGTGGGCCCCACCGCCATCCGGTTGAAGGCGATGTGCCCAAGCTCGTCCACGAGGATCTCCATCAACCGCTCCTCCAGCGCCTCCTTCAGCCCGGGCTGGTCCCTGAACACCTCCCGCACCTTCTCGAGCATCCAGTTGAAGGTGAAGACGCCCGCCACCTCGGAGGCGAGCAGCACCGGGTGGAACAGCGCCTTCGGCGAATACGCCAGCGTGGTGATGAGCACCTTGAGAGAAGCCGGGGGACGCCACGCGCTCTTCGGCGGCTCGAGGTCGAACTGGTGGGCGGCGCCGAGCAGAATCCGCGTGTGGTAGGTCTCCTCCTTGCCGAGCACCCGCTCCACCTTCTCGAAGGTCGTGCTCGCCTCGCGCTTGTGGCGCATCCGCCCCACCACCTCCACGCCATAGGCCTCGCCCGCGTTGGCCTTCATGAAGGTGAGCAGGGTGAGCATCGCCTTGTCGTCCACCGTCCCCGCCCGGTAGCCGGCATAGCTCTGCTCGAAGGTGGCGGCGTCCAGCTTGCCGCGGTGGCGCAGCCCGGAGGCGTCCGCGCCTTCCAGCCAGCGCTCCCGGTTCGGGTAGTCGCCTTCGACCCGGGTGGAGCCGTTGCGGGCCTCGAGGAAGGCCAGGTAGTCGCGCAAGACGTCGTCCTGGGGGCGCTCCGGCGTGGGCGTGAAGAAGCCCGGCTGCGAGGTCGTCGTCATGGTGGTCTTTGCCTCCCGGTCAGTTGCGGCCTACCAGGTGGAAAGTAGCGCCTGTCCGCGCGGCAAGTCACGCCCGCCCCCGCGCGCGCGTTTTCCGGGCAACCCCCGGGCGCCTCGGGTCAGATGCCGCGCATGGGAACTCCAGACGAAGGCGGGCTGCAGGCGCGCGCAGCTCCAGCCCGGTCGGTCTACGAAGGGGAGGGCGAGGTGTCCTGCGGTG
>CAZQVZ010000034.1:0-24114 GCA_964596895.1 uncultured Myxococcaceae bacterium
GCATCCGAGCGCGAGGCGGCGCTCCAGGCGCAGCTCGACGCGGCACAGGCAGCGACGGGCGAACGAGAAGCCGAACTCCGGACCCAGCTCGAAGCCGCGCGCGCCGAAGCATCCGAGCGCGAGGCGGCGCTCCAGGCGCAGCTCGACGCGGCACAGGCAGCGACGGGCGAACGAGAAGCCGAACTCCGGACCCAGCTCGAAGCCGCGCGCGCCGAAGCATCCGAGCGCGAGGCGGCGCTCCAGGCGCAGCTCGACGCGGCACAGGCAGCGAAGGGCGAACGAGAAGCCGAACTCCGGACCCAGCTCGAAGCCGCCCAGGCCGAAGCGTCCGAGCGCGAAGCGAGGCTCCAGGCGCAGCTCGACGCGGCACAGGCGGCGGTGGGCGAGCGCGAGGCAGAACTCCGGACCCAGCTCGAAGCCGCGCGGTCCGAAGCGTCCGAGCGCGAAGCGAGGCTCCAGGCGCAGCTCGACGCCGCTCACACCGCCGCAGCAGAACGAGAAGCCGCTGCCCGGGCAGCGCTCGAGGACGGGCTCGCGAAGGCACAGGCGGCGCTGGCCGAGGAACTTCAGTCCGTGAAGGCCGCCGCAGCGGAGCGGGAGGCGACGCTCGAAGCGCGACTGTCGGCGCTGGAGACGGCAGGCGCACAGTCCGCGCAGGCAGAGGCGGCGCTCCGTCAGCAGGTGGCGGCCACGAAGGCGCAGCTCGCCCAGGCCCAGGCCGAAGCCCAGCGCGCCACCGAGGCGATGCGACAGCAGTGGGACGAAGAGGTCGCCGCCGCGCGCGCGAAGCAGACCACCCTCGCCGACCAGGTGCAGGCCCTGCAGCGGGCCGCTGAGGCCGCGAACATCGAGGCCAACGGGCTGCGTGAGCTGGCCGCGGTCTCCCGGCAGCGGGAGCAGGAGCTCACGTCGCAGCTCGAAGATCGCAAGTCGCGGCTGGAGCTCATGCAGCGGCGCCTCAACGCCCAGGACTCGGAGCTCGCCGCGCTTCGCCGGGCGACCGGTCGGGAGACTGCTTCTGCGTCACCGGTCAGCCGAAGTTCGCCGCTCATCGGGGCTGTGCAGCGGACCCCGCGGCCTGCCTCCGCCACCGCCGCGCGGGTGCTCTCGCAGCTCCCCGCGCCGGCCGCGCCGACGACACCGCCTGCCGCAGCGCCTTCGGGCCCCGTCACTCCGGCCGCGGACCGGCGCGAAGCCATGGCGCTGCCGCTCGAAGACGACGGCATCCCCACCCTGGAGCTGGACACGCTGTTGCTCTCCGAAGAGGACGTCGAGGAGATCGACGTCGAGTGGCCGAATGATTCGGCGCCCAAGCGTCCTTCTTGAGGAAGCTCCCCCGGGGCTTCAGCGTTAGGTTGCCGCCGTGAAGCGCGCGCTCATCGCACTTGCCGTCCTGGCCATGGCCCTGGTCGTCGGCTGGGTGGTCTGGCCGGACGAAGAGCGCGCCTCCTCTGTAGAGCGCTCCGCCGACGCCTCTTCTGCAGACCCGCGCAAAGGGGCGCAGGGACCACAGTCCCAACGCCCGAAGCCGGCGGCGACCGCGAGCCTCCGGGGCATCGTCGTCTCGCAGGGGCTCGCGGTGGCCCACGCGACGGTGCGGCTGCGCAGCGAAGCCCACAGCTTCGAGCTGCGCTCGGGCGAAGACGGCCGGTTCGCCTTCGAAGGCCTGCCGCCGGACTACTACCTGCTCTCCGCGGTCCACGGCGAACGGGCGTCCGAGGTCCACGGGCCGCTGCTGCTCTCGCCCGTCGGGGTCCACGGCGAGGTGCGCCTGGAGCTCCTTCCCGCCGCCGCCGTCAGCGGCGTGGTGGCGGACGTCCTGACCCGCAGGCCCATCCCCAACGCCACCGTCCGCAGCTCCGCCGGCGAGACCCGGACCGACCACGCGGGACGGTTCCGACTGGGTCCCCTGCCGCCGACCTGGACGTGGGTGGAGGCGCGCGCGGAGGGCTACGGACCAAGGACCGAGTGGCTGCAGGTGGAGGGCGCCCGCGAGCACGGCGGCATGGAGCTCTTCCTGCGCGGGAGCATCACGCTCCGGGGCACGGTGACCCGCATGGGCGAGCCGGTTGCACACGCGCAGGTCTGGGCGGAGAAGGCGCAGCTCGCCACGGTGGCCGTTCGCTTCGGGCCGGTGGCCACGGATGCGGAGGGTGCCTTCGAGCTGCCAGTGTCGTCCGGAGAGTTCCAGCTCGCGGCGTCCGGACCTTCGGGCGCGCGGGTGGCAGGCCCGCGCGTGACCGTGGCGGAGGGCGGGCGCTACGACGGCCTGAACGTGGAACTGGGCCAGGGCCTCACCGCCCGCGGGACGGTGCTCGTGGATGGGCGGCCCTTCGCGCAAGCGGCGGTGACGCTCCTCGACGCCCGCTCGCAGCAGGTGGCGGCCGGCGCGGTGACGGGAGCAGGTGGGGACTTCGAGGTCGAAGGGCTCGCGCCGGGGGCGTACCTCGCGCAGGTCCACGCGGGCGCGCTCGTCGCCCAGCGCGGCCCCTTCGAGCTCACCGGCGCCGGTGACGCGGCGTGGACGCTGGAGCTGGACGGAGAGGCCCCGCTTTTCGGGCGCGTCGAGCCTGCGCAGGCGGGCGTCGTGGTCCGGGCGCGCACCACCGACTGGGCGGGCCCCCTTTCGGCCAACACACTCACCGACGCCGAAGGGCGCTTCACCCTCGCTGGGTTCGCTGCAGGCGCCCAGGTGCTGGTGGACGCGGAGGTCGACGGCGCGTGGGCGCAGGCACGCGCGGAGGTTGGTGAGGAGGTGGTGCTGCGCCTTCAGTCCAGCGCCGTCGTCGGCTACACCGTGGACGCGCAGGGCCGCGCGGTGACCGACTTCCAGGTCCGCGTCGTCCCCGAAGCCGGTGGGATGCCCAGGTCGCGGCCGGTGCTGCACCCGAGCGGCGAGTTCCGCGTTCCGGTTCCGCCGGGTCGCTTCCGGGTGGAGGCCTCGTCTCCCGGCAGCGGCGAGACCGAAGCCCCGGTCCAGGTGGAGGTGCCGCCAGGAGGGGACTCGCCCACCGTGAAGCTGGAGCTTTCGCCGGTGCAGCCGGTGGAGGGCGTGGTGCTCGACGCGCAGACCCGCGAACCGCTGGCGGGCGTGGAGGTGACCGTGCAGCGCCGCGCCGCGAGCCAGACCTTCCAGTTCGACCGCTGGCTGGTGGTGGCGACCGACGCGGAGGGGCGCTTCCGGCTGGGGGGCGTGCCCAGGCGCGCGGTGCTGCGCTTCAAGAAGGAGGGATTTCGCGAGGCCTGGGTCGCCGCCGAGCGCGCCGGGACCCTCCCTGAAGGACGCATCCATCTGCAGCCCGAAAAGCGGCCTGCCCGGCCCTTCAACCAACCCTATGAAGGCGTGGGGATGCAGCTGCGCGCAGAGGAGGACGGGACGGTGTTCATCGGAGGCGTCTTCGACGGCAGCCCCGCCCAGGCGGCGGGTGTGGCCAGCGGGGACCGGCTGCTCGCGGTGGAGGGCGCCTCGGTGACGGGCGTGGCGGTGCGGGAGATCGTCGCGCGGATCACCGGGCCGTCCGGTACGGTGGTGCGCCTGACCTTGCGGCGGGGGACGGACACGTTCCAGGTGGCGGTGCGGCGGAGGTCCATCGAGCTATGAGCCCACAATTGCGCCACGGCGTGCGGCTGCCCAAGTACCACGGCCTCCAGAACGACTTCCTCATCCACGACCTGCGCACGGGCGGGCGTGACCTCACCGTCGAGGAGGTGGTCCGCATCCTCGACCGTCGCCGCGGCGTGGGAGCGGATGGGATCCTCGCCCTGCATCCGTCGGCCAGGGCGGCGGCGAAGATGGTGGTGCACAACGCGGATGGCAGCATCGCGGAGATGTGCGGCAACGGCATCCGCTGCGCCGCGAAGTACCTCGCGGACAGGGCGTCTGCGGAGCCCGGTGGCAGCGCGCGCCCTGAGCGCCTGGACCTCGAGACCGGCGCGGGCGTGCTCGCGTGCCTTCTGACCTGGGGCGCCGACGGCGGGGTGCGCGAGGTGGAGGTGGAGATGGGGCCCGCCAGGCTCGTGGCGCCGAACCTCCCAAAGAACGCCCCGTGGGTGGACGCGCCCATCCCGGGCTTCGAAGGCCTGCGCGGAACGGCCGTCAGCATGGGCAACCCGCACCTCGTGCTCAGCGCAGCGCCACCCGAGGACGTGGCCCGCACCGGGCCGGCGCTGGAGCGCCACCCTGCCTTCGTTCAAGGCACCAACGTGGAGTTCGTGCGGCAGGAGGGGGAGGGGCTGCGCGTGAACGTCTGGGAGCGCGGCAGCGGCTTCACGAAGGCGTGTGGGACCGGCGCCTGCGCGGCGGCGGCGGCCTTCGTGCACCGGAGGCTGCTCCCGGCGGACGCCTGGCTCCCGGTGGAGTTGCCGGGAGGGCGCCTTCACATCCGGGTCGCAGGCGACCTGTCGCAGATCAGGATGCGCGGCCCGGCCGAGTACGTCTTCGACGCGGTTGTCGCCCTGCCATCCGGCCGGTAACGTCCGCGCGCCTTGCCCCTGCCCATCCTCCTCGTCGACGACGACCGCTTCTTCCGCGAGGTCGTCACCGACATCCTCAGCAAGAAGGGCCACCGGGTGCTCGCGGTGGAGAACGCGACCCGCGCCCTGGAGGAATTCGCGAAGGGCCCCTTCGGGCTCGTCATCACCGACCTGGTGATGCCCGGCGTGGACGGGCTGCAGCTCATCGCCTGCCTGCGCGAGCACCAGCCGGACCAGGAGCTCATCCTCGTCTCCAACCGCGAGGACCTGAACGCCTCTTTGACCGCGATGCGCGCCGGGGTGGCGGACTACCTCATCAAGCCGGTGGACGAGCACGACCTCACCCTGGCCGTGGAGCGCTGCCTGGAGCGCGCGGAGCTGCGGCGGGAGCGCGAGCGGCTGCTCAGCGAGAACCTCGACCTCACCCGCTACCAGGCCCTCCACAACCGCTGCCTGGAGCTGCTCTCCAACCCCGATCTGGAGTGGCTGCAGGAGCGCGTGCTGGGAGAGCTCTCTTCGCTCACGGACGCGCAGAGCGCGGCCCTGTGGGTGGTGGATGATCGCGGGGACGCGGTGCTGCGCGCGTACCGGGGCCTTCTGGACCGCCAGCGGCTGCCGGAGAGGTACCCGCGGGACGAGGCCGTGGACGCGCGGCTGCGCGAGGGAAAGGCGTGGACCACCGGCGAAGGCAAGGCGCGGGTGCTCCTGGTTCCCATGGCCACCTCCGGGGAGATCGTCGCGGTGGCGCAGCTCTCGGACCCCCTGGCGGGCGAGTTCGGCACCGAGCATGTGCGCGCCGCACAGATGATGGCGGACTTCGCGGCCATCGGGATTCGCAACGGCCGGAAGATCCTCGGGCTGCAGCGGCTCGGCCTCCGGGACCGCGAGACCGCTGCGTACAACCTCTCGTACTTCAGCGACTACGCGTCGAAGGAGATCTACAAGGCGCGCCGGTACGGGCGGACCTTCTCGCTTCTGACCTTCTCCATCGACAACCTCTCCAACGCGAGGCTGCGGCTGGGGGCCAACGAGGCGCGGCGGGCCACGCGCGGCATCATCCGGGCGCTGTCGCGGATCATCCGGGACTCGGACGTCATCGCCAAGGCGAGCGACCAGGAGTTCTACCTGCTCCTGCCGGAGACCGACTTCTTCGGCGCCCTGATGTTCGGACGAAGGGCCGCCACCGCCGTGGCCGAAGAGCCGGAGGTCCGCGCCATCGAAGAGCGGCTGCCCCTGGCGTTGGTCTCCGGCGCGGCCACCTTCCCCAAGGACGGGGAGGACTTCGACGAATTGGTCCACCGCTGCCGCCGCCGGATGGAGGAGCGCCGCGCATCCCTCCAGCGCCGCCTGCACCTGGAGGGCCTGCCGTTCTGGGACGAGGTGGAGCTGCTTCTGGGCTCGCCCACCTCGCCGAAGCTGCCCGCGGACGAGCACGCCGAACCCTCCCGGCGGGGCAAGGTGTCCGACGCGCTCTTCGACGAGCTGCAGGCGGAGATCACCCAGGAGATCCTGCGGGATCCGGCGGCCCGCGGGCTGCTCTACGTGGGCGGCCCGGAGGTGCATGGGGAGCTGAGGGTGGCGCAGGGGCTCGATGATCCGCCCAAGGAGCTCAACGCGCGGGTCTACGTCCTCGGCCGGCGGAAGGACCTGGATTCGCACCCCGCCATCACCCCCGTCTTCCTCGAGGGCGACGAGCGGATGGCCCGCCACGAGTTCCTCCTCTGGCTCTCCGAGCACGCCGCCTACGCGCTCATCCAGCGGCGCGGCCGCGGGGCGACGTGGGGCTTCCACACCTCGGACCCGGCGGTGGTGGACGGGCTCATCGCCCGGCTGCAGGCCGAGTACGACCTCCAACCCTGGTGAGCGCTGCCTAGATGCCCCCGCAAAGGAACATCCTCATCGCCGACCCGGACCTGGACCAGGTGCGGACGCTCACGCGCGCCCTTCGCGAGCGGGGGCACCAGGTGCACTACGCGCCGGACGGCTCGCGCGCGCTGGAGGTGGCGGTCCTGCGCCACCCGGACCTCACGCTCTTCGACGAGGCCTGCACGCTCCTGGACGCGAAGACCTTCGTGCAGATCCTCCGCACCAACCCGCGCACCGCGGACATCCCGGTGGTCCTGACCACGGCGTCCCTGGAGGCGGACAAGCTGCGCGGCTTCCGGGACGGCTACCTGCGAAAGCCGTTCAACCTGGACGAGGTGCTCGCGCGGATTGACCACATCTTCCGCCGCACCGAGGCCGCGCGGGACCTGCGCAGCGAAAGCGAGATCGAAGGGTCCCTCACCCAGCTGGGCATCCCGGACCTGCTGCAGATCCTGGCCATGAACAAGCGCAGCGGGCGGCTGGTGCTCTCTCGCGGGCCTGAGCGCGGGGAGATCCACGTGGGCGACGGCCGCCCCATGAACGCGAAGATTGGCGCCGTAGAAGGGGAGAAGGCGCTCTTCCGGCTCCTGGGTTGGACCGACGGGAGCTTCGCCTTCACGCCGGGGCCGCCGCCGTCGCGGCCGCGCATCAACCGCGGGATGGATGACGCCTTGCTCGAAGGCATGCGCCAGACGGACGAGCTCGCGCGCGTGGTGGCGTCCCTGCCGCCCAGGACCGCGCAGGTCCACCTCGCGCCCGAGGCGGACCTTTCGCGGGACCAGCACCCGGTCACCTCCCAGGTGGTGGAGCTGCTGCGCCAGCCGCGTGCGCTCTCGGACCTGTTGGATCTGGCCCCCGCCACCGACCTGGACGTCCTCACGGTCTTGCACACCCTGATGCAGAAGGGCGTGGTCCGCATCGCCGAAGGCGAGGCCGACGAACAGGGGCCGCTGCTGGGGCCGGCGGAGATCCACGCGCTGCGAGGGCGGCTTCTGCGCGGCCGCGCCACGTTGCGGACGGCGGTGGCCAAGATCTTCGTCTGTGGTGGCGGCGCCGGCGCGGCAAGAAGGCTCATCACCCAGTTGCCGAAGCTGCGGCTGGCCGCCTCGGAGCCGGAGGCGGTGAAGAGCGGGTTCGGCACGCTCGGCCGCTATGAGCTCAGCGAGGCCCTGCACATCGACTTCTGCGTCCTTCCGTCCGCGGAGGCGGCGAGGCCCCTGTGGCGGCCGTTCTCCGGCGGCGCGGTGGGGGCCCTGGTGATGGATGACTCGGACGCAGCGGCCAGGGTCGCCCGCTGGCTGGCGCTGGAGCAGCGGGTGCCGCTGGTGGTCGTGGGCGGGCAGGTGCCGAAGGCGCTCGTGGACGTGCCCGGCGGCTCGGCGTCCGTGGGCGCGGATCTGATGGAGGCCCTGCGCACGGTGCTGGTCCTGGCCATCAACCCCGCGCAGCCCGGGTGGTCAGCGCCCGCTGCCTGAGGCGCCCTCCAGCACCGGGCGGACCCCCGGCAGCTCCAGGAGCAGCTCGAACTCCGCCGGCAACAGGCGGGAGGTGCGCCGTCCGGAGAGCCGCTCCAGCCGCAGCTCCACCCGGTGCTCTCCGTCTTCGACGTCGTGGCGCACGAAGCGCGCGGGCTGGCCTTCGGAGCCGCAGGCGAGGATGTCTGCCTGCAAGCTCCGCAGCCTGCGGGTCGTGCGCAGGGCGAGCTTGCCCTCTGGCGTCGAGAAGGTGTGGAAGTGCCGGTTGCGAGAGAGAGGGCGGCTCTCGTCGAGCATGCGCTGCACGAGCCGGCGCACGAAGGGGTCCATCTACGGGCACGATAACATCCGGTAGCCTTCGCGGCCGATGCGAACGCACCTCTGCGGCTGGCTCATCGCTGGCGCGCTCGCCGGGCTGGTGGGCTGCAAAGATCCCGAAACCCAGGCGCAGCTGGCACGGCAGAAGACGGCCACGCAGAAGCTGGAGGAGGGCCGGGCCCACCTCGCCGCCAGCCGCACCGCCGAAGCGCTCGCGGCGCTGCGCATCGCCGCCACCGTCGCGCCCAAAGACCCCACCGCGCACCTGCTCATGGCTGAGGCGCACCGCGCCTCCGGCAACGACGGCGCGGCCATCCTCGCCATCAAGCAGGCCGCGGAGCTCTCGGAGGGCGCGGACCCGCAGCTCAAGCTCGCCCTGGCGGACCTGTACCGGCGCGCCGGCCACACCAAGGAGGCCATCCGGGTGATGACGGCGCTTCGCGACGGCGGCCACCTCACCGACACCAGCGTGCGGGTGCTGGCGCGGCTGCAGGCGCATGACGGCGACATGGACGGGGCGTTCTCCACGCTGGAGCTCATCCAGCGCCGGAGCCCGGATGATCCGCAGGCGAAGGTGCTGGAGGCGGAGATCCTCCTGCTCAAGGGGGAGGAGGCCCTGGCGGCCGCGCTGATGGACCGGCTGGTGACGCAGCCCAACCTGCCGGAGGCGTGGGTGCTGCGCGCCCGCTACTTCCTCAACAACGGCTTCCCCGACGCCGCGGAGAATGATCTGCGGCAGATAGGCGGCCCGGACGCGGAGCGCCCGGAGGTGGTCCGGCTGCGCGCGCGGGTGCTCAATGAGCTCGGCCGGCACGACGAAGCGGAGGCCTCGCTGCGCAAGCTGCTCGAAAAGAGCCCCCGGGACGAAGATCTGATCGCCCAGCTCGCGGAGTGCATCCTCTACCAGGGCAGGCCGCAGGAGGCCGCCGGGCTCATCGACGAGGCGCTCGCGCGCAAGCCGCGGGATCCGCGCGCCCTGTACGTGCGCGGCCGCGCCCTGGAGGCGCAGGGGGAGGTGGCCCGGGCGGCGGAGACCTACGGGTACGCCCTGAAGAGTGATCCGGCGTTCGCGCCCGCCCTCTCGCGCGCCTGGCGGCTGCACCTGCACCGGGGCCAGAAGGCGGACGCCATGAGCGCGCTGGAGCGGCTCTTCTTCTCCGGCGAGGCGTCGGTGGAGGAGCGGGTGGCGCTCGCGGAGCTGTACGCTTCGCTGAAGATGAACCTCGACCGCGGCCGGCGGATCATGGACGAGGTGCTCACGCGCAGCCCGAACAACGACCGGTACAAGCAGGTCCGCCAGGCGCTGGTGAAGGCAGGCGCCCGCACCGGAGAGCCGCAGAGGGGCCCCACCATCATCCGCGGGGGCCGTTAGCGCCCCCATGGCCTCTGCGCCTGCGCCGCATCCGTATGACCCGCTGCCCGTGGGCGTGGTGGTCATCCGCAGCAACCTCGTGCTGTACGCCAACGCCGCCGCCGCGGCCCTCCTGGGCGTGACGCGCGAGGAGCTGGTGGGACACCCGCTGGACGCCGTCGCGCGGCGGGTGGTGGAGGACGAGCACCTGCCGTGGGCCCTGGGGCGCATCGACGCCATCCGGGCGGATGCCCGCGTGGGCCGGGACGCGTGGGTGCGCGCGCGAAGCACGGACGGCGAGCGCCGCGGTGTGCTCCGCGTGGCCTCCACCCCTTCGGCCACCCCGGGGGAGTGGGTCCTCACCCTGATGGACGCGGACTCCGAGCACGCCACCTTCCCGCTGGCCGAAGCCATGGTGGAGGCCGCCGGACGCTTCCCCCGCTGCCGGGACGAGCAGGAGGTCTACGAGCAGGCGGTGCAGGCCATCTTCGAGCGCGGCTACTGGGTGACCTTGATGCGGCTCGTCGGAGAGCAGCTCGAGGTCCTGGCCATGCGCGAGGACCCGGAGATGCTCCGGCGCGGCGGCGAGCTCTACGGCGTCCCCGCGCAGAAGGTCCGCTTCGACCTCTCGAAGGTCCCCCACGTGGGGCGCTCCTTCGAGACGGGGCGGGCCACCTTCCACAACGATCTGATGGTGGTGATGGACAAGGTCCACGCCCCCGAGGTGGCGCAGATGATCCGCGAGGTCGTGCCCACCACGCGCATGGTGGACGCGCCGGTGTTCGTGGACGGCAAGCCCTTCGGGATCATCACCCTGCAGGGGGACAAGCTGACCCCGGCCTCGCTGCCGGCGGTGGAGCTGTACGCGCGGCTGGTGGCAGGCGCGGTGGAGAACGTGCGGCGCCAGCGCGAAGCCGCCTCGCATCAGCACCAGCTCAGCGCGCTGCAGAAGGAGCTGGTCTCCCGCGAGCGGCTGGCCGCGGTGGGGCAGGCGGCGGGGCTGCTCTCCCACGAGGCGCGAAACCCGCTGGGCGCCATCCTCAATGCGCTGGCGGTGCTCCGGCGCCGCGGGGCAGGGGATGAAGGCGCGCGCGAGCTCATCGACATTGCCGAAGAGGAGGCGCTGAGGTTGGACGCCCTGGTGCGGGACCTGTTGGAGCTGGCGCGGCCCCTGGAGCCGCGGCTTCGCCCGGTGCCGCTGCCCCCGGCGGTGGACGCGGCCATCGCGGCCCTGCTGCGCCGCTCCCGGGCCCACCCGCCGGTGGTGGAGGTCAGGCTGCCGGAGGGGCTGCCGCGGGTGCTCGCGGATCCCACGCTGCTGCAGGTCTCTTTGGACAACCTCCTGCGCAACGCGGTGCAGGCGGGAGGCGGGGCGAAGGTGTCGCTGTGGGCCACGGCTTCGGCTTCCGCTGACGCGGTGACGGTGACGGTGAAGGACCCCGGCCCCCCGGGCGGACGGCGCACCGCGGACGAGGCCTTCGACCCGTTCTCCCTGGAGGCCGCGCGCGGGACCGGCCTGGGGCTGGCGGTGGTCAAGCGCCTGTGTGACGCGCAGGGCGGCCAGGTGCGCGCGGTGCTGGGCGGGACCCAGCTCGAGATGACCCTCCCCGCCGCGGGCTACGACAGCCCGTAGGCGGTCAGCGCCGCCCGCTCCAGCGCGCGCACGCCCTTCTGCTGGCCCACCGCCACCACACCCAGCGCTTCCTTGCGGAGGTATTGGCGGGCCACGCGCAACAGGTCCGCGAGCGTCTGCCGCTCCAGCAGCCGGCAGCGCTCCTCGAAGGTGTCCGGGCGCCGGAAGATCTCGGTGCCGCCGAACCAGCCGGCCAATTCGCCCGGGGAGTCCTGCGCAAAGTCGAGGAACATCCGGTGCCGCCGCTGCGCCCGGTCCAGCTCTTCGGCGGTGATGTCCCCGCGCAGGACCTCGGAGAGGGTTTCGCACACCGCCTCCACCACCAGCCCCGCCTTCTCCGGCGCGCAGGCGGCGTCTACCTCCAGGAAGCCCGCGTCCTGGTAGGTCTCCAGGCCTGCCTGCACCGAATACGCGAGCCCCCGCTTCTCCACCACCTGGAAGGGCAGCCGGGACGACAGGCCGTCATCGAGCACCCGCCGCAGAAGCTGCAGCGCTGGATAATCCGGGTGCGTCTCTGGAACGGTGGGGAAGAGCAGGCGGAACTGCGTCTGCGCCTCGTCGTGCTGAACGAAGCGGAACCAGGGGCCGGTGGGCGACGCGGGCACCGGCCGCTCCTGCGCCTGGGGCCCCGGGGCGATGTGGGCGAACGCGCGGGAGACCTGCTCCAGGACTTCGTCCCGGCTCACCGGCCCGGCGACGGTGACCACCAGGTTGCCGGCCACGTAGTAGCGGCGCAGGTGTTCGTCGAGCTGCGCGCGCTGCAGCCTTTGCACTGAGTGGCGGGTGCCGGCGATCTTCAGGCCCATCGGGTGGCCGCGGAAGACCTCCATCTTCACCAGGTTGTCCACGTCGATGTCGTTGCCCGCCTCGTCCACCTCGTCGAGCATCTCCTCGAGGATGACCTGGCGCTCGACCTCCATGTCGTTGAGCAGCGGGCGGGTGAGCATGTCCCCCATCACGTCCAGCGCCACGCCCACGTGCTTCGGGTGCACCGGCGTGTAGTAGTAGCCGTGGTCCCGGGTGGTGACCGCGTTGAGGTTTCCGCCCACGTCCTCCACCAGCGCGTTCATCCGCACCGTGTCCGGGAAGCGGGTGCTGCCGCGGAAGAACATGTGCTCGAGGAAGTGGCCCACGCCGTTGTTCTCCGGCGTCTCGTGGCGGCTTCCGGCGCGCACGTACACCGCGACCATGGCCGAGTGGAGGTGGGGCGTCTCGATGCTGACGACGCGCAGTCCGGTGGGGAGGGTGTCCCTGAAGTAGTGGAACGGCATGGGTCCTTTGTCCCTTAGTCCTGCCTCTCGAACCTGCGCAACACATCCCCGACACGCTTTCGCGCCTGCCTTTTGACCTCCTCCTCCACCCGCTTCGCCCCCTCCCTCGCCGCTGGCGCCGCCAGGCGCTTCGCCAGCTCCGCCGGGCCGGGCATTTCAAGCTGCGGATCCGACAGGGTCCCGCCCACCTTGAGCGGTACCTCCACCGGCCCCTCCGGACGGATTCCGGCGGTCTGGGCGAGGAACTCCGGCGAGAGCACCGCGGTGCCGTTCAGGGCGAGCGAGGTGTCGAGCCCCAGGGTCCCGTCCAGCCTGGCGCCCCCGAACCCGGAGGCGAAGGTGAGCGGCTCGCGCAGGCGCAGCTGGCCGTCCGCCACCCGGAAGGAGACCACCAGGTCCCGAAGCGCGGTGCCCTCGCCCGCGCGGGCCACGGTGTCCGCCGCGCCGCCCCTGCCTGCCGCGCGCAGCGCCAAGGCGCCCACCTTCGCGAGCTGGCCGCCCAGGTCGGTGGAGCCCAGCGCGCCCTCCCGGAGCGACAGCGCGCCCCCGCCGGAGACCGTCTTCTGTATGTGCGCCCAGTCCGCGCCTTCGCCCTCGAGGTTCAGCGCCGCGTCCAGCCGGCCCTGCAGCGGCACCTTCGACTCCACCCCCTCCACCAGCTTCCCCGCGTCCACCCCGGACAGCCGCGCCTGCAGCTTCCACGAGGGCTCGGCGAGCAGGAGGTTCACCCGCGAGCCGGACGCATCCACCTGGCCGTCGTAGAGCGTCGCGCGGGCGGAGGTGAGGGTGAGCATCCCGCGGCGCAGCTGCGCGTTCGCCTCCAGCTTCGTCAGCTCGAGCCCGCCGCGCACCACCCGGTCCACGCGCAAGGAGCCCTGGGCCTGCGCGCCGTCGAGCGCGCGCCGGGTGCTCGCGGGCAACATGGAGGTCCGGTCCGGCGGGCCGGTCACCTCCTCTTCGGGCAACACGGCGAGCAGCGCGTCCAGGTCCAGAAGCGGCCCCTGCAGCGCGAAGTCGAGCGCGAGCGGGCTGACGGTGAAGGTGGCCCGCCCGCCGAGATCCACGCCCGGCCCCTTCATGGCGAGGTCGTGCACCTCCACGCGGGCGGCCTTCGCGTCCCCGGGGTCCACCAGCGCACGCAGCCCAAAGCTCCCGCTCGCCGGTTCACCGCGCAGCCGCACCCCGTCCAGCCGCGCGTCCGCCTCCAGGAGCCAGCGGCCATCCGCGCCGGTGTTGATCTCTCCGTCCAGGTCCGCGAAGCCGCCCATCAACACCGTCCCCAGCCGCGCGGGCAGCAGCCCCTCGAGCCGGGTCAGCGCCGCGCGGGTCACCGCGAAGTAGCCATCTATTCGAGGCTTCTCTCCCGAGCGGTCCACCCGCACGTCCATGCTGACGTTCTGTGCGTCCGAGGCCACCGCGGCGTTGAGCTGGACCTGCAGCGGGACCCCCGGGGCGAGGTCTCGCACGGTCACATCCAGCTTTTCGAGCGCCACCGCCGCCTCGCCGTGCGCGGTGGACCGGTCGATGACGCGGACGGTGGCGTCCACCACCTGCGCCCGGGAGATCATCACCTCGCGCTCGGAGGAATCGCCTGCGCCCAGCCCCTCGAAGCTCCAGACGCCCGCCTTGTCTCGCAGCAGGTTCAGCTCCGGCGACTCGATGCGCACGCCCTTGACCTCCACCTCGCGGCCGAAGCTGCGAAGGAGCGTCCACAAGGAGAGCTGCACGGTGGCCTGTGGCGCCTCCAGGAGCGGCGGCTCCCCCTTGCGCCCGGCGATGGTGAGGCCTTCGAGCGTGACCTTGGGTGAAGGCAGGAGCTTCGCGCGCGCGGACTCCAGCGAGACCTCGCGCCCCAGCCGCTCCGACACCCGCGGCAGGACGCCGTCCACCACCCTTTGGGTCACCGCCTCGGAGTCCAGAAGGACCGCCAGCACCATCAGGATGGCCGCCGCCGCGCTCAGCGCAATGGCGACCGCCGCGGCCGCGCGCGTCCCCAGCCTGCGCCGGCGCGCGTGCGTACTCTCGGGCATGCCACACCTCCGTCCCCCAACGTTCGGGTGGACGGGGACGATGACAACGGGCGAGCGGTCAGCCGGGCGCCTGGCCCCAGCTGCGTTCCCCGAGCGCGGCGGTGCCCTCCGCCACTGCGCCGAGCCGCACGGTGAAGGTGGTGCCCGAAGGGCTGCTCTGGCAGAGGAGCTCACCGCCGTGCGCGTGCAGGATCTGCCGGGAGATGGCGAGCCCCAGCCCGGTGCCGCCCGTCTTGGTGGTGAAGAACGGCTCGAAGATGCGCGCCTGGACCTCCTCGCTCATCCCGCCCCCGGTGTCCTCGAAGACGACCTCCAGTTCGCTCTGGTCCGCGGCGCGGGTGAGGACGCGCAAGAGGCCGCCTTCGGGCATGGCCTCGCGGCTGTTGCGGATGAGGTTCAAGAAGACCTGCCGCAGCTGCCCTTCGTCCATCAGCGCCGGCGGCAGCCTGTCCGCGAGCGTCCGCTCCACCACCACGTTGGCGCCCTGCAGCTCCGGCTGGGAGAAGTCCAGCACCTCCGCCACGACGTCGTTCAGGGACTCGGCCTGCAGCTGCGGCTCCGGCAGGCGCGCCATCCGCAGGTAGTCGTCGGTGATCTCGGTGAGGCGGTCCACCTCGCGGGTGATGCTGCGGAGGATGTCCTTCGATTCGGAGGCGTCGGTGGCGTCGTCGAAGCGGGCCCGCTCCATGGCCTCCTCGAGCAGCTCCACGTTGAGGCCAATGGAGGAGAGCGGGTTTCGCACCTCGTGCGCCACCTGCGCCGAAACCCGGCCCACCGCGGCCAGCTTCTCCGCGCGCAACAGGGCCTCCTGCTTCTCGCGCAAGAGCCCGTCGCGTTCGCGCAGCGAGCGGGCCATGGCGTCGAACTCGCGGGCCAGGTGGGCGATTTCGTCCTGCCCCTGCACGCCCAGGCGCGCCTCGAAGTCCCCCCGCTTGATGCGCGCCACCCCTTCGATGAGCGTGCCCACCGGCTTCAGGGCCCGCGCGGAGATGAGGGTGGCCACCAGCCCCACCCCGATGGCCAACAGGGACAGGCCCACGATGGCGAAGCCGGTGCGGCGGACGCGGTGCTCGGCGGCGTCCACCCGCTCGCGGCTGCGGGTCTCCAGGGACTGCTGCAGCACCCGGATGTCCCGGACGATGGACGCCTCGAGCTGCTTGAGCTCCGCCATCTGCGTGACCGCGACGTCCCAGTCTGGCGTGGAGGTCTCCAGCCGGCTCGTGGTGAAGGCGCGGTCCATGGTCTGTTCGTACTGCCGGTAGCGGACGCCCAGGTCCCCGAACCGCCCCTCCAGGTCCCGTAGGAAGGCCTCTTCGGAGGCGGGGGCGGTGTCGCGCACGCGGCGGGCGTTCTCCTGACCTGCGGCTGCGCGTTCGGTGAGCAGGGGGAGCACGTACTGCCGGGCCAGCCGGATGTTGGCGCGCCGGGTCTCCGCGTTCTTGTCGTCCAGGAGCCTCGCGGTGTCCCGCTCCTGGCGCGTGTGCAGGGATTCGATGCCGGAGGCGTCCCGGGCCAGCAGGAAGTAGCCCTGGCTCACCAGCCGGATGACCTGCTGGTTCTCGCGCATCTCGCTGACCGAGAAGAGCGACACCGCCCCGAACGCGGCCAGCACCGCGGCGTAGCCAATGAAGATGCGGGTGGTGAGGGAGAGCTTCATCCAGAGGGTATCGAGGCAGCGGGTCGTTTGACCTGCGAGGGGAGCGACCGATACGCTCGCCGGCCCATTCTACTCCGCACGGGAGTTGAAGAAATGAACCGGATGCGCCTGGCCCAGCGGTCGGCTGCGGTCCTGCTGTCCGCGCTGGTCCTACAGGCAACCTGCCTGCCGTATTTCCACTCCGTCGCGAGGGCAGAGGGGGCGCCGTCCGTCGTCGTCCTCCCTGTCGTTCCCCGCGCCGGCACGCCCGACGGCGCGCCCGAGCGCTTCCGCTCCCTCATCGAGGAGACGCTCAGCCGGCGGGACGCCCTCTCGATCATCCGGTTCGAAGGGCAGGCCGACGACTCGCCGGGCGCCGCTGCGGACTCGGATCCTTCGGCGCTTCTGGACGCGGGGCAGCAGAAGCTGTCGGACCTCGACTTTCCCGGCGCCGCGGACCTGCTGGGCCGCGGCATCGGGGCGATGACGGCGCGCCCGGAGCGGATCCACTGGCCCAGGCTCCTGGAGGCGTACGTCTCCCTGGCGGTGGCCTCCTTCCGCCGTGGCGACGAGGAGAGCGCGCAGAAGGCCCTGGGGTCCCTGGTGCGCCTGTCGCCGGGGTACCAGCTGCCGGACGGGCGCTTCCCGCCCATCTTCGTGCGCGAGTTCGAGAAGGCGAAGAAGCGGGTGGAGCGGATGCCGCAGGGCACCATCACCGTGGACGGTCCGCCGGGCGCGGTGGCCTTCGTGAACGACGTGAACCTCGGCATGGTGCCGGTCGCGCAGGAGAACCTCACCGCCGGCACGCACTACGTGAAGGTGGAGGGCACCCGCGGGGAGCTCTTCGGCGCCGCCGTGGATCTGCGCAGCCGCGAGGCGAAGGTGACCGCGACGTTCGGCGCCGCGGGCCAGTCGCCCGCCCAGGCCATGGCCGCACCCAGTGGCGCCGTGGGACCCATCCTGGACGCCGCCGCAGCGAGGGCCGCGCTGGAGGCCTGCCGGCGGACGGGGGCAGGCTTCGCGCTGGTGGGCGTGCTCTACCGCTCTGGCGAGCACCAGCTTTCTGCCGCCACCGCGGTGTACTCGGCGAAGGCGCAGGGCTTCATCCCGCTGCCTCCCTTCGCGTTCGATCACGAATTGCTCACCGCAAACGTCGAGGCCTACCGGATGGCGGACGCGGTGGAGCGCACGGTGCTCGGGTTCGGCCGGCCGGCGGCGCCGGGACATGATCTCGCAGCGGGTGCCACCTGGCGCCCGGGCACGGCGCCCGTGGCGGTGCGGACCGAGCCCTCCCTGGAGCCCATCTCCAGGCGCAGCGCGCTGACGCCGGGCACCGAACCCCACATTCCTGCGGGCGAAGGCCGGCTGCGGGCGCTGGAGGGTGGCGCCATCGACGCGGAGTTGGCGGACCGCGGCGGGATGCGCGACGGCGAGGTGAAGTCAGGCACGAAGTGGTGGGTCTGGACCCTGGTGGGGGTGGGCGTGGTGGCGGCGGCGGGCGGCACCGCCTACGGGGTCCACCAGGCGACGCAGCCGGTGACGGGAACGGTGACAGCGCGGTGGTGAGACAGCTTCGGATGGCGGTGTGGGCACTCGGCGCGGCGCTCGTCGCCTGCGCGCCGAAGGTGGTGGACTACCAGGTGCGCGTGGTGACGTCGGCGTGCGTGGCGCCGTCGCCGCTGGTGGACGTGACGCACCTGCGCTTTTGGGTGACCGGGCCGGGCATCGACGCGCCCCTGGAGTCGGTGGCCGCGGTGGGGGACGCGGTGCAAAGGGTGCCCCAAATCCCCATTGGCAAGGACCGGGTCCTCGAGGTGCGCGGCTACAAGGGCGCCCCGCCCACCGGAGAGGTGATCTCCCTGGGCACCTCCGCGCCGTTCGAGGTGCCGGAGCTCGTCCCTGAAGATGCGACGCCGGTGGAGGTCACCGTGTTCCTGCGCCGGGTGAACACCTTCACCCCGCCGTCCACCCTGGAGGCGCCCACCACCTGTTCGCGCCTGCTCACGGGCCGCGCCGGCCACAGCGCCACGCTCCTCGCGGACGGGCGGGTGCTGCTCGCCGGCGGCTATTCGCTGGACTCCGCCCAGGGGCGAGACTCGCTCCACGCGTCCGAGCTGTATGACCCCGCCACCGGCACCTTCAAGAAGGCCGCGGACGTGGGGCTGTTCAACCAGCAGGCCCAGTTCACCGCCATCCCGCGCGCGTTCCACGGCTCGGCGCTCCTCCCCAACGGGCAGGTGCTCCTCGCCGGGGGGGAGCGGCGAAGCGGCGGCAGCTACTTCGCCAACAAGACCGCGCTCGTCTACGACCCCGGCGTGGACCGCTACTGGGGCTTCGAGCTCAAGGCGGGGCGCATCGGTCCCGGCGTCGCCTCGGATGACGCGGGGCGGGTGCTGGTGGTGGGCGGGGTGGATTCGCAGGGCAAGGCGGTGGCCACCCCCGAATGGTTCGACCCCGCGAAGGCGGCCTATGCGGCGCAGAACCCGGACGATCCCACCCAGGCGCAGAAGGAGAACCCGCGCCTGCTCACCGCGGCGCTGCCCCGGGTGGGGATGTCGGTGGCGGCGGTGCAGGACGGCAAATACATCGCCGTGGCGGGGGGCGCGGACGGGACCCTGCCCACGGACGAAGTCCTCTTCTACCGCTTCGACGGCGAGACCTTCGTCTCCGAGCCCGCCAGCGTCAGGCTGCGGCAGGTCCGCTCCGGCGCGGGGCTGGGGCGCTTCGGGGACTCGAACCGGCTGGTGATCATCGGCGGGTACGGCGAGCCGGGGACGCCTTCGACCTCGCTGGACTCGTCGGAGATCATCTCCACCGGCGCGATCTTCAATGTCGCGGATGGGCAGCCGTTGACCGCCTCCCGCGGCGACGTCTGCGTGGCGTCCTTGCGGGATGGGCGGGTGCTCGCCATCGGCGGGCGGACGGGGGAGGGGACGGGGCACAAGAGCGTGAGCAGCGCGGAGTTGCTCACTCCGAGCCCCACCGGCGGCATGGCGGTGGCGGAGGTGCCACAGCTGCCCGTGGGCCGCTTCCACCACACCTGCACCACGCTGCGCGATGGCTCGGTATTGATCCTCGGGGGTGTGGAGCAGGCCCCGAGCGGGCCTCGGGTTCTGTCGGATGCGTGGATCTACACGCCCGCCCCGCTCGACTGAGCCACACGTCCCACCGGGCGGCCTGCTAGACACAAGCGCGATGATGCGCCGCCTGCGGGGGCCCACCGGGGTCCTCGTCCTCACGCTCAGCCTGACCTCCCTGGTGGCGCTCGTCGCCTGGCGCATGGCGCTGGAGCGGGACCGCCTGCGGTTCGAGAACGCGGTGCAGGCGGCAGGAGACCGGCTGAGCGCGCGGCTGGACATCTATGTGGCCATGTTGCGCGGCGCCCAGGGGCTGTTCGCGGCGTCTGACGGGGTCACCCGCGAGGAGTTCGCGTCCTTCGTGGCCCGGCTGGATCTGCCCGGCACCTACCCCGGCATCCAGGGCATCGGGTTCACCGAGCGGTTCTTGCCCCACCAGCAGGAGGCGCTCGAGGCGCGGATGAGAGCGCAGGGCGTGGAGGCGTTCCGCGCCTGGCCCGAGGATGACCGGCAGGTGCGCCACGCCATCCTCTTCCTCGAGCCTTTGGACCGGCGCAACCGGGCGGCCCTGGGCTTCGACATGAGCACCGAGCCCACCCGCCGGGAGGCGATGGAGCGGGCGCGGGATTCGGGCAGGCCGGCCATGAGCGGCCGGGTGACCCTGGTGCAGGAGATTGAGGGGCCCACCCAGCCCGGGTTCCTCGTCTACGTCCCGGTGTATTCGGGCCGCGGGGTGCCGCACTCGGTGCAGGAGCGGCGCGAAAAGCTTCAAGGCTTCGTGTACGCGCCCTTCCGCGCCGTGGACCTCTTCGACCGACTCTTCGGCAGCGAGGAGAGCCCCCGGGTGGCGGTGGCCATCTTCGACGGGGCGCCTTCGGCGGACACGCTGCTCTTCGACGAGCGCCCGGATCGGGGCGTCCATGCGCCGGCCTTCACCACCCTGCAGACCCTGGAGGTGGCGGGGCGCAGCCTGTCTCTGGTGGTGGAGAGCCAGAGGCCGCTGGAGGCGGTGGGCCACGTGACGCAGCCCGCAGCGGTGCTCGGCATGGGGCTGGTGTTGAGCCTCGTCTTCTATGCCGCCAGCCGCGGCCGGATGCGGGAGCGGGAGTTGGCGGAGCAGGAGCGGCGGCGCGCGGTGACCCTGTCCCGGCTGGCCCTGGCCTTCAACTCGGAGCTGGACGAAGACCGGCTGGTGCAAAGGCTGACGGACGAAGGCACCTCGCTCACCGGGGCGGCCTTCGGCGCCTACTTCCACAACCTGCCGGACGAGACCGGCCGCTATGGGCTGTACGCCCTCTCCGGCGCGCCGCGCGAGGCGTTCGAAAAGATGCCGCCGGTGCGGACCACCCCCATCTTCGCGCACACCTTCCATGACAAGGGGACGCTGCGCCTGGACGATGTGACCCGGTCCCCGCTGTTCGGGAAGAACCCGCCCTACAACGGGCTCCCCGGCGGGCACCTGCCGGTGAAGAGCTACCTGGCCACCACGGTGAAGGGCCGCAATGGCCGGGTCCTGGGCGGGCTGTTCTTCGGCCACCCGGAGCCCGGCGAGTTCCTGCCCGAGCACGAGCCGCTGGTGGAGGGGCTGGCGGCGCAGGCGGCGGTGGCGCTCGACAACGCGCGGCTGTACCGCGAGGCCCAGGCGGCCATCGCGCTGCGCGACGAGTTTCTGTCCGTCGCCTCGCATGAATTGAAGACACCGCTCACGCCGCTCACCTTGCGGCTGGAGCAGCTCGCGGGACGGGCGGAGGCACAGGCGCAGCTGCCGGGGCCAGAGGTCTCGCAGCTCGTCCTGGTCATCCGCCGGCAGGTGCAGCGGCTTTCGCGCCTGGTGACGGACCTGCTGGACGTCTCGCGCATCACCTCCGGCAAGCTCCGGGTGGAGCGGGAGCAGGTGGACCTGCGGGAGGTGGTCCGCGAGGCGGTGGCGCGCGTGGAGCCGGTGATAGAGCGCACCGGCGGGAAGATCTCGGTGCAGGCGCCGGACCCGGTGGTGGGGCAGTGGGACCCGGCGCGGCTGGAGCAGGTGGTGGTGAACCTGCTCGACAACGCGCTGAAGTATGGAGACGGAAAGCCGGTGGCGGTGACGGTGCGCGCAGACGGAGGACAGGCCCACCTGACGGTGGTGGACGAAGGCATCGGCATCCCGGAGGACCGGGTAGGCCGCGTCTTCGAACGCTTCGAGCGGGCGGTGTCCGAGCGCAACTACGGCGGCCTGGGGTTGGGGCTGTTCATCGTCCGGGAGATCGTCGTGGCGCACGGCGGGGAGGTCACCGTCGACAGCCTGCCCGGGCGGGGCAGCCGCTTCGAGGTGACCCTGCCGCTCCTGCCGCTCCTTTGAAGAAGGGACACAGGATGGCGAAGCCCGCGTCTGAGTTCGCAGCGCTCCTGTCCGGGCGGGGCCGTCGGGTGCTCGAAGGACGGGAGCCCCTGTTGTGCGGCGCGTTGGAGCGGGGAGGCCGGCGGTTCGTCTCCGCTGAGGGGCTGCTGTCGCCCACGCCCGCGCGCGCGCTCCTGGGGGCACTGGAGGAGAAGGTCCGGCCGCACCTTCGGCAGATGGCGGATCCCATCCCTGCGTGGACGGTCCGCGCCATGGAGCAGAACTACGCGGAGCTGTTGCCGAAGACAGTGCGCGTTCAGACGGCGCTGCTCGAGTCCCGCCGGGCGCGCGCCTTTGCCGCGGCTGAAGGGGTGGGGCTGGTGGGGCTGCTGCGGTCGGCCTCCTTCCACGCCTTCGCCGAGGCGCTGGCGGGGCGGAGGCTGCGGCGGCGCTGGGGCATCCAGGCGCTCTGCTACGGACCGGGGGACTACGCCGGGCCGCACAATGACCACCACCCGGAGGAGCAGGAGGCGAAGGACGGCTACGTGGACGTCCACCTCACGCTCTGCACGAAGGCGGTGGATCACCAGTGGCTCGTCTACGAGGAGGAGGGGCACCTCTCGCAGATGCAGAGCGTCGCCACGCTCGGCGGGGTGACCGCGTACCGGCTGCCGTTCTGGCACTACACGACGCCGCTTGCGCCGAAGCCGGGAAGAGCGCCCCACGCGCGCAGGTGGGTCCTACTCGGCACGTTCCTGTACCGCTGAGAGGGCGGTCAGGACCTGCGCCCTGTCCAGGGACGGGTCTACTTCTGCTCGGCGGCCGGCTCGGACGCCGGCTCCGAAGCCGGCTCGGCGACAGGCTCGGACGCCGGCTCCGGAGCCGCGGCCACTTCGTCTGCCTTGCGGCGGGCGGCCTCTTCCACGGCGCGGCGCTCCTGGTCGCGGACCGCCTCCTCCGCGGCGCGCTCCTCCACCGCCTGGTCGGACGCGGCGGCCTCTTCGGCGGTGATCTCGGTGCGCTCCGCGGCGATGCCGGTCTTCTTCTCCAGATCCTTGATGGCGCGCCGGAGCAGGTCGTTCTCGAGCAGCTTGCGGTTCATCCGCTTCTCGAGCGCCTTGAACTTGTCGCGGGTGAGGTCCAGCTCTCCCCTGGCGACGGCGTAGACGCGCTTCTCGGTGTCCAGACGGGTCTTCACCCGGCGCAGCTCGGACTCCACCTCAGCGGCCTTCTGGCGGGACTTCCTCGCCTCGTGCTCGAGCCGGTCCATCTTCTCCTTGTCCTGCTCGTTCAGCTCCCGGATGACCCGCTGCGGCTTCGGGCGCGCGGCCTCCGTGGGCTCTGACGCAGGCGCCGCCGCCGGGGCGACTGCCATGGGCGCGGGCGCCGGTGCTGCCGGGCGACTGCCGCGGCCCGCCTCGCCCTTCAGCCGGTCAATCTCGGTGTACGCCTGCGCGAGCTCCGCGCGGACGGACTCGAGCTGGAGGGCCGCGGAGCGCTCCACCTCGGCGCGCGCCCTGGCCAGGTCCCGGCCGCCTTTCTCCGACTCCTTCTGCTCGTAGAGCTTGCGCTTGGCCCCCTTGAGCTCGTCGCGCAGCTCGTTGAGCTGCTTCTTGTGCTCCTCCAGGTCCTTGCGGCGCCGGTCCAGCTCGGATTCGAGCTGGCGGACGCGGGGCTCTTCCCCGCTCGAGGTGGCCGGCGCAGAGGCGGCGGTGCGCTTGCCCATGACGAGCATGGAGAGCGTCACCAGAAAACCGATGGCCAGCAGGACGAGTGCGACTTCCAAGGAGTGCCTCCGACGCGGGGGACGACGTTGCGGGAGCGGGGGAGCTAGCTGGGACGCGGCGTTGCGTCAAGGCCAGCGGGCGTGATCTCGTAGCCGGACAAATGGCCCAACACCTGGACCTGATCCCCAAGACCGAGATCTCCAGCTTCCGCAAGCTGGCGATAGGCACCTGGCAGACGGCGTACGACCCCACCGTGTACGGGACGCTGCAGGTCCGCATGGAGAAGGCGCTCGAGTACATCGACGCGTTCCGCCAGCGCACCGGCGTGCACCTCACCGTCACCCACCTGGTCACCCGGGCGGTGGCCGAGGCGCTCAAGAGGTGCCCGGACGCGAACGCCATCATGCGGTGGAACCGGATCTACCTGCGCAAGGGCGTGACCCTGTCGGTGCTGGTGGTGCAGCCGGACGGGGAGGGGAAGGTGGACCTCACCGCGGCGCGCATCGAGGACGCGGACCAGAAGACCCTGCTGCAGATCTCCCGCGAGATGAGCGAGACCGTGGAGCGCGTCCGCCAACGCAAGGACAAGGCGCTGGAGTCCGGCAAGTCCACGGTGCAGAAGGTCCCCTACCTCCTGATGAACGTGTTCCTGAAGGTCTTGAGCTTCCTCATGTACACGCTCAACCTCGACCTCTCGAAGCTGGGGATGCCGAAGGACGCCTTTGGCGGCGCCACCATCACCAACGTGGGCTCCATGGGGCTGGACACGGCCTACGTGCCCCTCGTCCCGTACACGCGGGTCCCCATCTTCGTGGCGCCGGGCGCGGTGAAGGATGTGCCGGTGGTGGACGACGGCAAGGTGGTGCCGGGCAAGGTGATGAACGTGAACGCCTCGTTCGACCACCGCTTCATCGACGGGTACCACGCCTCGGTGCTC
>CAZQVZ010000035.1:0-23604 GCA_964596895.1 uncultured Myxococcaceae bacterium
AGAAGATCCTGCGCCAGGAGGCAGCCACCTCACCGGCCGCCGCCGCTCCATCCGCCCCGGCCACGCGCACCGCCGCGAAGAAGCGCCCCGCGCCTGCAGCGACGAGGCGCGCCACCCGCCGCTGACTCGCAGCGGCGTCCTGCTGCCGCTACGCCGTCGCCCGCCGGTGCTCGCCCTTCGCGTCCGCGCGGAACCACTCGATGGTCTGGCGGGTGCCCTCTGCCAACAGGACCTTCGGCTCCCAGCCCAGGACCTTCTTCGCCAGCGCGTTGTCGATGCAGGAGCGGCGCTGCTCGCCGGGCTTGCCGGGCGCGAACTGGGGATCCTCCGCCACACCGGCGGCGTCCGCGAGCCCCCGGTAGAGCCCCTTGATGTCGGTTTCGATCCCGGTGCCGATGTTCACGGCGCCCACGAAGTCGGACTCGAAGGCCAGCAGGTTCGCCTGGGCCACGTCCGGCCCGAAGACGAAGTCCCGCGTCTGGCCGCCATCCCCGAAGATGGTGCAGGGCCTCCCCGCCACGAGCCGCTGGCTGAAGATGGCCACCACGCCGGCCTCCCCATGCGGGTTCTGCCGCGGGCCGTAGACGTTCGCGTACCGCAAGGCCACGTACGGCAGCCCGTACTGCGCGCGGTAGTAGCCCAGGTACAGCTCCCCTGAGGCCTTGGAGACGCCGTAGGGCGAGACCGGCCGCGTCGCGTGGGACTCCGGCGCCGGGAAGACGTCCTGCTCGCCGTAGATGGCGCCGCCGGTGGAGCTGAAGAGGAACTTCTTCACCTGGACCTTCCGGGCGGCCTCGAGCAGGTTCAGCATCCCGAGGATGTTGCTCTCGGCGTCGAACCGCGGGTCATCCACCGAGCGGCGCACGTCCATCTGCGCGGCGAGGTGGCAGAGGACGTCCGGCTTTTCGCGTTCGATCAGCGCCGCCGCATCAGCGCTGCGGATGTCCAACTCCGCGAGCTTCACGCCCGGCGCGAGGTTCTCCTTCCGCCCACTGGAGAGGTTGTCCAACGCCCAGACTTCGTGCCCCCTGGACACGAACGCATCACAGACATGGGAGCCAATGAACCCTGCACCGCCGGTCACCAGGATCTTCACTCGGGTACGCCTCGCTTTCGTCGCGCGCTGATCTAGGCCCCGGAAGCGTTTCCGACAACCCTGCGGAAGTACGCAATCGTCTCCCGCAGCCCGTCCTCCAGCTTCACCTTCGGCTCCCAGCCCAGAAGCTCCCTCGCGCGGGTGATGTCCGGGCGGCGCTGCTTGGGGTCATCCTTCGGCATCGGCCGGAAGGAGATCTTCCCTCCCCCGCCTGCGGCCGCGCGCACCGCCTCGGCGAACTCGAGCATGGTCATCTCGCGGGGGTTGCCCACGTTCACCGGGTCCTTGACGTCCGAGAGCGCCAGCCGGCAGATGCCGTCGATGAGGTCCGTGGCGTAGCAGAAGGACCGGGTCTGCTTGCCGTCCCCGAAGACGGTGAAGTCCTCGCCGCGCAGCGCCTGGCCGATGAACGCGGGGACCACCCGCCCGTCCTCCAGCCGCATCCTGGGCCCGTACGTATTGAAGATGCGGACGATCCGCGTCTGCACGCCGCGCGAGCGCGCGAACGCCGAGACAATCGCCTCTCCGTACCGCTTGGCCTCGTCGTAGACCGCCCGCGGGCCAATGGGGTTGACGTTCCCCCAGTAGTCCTCGCGCTGCGGGTGCACCAGCGGGTCCCCGTAGACCTCGGAGGTAGACGCCTGCAGGAACACGGCGCCGGTCCTCTCCGCGAGCAGCAGGCCGTTCTCGGTGCCCAAAGAGCCCACCCTCAACGTCTCGATGGGCAGGTTCGCGTAGTCGATGGGCGAGGCCGGCGAGGCCATGTTGAAGACGAAGTCACAGCCGCCCTCCCAGGGGATGGGCGCGACGATGTCGTGCTTCACGAATACGAAGCCCGCCTTGCCCTCCAGCGCCTCGATGTTGCGGGTGGCGCCCGTCAGCAGGTTGTCCACCGCCACCACCCTGGCCGCGCCGTCCGACAGGAGCCGCTCGCACAGGTGGGAACCCAAGAAGCCCGCGCCGCCGAGCACGGCGATGCGGGCACCCGAGAAGGTCTTCATGGTCTAGAGCTCGTCGAAGGAGGCCTGCCCCGGAAGCTGCTCCTTGTACTTCTCCAGGACAAGGTCAATTCCCTGCCGGATGTACTCGGCGACAGGGACCTTCGTCTTGTGGTTGAGCAGCTTGAGGAGGTCGTTCTGCTCGGGCGTGATGTAGATGGTCGTACTGATCTTCTTACGGGCCATGGCTGTATGTGAAGCTATGTCGCCATATATCCCCCGTCAAAAACCCGGCGCTCCGCGGAAGTGCGCGTCTACAGTGCGCGGCATGAGACGGGCGTTCTTCATGGGTGCAGTGGCGCTGGGTTTTGCGGCGTGCAGCGGAGACAAGGGCGCGGTGAAGGACACCCCCGCCGAAGTCACCTCCACGCAGCAGGTGCGCACAGGCCAGGCCGGCAACGAGAAGGTCACCGAGTACGACCTCAACAAGGACGGCAAGCCGGACGTGTGGACCTACACCGTCGAGGCCCAGGACGAAGAGGGCCAGAGGTTCGACCGGTTGGTCCGCAAGGAGCTCGACATCAACTGGGACGGGAAGGTGGACATCCGTCGCCTCTACGACGAGCGCGAGCAGGTGGTCCGCGAGCTGCTCGACCTCGACTTCGACGGCAAGCCGGACCAGATGAACCACTACGAGAAGGGGCTCGTGGTCCGCAAGGAGCGGGACCTCGACTACGACGGCAAGCCGGACCTGTGGGTGCACTTCGAGCGCGGCCGCATCGTGCGCAAGGAGCGGGACACCAACGGCGACGGCAAGGTGGACTACTGGGAGTACTGGGAGAACGACGAGGTGGATCGCGTGGGCGAAGACCTCGACGGCGACGGGACGGTGGACCGCTGGACCCGGAACCCGAACACGCAGCTCCCCGAGTGACCTGCCCCTGGCCTAGCGGGTCGCCACGAACGCATCCAGCTGGGTCTCGCGCTTGAAGTCCACGAGGTACTTCTGCGCGGCCTCGCGGTTCTTGAAGCTGCCCATGCGGACGCGGAACCAGGTGCCCTTGCCCTCCACCTGCGCGCTGACGATGTACGGCGCGTAGCCGCGCTCGCGCAGCTTCGCGGCGAAGCGGTCCGCCTCGTCCCGGCTCTGGCTCGCGGAGAGCTGCAGGGTCCAGGCGCCGTCCGGATCGGTGTCACCCGCGGCGGGGGTGGGCGCGGTGGCCCGCGCGAAGGCGTCCTTGAGGCCGCCGGTGCGGGTGGGCGTCTCCTCCGCCGGCGAAGGCGAGCTCGCAGGCGCGGGCACTTCCGCCCGGGCCACGGCCGCGCGGGGCTCACCGAGGTCCGCGGACAGGGTCGCCGGCTTGACGACGGCGGCGGGCGCGGGCGCGGGCGCGGGGACAGGAGACGGCGCCGGCTTCGCCTCCGGGTCACGCGCGGCGGCGATCTGCACCGGCGCAGGCGGCGGCGGCGCGGGCGCCGTGTGAGCGCTCGGGGGCGGGGCCTTCTTCGTCAGCTCATCCTGGAAGGTGAGCGCGACGTTGGCCTTCTGATCCAGCGCAGCGAGCAGATCCGGCGCCTCCTGCGCCTGTTCGTTGCCGGCGAGGTTCTTCCCCACCACCACGCCCAGCACGAAGACCGAGCCGGCGACGATGATCGCCCCGATGACGAGGCTCACCACCTGCCGGCTGTCCAACGAGAGATCGTACTTCTCCTTCATCCGATGGCTGTCGCGCATGCACCCGTCCTGTAGCAGCGGACGGTACGACCCGTCGGATCACCGGTCAATTTTCCAGGGCGGCCGGGTCTCTGCGGATGCGGTCCCAGGTGCCACAGGAGGGACAGCGGAACGCGTGGTCCGGGAGCTTCTGCCCGCAGCCTGCGCAGGCGAAGCCCATCACCGGGTCCCCCAGGCGGCCGAGCACCTCCACGTAGTCCGCGCGCAGCTCCTCCGAGCGGTCTTCGGCGAGCAGCAGCGTGCCCAGATCCCTGCGCGCGTCCCAGCGCCAGGGCCTGCGCTCCACCACCCCGCGCAGGATGCGGATGGCCTCCTCCGGCCTTCCCGTCTCCCGGTAGCAGCGGGCGAGCGCCAGCGCATAGGGCGCCGCGCCCGCGTCCGCGGCCTCCATGCGCGCACGGAGGAAGGACACCGCGGCGGGCGCGCCCAGCGCCGCTCGCAGCGCCCCTTGCGCATGCGGCGCCAACTCCGGCTCGGCGGTGACCGCCTGCTCCAGGTAGCCCGCGGCCTCCTTCGTCTCCCCCGCCGCCAGCAGCGCCGAGCCCAGCGCCAACAGCGGGTGGGCGTGGTGCGGCAACAGCGCGTGCGCCCTCCGGGCGATCTCCACGGCGTCGGCCGGTTCGCGGGGCAAGGACGCGCGCGCGTGGGCGGCGAGCACGTGCGCCAGGAGCTCCTTCCCCTCCCCCGTCCGCTTCACCAGCCGCGCCTGCAGCTCCGCCGCGGTGGCGAAGTCATGGGCCTCTTCGTGAAGCTGGCGCAGGGCCACCAGCGCGTCGGGCTGCTCGGGCTCGTCGTTGAGCAGGCGGCGCAGGGTCTCCACCGCCTTGTCGCGCAGGCCGCACCGCCGGTAGTCCTCCGCCAGCGCGAGCAGGGCGCCGCGCTTCACCTCCGGCGAGAGGCCGGGCCGCAAGAGGATGTTCTGGTGCAACCTGATGGCGCGCTCGAAGTCGCCCTTGCGGCGGAAGAGCGCGCCCAGGGCGAAGTAGGTCTCCAGCGTCTGCGTGGAGAGCTGCGCCGCGCGCGAAAGCTCGGCGATGGCGGCGTCCGGATCCCCGGAGAGCACGTAGGTGACGCCGGCCAGATAGGCGCGGGCGCGGTCTTCGGTGCGGCCCTTGCGCGAGAGCACCGCCACCAGCGCCACCAGCGCCGCGAGCGCGGTGATCGCCAGGAGCGCTTCGACCGAATCCCCCTCCACCTCCACGGGCTATCCGGCGACAGCGCGCGGCGCGGGCGCTGTGGCCACCCCGCCCGCTTCGTCGCCCGAGGCGCGGTTGAGCCGGTCGCGCAGCTCCTTGCCCACGGTGAAGAACGGGGTCAGCCGCCGCGGCACGCGGACCTTCTCGCCGGTGCGCGGGTTTCGGGCATCACGGGCGTCCCGCACCTTCACCGCGAAGCTGCCGAAGCCGCGGATCTCGATGCGCTGCTCCGCCTTGAGCGCGTCCACCATGGCGTCGAACACGGTGTTGACGATGCGCTCCACCTCCCGGCGCGGGACATGGGCGGCCTTCCCCGCGATGGCTTCGATGAGCTGGCTCTTGGTCACGGCGGCCCCCCTATCAGTTGTTCTTCGCGCCTTCGTTGATCCAGGCCTCGATCGTCGCGGTCTGCGCCGGCGTCAACGGGCCGTTGGTGGGCATCCGCGCGCCGCAGGAGGTGCCGGTGATCTTCCGGTACAGCCCGCTGTCGTTGGCGCCGGTCAGGGCCACGCGCTTCATGTGGGTGCAGGGGTTGGTGGTCATCTGCACCCCGACGATGTTGCTCCAGGACTGCGCCGCCGCGAGCGAGAAGCCGCCAGAGCCCGGGTGGCACGCGGTGCAGCGCGCGTTGAAGATGGGCTGCACGTGCGCGCTGAAGGAGACGCCCGCGTCCTCTCCGGTGCCGCCGTCGGGGTTCGTCCCTCCGTCGGGGTCGGTGCCGCCGTCCGGGTCATGCCCCCCGTCCTGGCCGCCCTCCGTGCCCGTCTGCCCGCCGTCCTCCCCACCGGTGCCGCCGCCGTCGGCGGGACCGTTCAGCCCGCCATCTCCACCGCCGGAGGGGTTGGGCTCCACGTCTCCGCCACAGGCGAGGAGGAGCGCGGCGGTCAGAAGCTGTGAGGCGAGGAGGAGGCGAAGGGAGGGGGCAAGGGCCATACGGGCGCGGGACGCTAGCACACGGCCACAGCCGTCAACGCAGCACGATGTCCGCGGGACCTTCGAGCTCTACCTGCCGCCCGTCACCCAGGGTGAGCAGCGCCTCGGCCCCCTTCGGCAGCACCAGCCGCGCGGTGCGCCCGAGGTCGAAGGACTGGTCCTCGCCGAGCACCGCCGTGGCGAGCTCATGCGTCTCCGCGACGACGAAGCCGTCCTCCACCGTCAGCACCGGGCCGCCTTCCCCCAGCTCGTCCGCGTGCACGTGCGGAACTCTCGCGCGGTGCGGCGGCGGCGGCAGGTTGCGGCGAGGCCCTTCGTGGTTCGCGGTCCGCTGCTTGAGCTTGTCGATGCCGTTGGGCGTGAAGAACGCGCGGAAGTAGTTCCCCTGCGTGTGCTTCTGGGGGCCCGGCACGTTCGGCGTGAACTGCACCGAGTGGTAGCGCGCGGCGATGATCCGGTTGGGCGCGGCGATGGGGGTGAGGACGCCCTCTGCGACGACCCTGGACTTCATGTTGGTGCCGATGAGCTTCGACTCCACGGTCTCGCCCACGGTGACCTTGTCCCCCTCGCCGAGGAACAGGAGCGCGCCCCCGAAGTACTCGAGCACCGCGGGCCCGGTGGCGCGGACCCGGTCTGAGGACTTGAGCTGCGAACCCACCGCCAGGGGCCGCTCGCCCTTCTCTGTCTGCAGCATCAGGGCGGCGCCTGCGGCGAAGAGCCCCGCCAGGGGCTTCTGCGGCTCCTTCTTGCAGCCGGTGGCGAAGACCGCGGCGCCCAGCACCAGCGCGGTCACGAGCGACCCTCGCTTCATGCGATCCATCCTCCCCCGAGGACCCGGTCCCCGTCGTAGATCACCGCCGCCTGGCCCGGCGCCACCGCGCGCTCGGGCTCGGCGAGCCGCACGCGCAAGACGTCGCCTTCGCGCACCACCTGCGCCTTGGCGCCGCCGTGCCGGTGCCGGATGCGGACCTGGACGTCGCGCTCCAACGGCGGCTCGCCGTGCACCCAATGCGGCTGCAAGAGCGTGAAGGCGTCTCGGCCCACCTGCGCCTTCGTGCCCACCACCACGCGGTTGCGTGAAGGCTCGAGCCGCTCGACGTACAAGGGCAGCGGGTACGCCACGCCGAGCCCGCGCCGCTGGCCCACCGTGTAGCGGTGGATGCCCGCGTGGGTGCCGACGCGCTCGCCGTCCACGGTGACGATCTCGCCTTCGGGCTGCGGCCCCGCGACCTTCTCCACGAAGCGCGCATAGTCGCCGTCCGGCACGAAGCAGATCTCCATGCTCTCCGGCTTGTGCGTGGTGGGCAGCCGGTGCCGCGCGGCGATGGCGCGGACCTCCGCCTTGGTGAGCCCGCCCACCGGGAACTCCAGGTCGGCCAGGGCCTTCTGCCCCAGCGTGAAGAGGAAGTAGCTCTGGTCCTTCGCGGCATCCACCGCGCGCGCGAGGTGGTAGCGGTCCCCCTCCCGTTCGATGCGCGCGTAGTGCCCCGTGGCGAGCCTCGCGCCGAGCGCCTTCGCCCGCCGGAGCAGGAAGTCGAACTTCACGTCCTTGTTGCAGGCCACGCAGGGGATGGGCGTCTTGCCGCCGAGGTACGACTGCACGAACGGGGTGACCACCCGCTCCTTGAAGAGGTCTTCGGCGTTGGCGACGTAGAACGGGATGCCCAGGGTCTCGGCCACCCGGCGGGCGTCGTCCACGTCCTCAGGGCTGCAGCAACTGCCGCACTGGGCCTTGTCCTCGTAGGCCCACACCCGCAGCGTGATGCCGATGACCTCGTGCCCCTGCTCCACGAGGAGCGCGGCAGCAGCCGAGGAATCCACCCCTCCACTCATGGCGACGACGACCCGCATTCGCTCCCTCTCTATGGCCGTCTCGCACAGGTTGTCCACAGGCGCATTTTGCTCTCAACGGTCTTGACAGGGGTGGTCGTACACGCCTGCCCGGTGGTGAACCATGCAGTCACAAGCCCCTGATTTCGCTGGGAGAATTTTAGGCTTTCACTCTGGGAAGTCGCCAGAGGGAAGGCCCGTGCGCGAGGTGGCGCGACTGCAACGGAAGGGCCTGTGGGAAAACCTGTGGGAAACTTTAGACCCTCGTTTTTTCAGCCCAATTTTGGAGAAGTCGGGCCAGCTGGGCGGGGTCATTTCGGGTCGGATCTTCGAGCACCTGCTCCACCAGGAAGCGGGTCGCCTCCCCAATGACCCGCGAAGGGCCCACGCCGAGCAATTCCATGATCCGCTTGCCGTCCACCGCCAGCGCGCGGGCGTCGAGCGGGGGGTTCTGGGCGAGCACCGCCGAGGCCCTCGCCTGCAGCGCGGCGACCTCGCCTCCGCCTTCGAGCGCGGAGAGCACGGCGAAGAACGGCTCGACGAGCGGAGGGGTCAGCCGCGCCATCAGGCGGCGGAGGTCCGCGTCTTCGTGTGGTGCACGGACGTCGAAGGTCGCCCTCTCCCGCAAGAGCGTGGCCACGTGGTCGCAGGTCTTGTTCGGGTAGCGCAGGCGGAGGAGGACCTCGCGCGCCTTCGCGGACGGCACCTCGTGCAGCAGGACCGCGAGCCGGACCTCGAGCGCGTCCGGAGTGCGTCGGAGCGGGTCGAATGACTGGGAGCGGGAGCCTGTCGGCGCCGGGGCCGGCGAGGGCACCTCCGGCAGGAAGGTGGCCAGAAGCCCCGTGCGCGCCAAGAGCTCGGTGCCTTCGGCGGGGCGCTCGGAGAGCAGGAGCCTGGTGAGCTCCTCGCGGATGCGCTCGTTGGCGATGCGGCGGAAGGACGGGAGCGTGGCGGGGATCGCCTTCTCGGTGTCCTCGTGCAAATCGAACCCGAGCACCGCCGAGAAGCGCACCGCGCGCAGGGCCCTCAGGCCGTCTTCGCCGAAGCGCTCCTCCGGCTTGCCCACGCAGCGGATGAGGCGCGCCTTCAGATCCTCCTGGCCGCCGAAAGGGTCGACGATGCGGCCGTCGGTGGGGTCGTACGCCATGGCGTTGATGGTGAAGTCCCGCCGGGAGAGATCCTGGACGATGTCCCTGTGGAAGGTGACCGACGACGGCCGGCGCGCGTCGACGTAGGCGCCTTCGGTGCGGAAGGTGGTGACCTCCACGGGGACGCCGCGCAGGAGCACCGTGACGGTCCCGTGTTCGATGCCGGTGGGGAGCGTCTTCTTGAAGGCCGCCTGCACCTCTTCGGGCCGCGCGCTGGTCGCGAGGTCGAAGTCCCTGGGCGGCTTCTGGCGCACCATGTCCCGGACGCAACCGCCGACGAGGTAGGCCTCGTGGCCGCGCTGCTTGAGCCCGGTGAGGACCTCCATGACGGCGTCGGGGATCTTCACGGCGAGATTCAGGAGAGAGGCGAGTGACCCCGACAGGAATCGAACCTGTGGCCTGCGGTTTAGGAAACCGCCGCTCTATCCAACTGAGCTACGGGGTCAGAAGACGGGCTGACTTCTATCCGCGGGCCAATCTGACGGGCAAGCCCGAATCCGGCCCCCGGCTCCGGTCACCCCGCTGCCTTGCACTTCGCGCCGAACAGCAAGCTTGCCGCCCGGGCCCTCGTGTGTGACGAACGCGGGGTGAAGAAGCCGCGCAAGGTCACTTTCAGCATGGGCGCACGTCCAGCGTTCAAGGCGCTCCCCGACGACGTCGCCACCAAGCTCGTGGTGCGGCTGGACGACGTGGCCAGCCAGCCGCCGTTCCGGCCACTGCCGTACGTTCAGGTCACCGAGGTGGCCGGGATGCGGGTCTCCTTCGAGCTCAGCGTCAAAGAGGTGCGGGTCTGGTCCATCCTCCCGGTGGGGTGACCTGAAGCCAGGTCCCCGACGGCCGGCTGCCGAGGAACGCGGGGCCACTGCGCGACTGGCGTCCAGCACACTTCCGGTGCGAGAACCGCCCTGTGTCCTCGGCCATGAACACGTACCTGCGCTCGGTCACCCTCCTTCGCGACCGCGTGGAGAACTTCGGCGCGTACCCGTTCTCAATCCCGGCGGTCCGAAACCTCGAGTCCATCGACTTTCATCCCAGGGTCACGTTCTTCGTGGGCGAGAACGGAAGCGGCAAGTCCACCCTGATTGAAGCCATCGCCGTGGCAGCCGGCTTCAACCCCGAAGGCGGCACGAGGAACTTCAGCTTCGCCACGCGTTCGTCGGAGTCCTCACTCCACCAGTTCCTGCGGATCGCGCGGGGGGTGCGCCGGCCGCGCACCGGGTTCTTCCTGCGAGCCGAGAGCTTCTTCAACGTCGCCACGGAGATCGAACGGCTCGACGCAGAGGCGAGCTTTGGGCCGCCGGTGATCGACAGCTACGGCGGCGCCTCCCTGCATGAGCGCTCGCACGGCGAGTCCTTCATGGCGCTCATCACCCATCGGTTCGGGCCGAAGGGGCTGTACATCCTCGACGAGCCGGAGGCGGCGCTCTCTCCGCAGCGGCAGCTCGCGCTCCTTCAGGCGATGGACCGGCTGGTCCGTTTGGAGGACAGCCAGTTCATCATCGCCACGCACTCGCCCATCGTGCTCGCGTACCCCGAGGCGCAGATCTTCGCGCTCTCCCCCGACGGGCTCGAGCCAGTGGCGTACGAGCAGACGGAGCACTACGCGCTGACCCGGGATTTTCTCCTCAACCGCGAGCGCTACCTCCAGCGCCTCTTCGCCCAGAACGAGCGCTGAACGCCCCTGAGGCAAGCAGGCGCCCTGCCGGACTCTCCAGCCGAGTCGAACGGCGGAGGAATTCCCGTGACTGGAGCGGACGCGGCGGCTACGCACCCCCGCGTGATCCCCTACTTCCGCCCGCCCAACATCGACCTCGGCTTCGCGCAGATCGAGCCCTTCGGCATCCTCACCGCGGCGGGACTGCTGTTCGGGACCTACATGATCGCCCGGGCGGCGAAGCTGGACGGGAAGGATCCGAAGCCGGTGCAGGACTTCGTGGTCTTCGCGCTCATCGGCGGCGTGATCATGGGCCACCTGTTCCACGTGCTGCTGTACCACCCGGAGGAGCTCGACAAGCACCCGCTGCAGATCCTCCGCGTCTGGGACGGCCTCTCCTCCACGGGCGGGATGATCGGCGGGACGCTCGCGGTGCTGCTGTACTTCAAGTGGAAGGGCATCAAGGCGCGCGACTACATGGACGCCATTGCGCTCGGCATCACGCCCGGCTGGGGCGTGGCCCGGGTGGGCTGCTTCCTCGTGCATGACCATCCCGGCCGCCTGACCGACTTCCCGCTCGCGGTGGCGTTCCCCGGCGGCGCGCGCCATGACCTCGGCCTGTACGAAGCCGTCATCCTCTTCGCCATCTCCGGGCTCATCTGGACCCTGCGCAAGCGCAACACCCTGCGCGGCGACCTGCTCCCCTTCACGGTGCTCGTCTACGGCTTCTGCCGCTTCTGGCTGGACTTCCTGCGCGCGGACGATCTCGCCTACGTGGACGCCCGCTACCTGGGCCTCACACCGGCGCAGTACGTGGCCATCGCCTTCATGATCTACGGCGGCATCTCGCTGGTCCTTCGCGCGCGCCGAGGTGGCCCCAGGGGCACCCCCACCGAGGCTCCCCCCGGCAAGGCCTCGCAGAAGAAGCGCAAGCGCGCAGCGACCGCCTGAGTGTCGAGCCCGCCCGCTCGGTGATCATCCTGCCCAACGGCCGCGCGCTGCGCTTCATCAGCTAGAGTCCGCCCCGATGTCACCTTGCGCGAGCACCGAGATCCTGGCCCGAATCGCCGCCGGAGATCTCCAGGCCCACGCCTTGGTCCGCGCCCATCTCGTCGGCTGCCCCAGCTGCCAGCGTCACCTCGACGCGCTCTGCGCCGATGCGCCCAGAGAATCGCTCGGCAGCGGCCCCACGTACATCCCCGCGGCCGACTGGAACGACGAGCCCACCGCCCCCTCCGGACGTCCGCTCGACGTGGAGGCGCCCGAAGACCGCCACCTGCGCGCGGCCGGCACCCGCGTGGGCCGCTACCGGCTCCTGGACGTGGTGGGCTATGGCGGCGCCGGCGTCGTCTACGCCGCGTGGGATCCACAGCTCGACCGGAAGATCGCCCTCAAGCTCCTGACCCTGCCGCGCGCCTTCCAGCAGGCCGAGCCCGAAGCCCGCGCCCGCCTGCTCCGTGAGGCGCAGGCCATGGCGCGCCTGCACCACCCCAACGTCGTCACCGTCCATGACGTGGGCGACTTCGAGGGAACCGTCTTCATCGCCATGGAGTTCGTGGGCGGGGGCACCCTGCGCACCTGGCTGCAGACCCAGCGCCCCACCGATGAAGTCCTCGCGGTCCTGCTCGCCGCCGGCCGCGGCCTGTGCGCCGCGCACCGCGCCGGGCTCGTCCATCGGGACTTGAAGCCCGAGAACGTCCTGCTCACCCCCGACGGGGAGGTGAAGGTCTCCGACTTCGGGCTCGCGCGCTCCGCCGGCGCTCGCGGCACCGTGGCGCCGGAAGGGACGCCGGTGGCGCAGCAGCGCGAAGGTCACGACAGCCCCCTGCACTCCCCCCTGACGGTGGCGGGCGCGGTGTTGGGCACGCCGGGCTACATGCCGCCAGAGCAGGTGCGCGGCGCCGTCACCGGCCCCGAAGGCGACCAGTTCAGCTTCTGCGTCAGCGCCTGGGAGGCCCTCTTTGGCGAGCGCCCCTTCGCCGGGAAGACCCTGGGCGACCTCACCCTGGCCTCCCTGCGCGGCGAAATCCGACCGCCGCCTGCCGCCGCGCGGGTCCCCGGCCACGTCCACCGCGCGCTGCTGCGAGGCCTGCGCGGCAACCCCGAAGAGCGCTACCCGTCCATGGAGGCGCTGCTCGCGGACCTGTCGCCGCGCAAGAGCTTCACCCGCCGGCACTGGCTGGCGCTGGCGCGCTCCACCACGGTGATCGCCGCGTCTGTGCTTCTGGGCGCCTTCTACGTCTCCTGGAAGAACGGCCGCTGCGATGGCCTCACGGACGGCCTCGCGGGCATCTGGGACGACGCGCGCAAGGCAGAGCTCCGCGCGAGCTTCGAGCGCACCGGCGTGCCCTACGCGGGCTCCACCTTCCAGACCGCAGCCTCCCTCACCGACGCATGGACGGAGCGTTGGAAGGCCCACCGCGTGGAGGCCTGCGAGGCCACGCTGCTGCGCGACGAACAGCCGCTGGAGACCATGCGCCTTCGCCAGGGCTGCCTCGAGCAGCAGCGCGGGTACCTCGAGGCGCTCGGGCGGGTGTGGTCGGGAGCGGACCGGCGCGCGGTGGAGGAGGCCGCCGCCGCTGCCCGCAGCCTCCCGGATCCTGCCGCCTGTGGCGCCGCCCGCGTCGCCGCGGGGCTCATCGAAGAGAGCGAGCGTCACCCGGACCTGGTGCAGGCGCTCACCCACAGCGCGGCGCTGCTGGCCGCCGGTGCCTATGCGGACAGCCTCGCCACCGCAGAAGCCGCGCTCTCGGAGGCGAAGGCGGTCGAGGCGAACAGGCTCACCGCCCAGGCCCTCTTCCTCGCGGGCCAGGCGCAGTTCAAGGCCGGGGACCGCGCCCTGGCTGAAGCGACGTTCCAGAAGGCCGCGCGCGCGGGCGTCGCCTCCGGCGATGACGCGCTCTTCGCCGCGGCGCTGGTGCAGAGGGTTCGGCTCGCGAGCCTCGCCGGCCGCATCGACGAAGCGCGCGAGCTCGAGAGGGACGCGCAGGCCGCCGTCCAGAGGCTCTCCGGCCGGGAAGACCTCCAGGCGGACCTGCTCGCCACCCGAGGTGAGCGCCTGCGCGCTGAAGGAAGGCTGCAGGACGCGCTCGCCACGTTCCGTGACGCGCTGGAGCTGCGCCGGCGGGTAGACGGCCCGCGCAGCGCCGCCGTCGCGGATCTCCTCGTGCGGGTCGCGGTGACGAAGACCCGCCAGGGCGCGTTCGCCGAAGCGCAGGCGAGCCTGGAGGAGGCCCTGCCGCTGGTGAAGCAGGCCTTCGGCGCGGACCACCCGGAGGTCGCGCGGGTGCACGTCGATCTCGGCAACACCCACTTCCGCCAGGGGCAATACGAGTCCGCCGCCGCCCACCACCGCCAGGCGCTGGCCCTCTATGAGGCCGCCGTCGGGACGGAGCACCTGGTCCTGGGCGCGCCGCTCACGAACCTCGGCAACGTCTTGAGGACCATGGGCCGGACCGACGAGGCGCTGGCCCTGCACGAGCGGGCGCTGGCGCTGGCAGAGCGCACGCAGGGCGAAACCGCGCGGCTGTCTGCCTACCTGGGGAACCTCGCCGAATCCCTGCTCGCACAGGGCCGCGCGAAGGACGCGAAGGTGCACGCAGACCGGGCGGTGGCGCTGCGCGCGAAGCTCCTGCCCGCAGGGCACCCCGACAACGCGTCCTCCCTCACGGTGCAAGGAGAGGTGCTCGCAACCCTCGGCAGGCATGCAGAGGCCCAGGCGGCGCTCGGCCGGGCCCTGGCGATCCGCGAGGGCGCCCTCGGCGCGGAGCACTACCTCCTCGCTGAGACGCTGGAGCGGTTGGGCCGCGCGCACCTGCTGGCGCGAAGACCCAAAGATGCGGTGTCCGCCCTGGAGCGGGCCTTGAAGATCCGCCAGGCGCAGGGCGTGGATCCCACCCAGGCCGGGCACACCGCGCGGCTCCTGGAAGAGGCGCGGCTGCAGGTCCAGTAGGCGAGGGCCAGCTACGCCGAGGGCTGCCAGTAGGCCCGGAGGTCCTTCGGCAGCTGGTGGATCACCTGGTCCAGCTCGCCTTCGTCCACGTGCTCTCTCAGGGTCTGGAAGACGTGGTGCAAGAGGGTCTCCGCCTCCGGCTTGTCGGTGCCCAGGTCTTCTGCGATCAGCTCCAGGAACTTGTCGGCGTTCAGGTCCCGCGGGCGCAGGTTCTCGTGGCGCTCACACCGGTTGAGCAGCGCCACCAGCTTCCGGGGCAATTGGGCCTCGAGGTCCGCCGCCTCGCCGGAGACGATCCGCTGCTCGAGCAGGCACAGGACGCTCACCGCCGCCTGCTCCGCCTTGCCCTCGTCGTAGTTGCCGATGCGGCACAGGTCCTTCAGGAACGCTTTGTAGGTCTGTGACTGCCGCACCTCACTGCGCTGGCGCCGCAGCTCATCGAGGTTCTTGCCGCGGCGGCCGATGTTCTCGGTGCCGGTGGTGTCCTGGTCCGCCATGGTGGCTCCTCCTCCTGGAGAGGTGATTGAAGGGGTCTGCGTTCAAGTTGGGGATGAGGAGCGCCGGACGGGGCAGGCGGCGGCTCAGGCGGCCATGGGCGCCGCCGCTGCATTTCGCCCCGAACTTCCGGCCCCGGCAGGCTCGCCCGCCAGGAGGATGGAAGGGCGCCTTCCGGCTCCGCCGCCCGCTCACCTCGCCCAGGCGGCGATGCGCTCGTTCAGCACCACCCGCGCGTAGCCTGCCTGGGCGAACCGGGCCTCGAGCGCCTCGCGCTCGGCGTCCTTCACCCGGGCGCGGTCCACCACCAACAGCGGCGGCCGCTTTGCCAGCGCTTCGAACCACGGGAGCGCCTCCGGCGGCGCCACCCGCCCCTTTCGATCCAGGGACCACAGGAGCGTTGGATCCACGTTGGAGAAGAGCAGCACCGGCACCCAGGGCGCATGCCGCGGATCGATGACGGCGCGGGCCTCGAGGTGTGGCCGCATCGCGTCTGGCCTGGGGAAGAAGCCCTGGCTCCGGAGCAGGCCGTAGCCCACCGCACCCGCAAGGAGGACCCCCACCGCCACCTTCGGCCACCGCGCGGTGGGCCACCGCTCCATCCCCTCCTGCACTGCGGCGCCCGCGAGCAGCGCCAGCGAAGGCACCGCCATGATCCCGTAGTAGTCGTGGTGCGAGCCGGCGTGGCCGGTGAGGAAGAAGTACCCCACCGTCGCCAGCGCCAGCGCACCCAACCAGCCCGGGCTCCGCCGGCGCAGGGCAGCACCTCCCACCCGCCCCAACACCGCGAGCACTGCCAGCACCGACACGAGCGGGAACGCGTAGACGTCGAAGGGCTTCTGCAGGAACACCAGCTGGTAGAAGCGGGGGTCGGTCCACGCCGCTGCGAGCTCCTCCCAGCTCTGCCCGAGCCGGAACACGTACAGCCCGGATGCCTCCTGCAGCGCTCGGGCGTGGCGGTACCAGAAGAAGGCCGGCAGCAGCGCCACCAGCGGGAAGAGCGCGAGCCAGGGTCTGCGCAGGCTGCCCCGGACGCCGAAGCGCGCCGTCACCATCACCAGCGCCGGCAGGCCGAAGACGATCACCGGCAGCTTGATGAGCACCGCCAGCGCCATCAACGCCGCCGCGAAGAGATACGGCGCCGGCGGTCTGGGTGATTCGACCAGCGCGCGCCGCAACACCCAGAGCGACGAGAGCGCCAGCGCCAGGGCCGGCACGTCCGGCTGCACCGAGCGCCCGTAGTAGAGGAGCAGCGGCGAGAAGGCGAAGGCGCAAGCCGCGAAGAGCGCCGAGCTTTCGCCCAGCCAGGTCCGCGAGAGCCCCCACAGCGCGGTGATGGCCACCAGCGCGAACGAGAGCCCCACCGTCCGGCTCACCGCCACGTGGTCCAACCCCGCGCACCAGAGCTTCCCGGTGACGAAGTTGAGCAGGGGGAACTCCATCCCGGTGACGCCCTCTCCCCCAGGGCGCTGATCCACCCGCGGGCGCCACAGGGGCGCCTCTTCGCGGCAGAAGTTGCGGCCCACCATGAGGACGTCCGTCTCGCGCCAGCTGTCCCGGCCGAGCGGCGGGTCCCAAAGCGTGGGCACCGCCAGCAGGGCGTACAGGCCGAGCAGGGCCAGGAGCGCGGCTCGCGACTGCCAGGTGCCCATCCGCGCTCCCGGGAAAACAAAAGGCCCGGAGTCACCTTGTGGGCAACCCCGGGCCTTCTCTTCTGTGGGCACACCAGGTTTCGAACCTGGGACCCCTGCCGTGTGAAGGCAGTGCTCTACCGCTGAGCTATGTGCCCGAACTGCGAGGGCGGCCTATTTGCCAAAGGGGCCCGCCCCTGTCAATCACCGCTTCGCGGCGAGTTCATCCAGCTTTTCGTCCAGCTCCCGGACCCGCCGCTTGAGCGACGCGAACTTCTTCCCCAGCGCCTTGTAGTCGCCCTTCGCCGCGAAGTTCAGCGCCCGCAGGACGTCCTCCTGCCCCTTGTCCAGCGCCTGTTTGCCCTTCTGCACCTTCCCGAGGGCGGAGGCGAGCTGCAGGGCCCGCTTGTCGTCCGCCATGAGCGTCTGCATGGCCTTCTGCGAGAGGCTCATCGCCTGCTTCTTGAGCGCCTTCCGGATCCCCATCTCGTCCTCCAACGACCCCTGCTGTTCCTGGTGACGGCCCGGCGGCCGGGCTACTGACCCGACTCGTCGAGGAACGTGGTCTGAAGCTTCGCCAACACCCGGTCCGCCACGCCCTTGTAGCGCAGCCGCTCCATCAGGGGCTGCACGTCGCCCTTCAGATCGATGCGCCGCTTGAGCACCGCCTCCACCGGATCCAGCGTGCCCTGCAGCAAGCCCTTCCACACCGAGTAGGGCGCGCGCGCGAGGTACGCGGGTTCAATCTCTTCGAGGTCATCCGGGTCCGCGAGGATCTTCAGCTTCTCGATCCGCCCGTCCTTCGGCACCACCCACGCCGTGAACGGCTTTGCCAGCTTGCCGGGCTCCGGGAGGATCACCGCGCCGAAGTCACCCTCCCAGCCTGCGCCGGCCTGCGCGGCTTCGGGGTCCTCGTTCACGAGCCGCACCGCCTGCTCGCACCACTCCTTCGAAGGGAAGATCGCCATGTGTGTCTCTTTCGTCTCTAGCCGCGCCCGAGGATCCGGCGAAGGCTGGAGAACAAGCCCTTGTCGCCGTCTGCGTCGCCCGGTGACGCGCTCTGCCCTTCTGCCCCGCGCCGCGCCTTGTCCTCCGCCAGCGCCCGCGCCAGGGACTCCGGCAGGTGCGTGGCGTCCAGCGGCATCTCCCGCATCCTGCCGCCCGGCCCTTCGACGGAGATCTTCAGGAGCGTCTCTTCGGTCAGCCGGAAGTCGATCTTGTTGCCCGCGGCGGACGCCGGCACGCGCACCGTGCCCAGGTATTCGTTGTCGGTGATCCGGTCCGCTTCGCCCTGGAAGATGTCGAGCTCGATGTGGCTCGCGCCGGCCTCCGCGGGCGGCGGCAGCCGGAAGCTGCGCGACACCGGCGACAGCGAGTTCTTCTCCAGCACCTTGCGCAACCGCCCGTTGGGCAGCCCGTAGCCAATGGGCATGGCCAGGGCGTCCACCAGCGTCACCGCGTCGATGCTGCCCAGCGAGTCTCCGAGCAGCGCTGCGCCCAGCGCCACGCACTCGTCCGGGTGCACTCCCTTGCGCGCAGGCTTGCCGAAGTGCTGCTGGATCTTCTGCTGCACCAGCGGCATCCGGCTCTGCCCGCCGACGAGGATCACCTCGTCGATGTCGGTGCGGCGGATGCCCTTCTCCTCCAGCACCTGGTCACAGATCTGGAAGGTCCGGTCCACCAGGTCGCTGGTGAGCGCGTTGAGCTGGTCCCGGGACAGCGGCACCCGGAGATCCACCGGCTTGCCCTTGCGCTCTTCGATGTACGGCAACTCCACGATCGTGTTGGCGATCAGCGTGAGGTCTATCTTCGCCGCCTCTGCCGCCATCTTGATCCGCTGCAGGGCAATGGCGCTCTGCGAGAGGTCCACCTTCTCCTGCTGGCGGAAGGCCTCGAGCACGTAGTCGATGACGCGGTTGTCGAAGTCCACGCCGCCCAGGAACGTGTCGCCGCCGGTGGCGATGACCTCGAACACGTTGCCGGCCACGTGCAGCACCGACATGTCGAAGGTGCCGCCGCCGAGATCATAGACGAGGACCTTCTGGTCCAGCCCGCGGTTGAACCCGTACGCCAGCGCCGCCGCGGTGGGTTCATTGACGATGCGCTTGACGTCGAAGCCCGCCAGCCGCCCCGCCTCCTTCACCGCCTGCCGCTGGTTGTCGCTGTAGTAGGCGGGGACGCTGATCACCGCCGCGTCCACGCTGCCGCCCAGAAACTGCTCGGCGATGGTCTTCACCTGGCCCAGGACCAGCGAGGAGATCTGCGGCAGGGTGGTCAGCTTCCCGCCGAGGTTCACCGCCGCGTCCCCGTTGGGCCCTTCGACGATCTCGTAGTTGAAGTAGGACTTCAGCTCCTGCACCACCCGCGAGTTGTACTTGCGGCCGATGAGGCGCTTGGCGCCGTAGATGGTGTTGGTGGGGTTGGTGACCATCTGGTCCCGCGCCACCGCACCGACGATCACGTCCCCCTTGGTGTTGAGCGCGACGACGGAGGGGAGGATCAGGTTCCCGCGGTCGGTGGGGACCACCTTGGGGATCTTGTTGCGCACCGAGGCGACGCACGTGTTCGTCGTGCCGAGGTCTATCCCGATGATGCGCGTTCTCTCACCCATCCGCCCGTGCCCTGAAGGCCGCCAGTGTGCCTTCACCCCTTCGTTTCCGAAAAACAAATCTCAGGGGACCCGCTCCGCCGCGAGCGCCCGGATCTCCTTCGACGGATCCCGCTCGCGCGCCCATTCCACCGCCACCCTCCCCGCGTCTGTTCCGGGCCGCTGCAGAAGCCGCTTCAGGGCGTCCGCGCGGAGCCGCTCCGCCTCCGCCACCCGGTCCGCCACCCGCGCGTCGTCACAGGTGCGCGCGTGCGCATCCTGCGTCTGAAGCCTCAGCTCGAAGTCCGCCAGCCGGGCCCGCGCGAGCTGCGCTGCCTCCTCCGCCTCCACGCGGAACCGCGCGAGGTCCTCGGGGAACTCCACCTGCTCGGCGGGAACCGAGCGGATGACCTCCAGGGCGTGCGCCGCGCTCTTTGCCGCCGCGCACACCGTCCGGGCGTCCGTCACCGCCACCCGCGCCTGGGGATCGGTGGGCGGGGAAAGCCCGTGCGCCACGTCCTTTGCCCACAGCGCGAGCTGGCGGGCGGCCACCGCAGACGAGAACGGCTGGCCCCGCTTCGCGCGGATCTCCACCCACCGGCGCAGGACCATGGGGTTGGGCGCGGCCCCCTCCCACGCGCGCTGGTACTCCGAGGCGGCGTCCCCCAGCCGGTCCGACAGGTCCAGGAGCACCGCCAGCACCACCCACGTCTCCGGGCTTTCGGCCTTCGGCTGCAGCGCCTGCACCCGGGTGGCGAGCTCGTACTGCGCCACGGTGGGCGGCAGCGCCTGGAGGACCCGGCGAAGGGAGTCGAAGGCGTGCTGGCGGATCAGCGGGTTTCTGGCCGCGCGGACCTGGTCGAGCAGGGGGTCAATCACCGCCACCGTCACGTGGTGTCCCAGCTCTTCGGCGGCCTGCCAGCGGTCCAGAGGATCCGGCGCGGCCAGCGCCTTCTCCAGATCCGGGACGCTGCGCAGGTAGTGGGCCGCGAGCGCGGCGCGCACCACCGGGTCCTTCGTCTGCTGAAGCTTCGCCTGGGCCTCGGCGCGCGAAAGCGCCGCCTCCAGCTCCGCGGCGGCGCCCTGCAGCGGGGTGCGCGCCAGCGCCGCCTTCGCCGCTTCGAGCTGGCCGGAGACGAGCATCCCCGTCAGCCGCAGCACCAGGAGCCGCTCCTGCACCGCCTGGCGGTGCGCGCCCGCCGGGAAGGCCTGGAGGTAGTCGTAGTACGCGAACGCGCTGTCGGTCCGCCGGGCTTCTTCGAACGCGGCCTCGTCCAGGCGGCGCTGCAACTGCAGCCTGCGCGGGTCGTCATCGTGGGTGCGCACCAGCCGCTCGAGCTCCGCGGCCGGGGCGCCTTCTCGGGCGCTCTCCTTGAACTCGGCCTCCAGGAGCAGCTGCTCCGCCTCTGCGCGGTTGACCGCGTCCGGGTGCTCCCTCAGGAACTGGCGCCACGCCTGAGCGGTGCCCACCTCCCGGGCCGCGTTGAAGCGCAGCCCTTCGAGCCGCCCCCGCGCCGCGGAGGCGTGCTGCGAGTCGGGGAACTCCTCGAGGTAGCGCTTGTACGCGAGGATCGAATGCCCAGCCGCCGCGGCCTCGAACTCCTTCTCCTCGAGCGCCACCCGCGCGGCGTCCGCGTTGTCGTCCTTCGGGTGCTCGCGCAGAAAGGCGCGGTAGGCCTCGGCGGTGTCCGCCTCGCGGGCGGAGTTCCACGCACCCGACGCGCAGGCACAGAGGGCGAATGACAGGGCGCTGACGAGGAGCGGGACGAACGTTGGTGAACGACGCACGGGCGAGGAGCAAGGTACCACCTTTTTTGACCACCTCTGGCGACGGGGTGACCATCCCCCGCATGCGCTCTGCCGTCTTCGCCGCGCTCGCCTGCCTCCTCTGCGCCGCTTGTGTCTCCGGACCGCCGGTGGGTGCCCGCTCGGTCGGTGCCCAGGCGGCGTTCCGTCCGTATACCCGCGGCGCGGCGCCCCGGGCCGTTCCATCTGCACCTCCAGAGGTGCAGCGCGCGTCCACCCGCGGGGCGAAGGCCAGCGCCGCCGCGCGCAGGGCCGCGTCCCTCTCCCCTTCGGAGCTGCGGGCGCAGATCGTCGGGGACGCGCGGAGTCTCGTCGGCCAGAAGTCGGTGGTGCTCGGCCAAACCCGCTACCCGAGCGACTGCACCGGCCTCATCCGCGGCGTGTATGGCCAGGCCGGGCTCGAGCTGCTCTCGGAGTACCAGCCCGGGGACAACGCGGTCACCGCCATCTACCGGTACGCGCAGCGCCACGGCCGCATCTATGAAGGTGGCTGGCCCCTGCCCGGGGACCTCGTCTTCTTCCGCGAGACCTACGACGTCAACCGCGACGGCCGCCGCAACGACGGGCTCACGCACATCGGCATCGTCGAGGATGCGCGCAAAGACGGCACCATCACGGTGATCCACCGGGTGAACCGCGGCGTCGTCCGCTACCGCATGAACCTGCAGTTCCCCTCGGCCAGGCGGCATCCCCAGAGCGGCCAGGTGGTGAACGACTATCTGCGCGCGCCCGGCAACGGCGCCACCCAGCGGCTCACCGGAGAATTGTTCATGGGGTTCGCCACCGTATTGCCGCCTGCCGCGCCCGCGCCCTCCGTCGCCGCGCGCTGACCCGAAGCGCCCTGCTTCCCTCCGCTCGAGGGTGAGGGGGCCGCCCCGGGAATCACATTGGCCGTTCGGCGGAGAGGACCTGCTGCAGCTCCTCGTCCTCGATCATCCGCCCTTCCTGCCCGAGCGCTATGGCGTTGATGGAGGACTCGTCTATCCGCACGTGCGCGCCCTTCCGCCACTCGGTGGTGTGCGCGCCGCCATCCACCAGCTTCCCCACCAGCCCCCCGTCCTCCCAGGTGAGGACCTCCGCCCACAGGTCCTCCTGCACCGGGTCTCCGTCGGGATGGGACTCGAACGGCGCGCGGACGCGGAAGGACAACGGCTCCATCAACCCCTTGCGTAGAAACCGCGCCTTGAAGGCGGGGAGCAGCGCCTGCGCCTGCTGAAGCAGGGCCTCGGCGCGCTCCGGCGGCTCGTCGTCGAAGTGCTCGCGGTAGGGGGCCAACAGCTCGGTGAGGTTGTGCCGGCCGCTGCGCGAGAGCACGGTGAGGAACATGCCCTCATGGCCGTCGAACGCGTCGAGCGGCACGCCCATCAGGCTCGCGCGCGCCTCTTCGGACGGCACCAGGATGAAGGCCTCTTCGCCGGTGTCCACGGTGGAGCGCAACGGCGGCCCGTGGCCGAACGCGAGATCCGTGCAGAGCTGGTGCAAGAAGGCCTCGGCCGCCGGCAGGTCCGCCTCCGCGAGCTGGAAGACCTCCACGTCCCGCGCGCCGAACTTCTCCATCCCGTGCGAATGCACCCACAGGGGGTTCTGCCCCTCCTCCACCGCCACCGCGTGCAGGTTCACGTGGTCCCGGATGTCGAAGTCCAGCTCGGTGATCTCCCGCACGTCCTCCCCTTCGTGCAGCTTGTAGGAGGTCACGTCCAGGAGCACCGCGTCCTCCACCAGGTCCATCACCGTCCGCGCGCACCACAGGGCCTCGAACACCGCCACCGACGCCTGCGGCCGCCCCAATTCGAAGCCCACCCGGTAGAACCCGCGCGCCTCCTTCAGGACCGTCTGCGCGTCGGGGCTGCCGGTGAGGAAGTCCGGCGTCCAGCCCAGGGTCCCCGCCAGCGCCTCGAAGCGGATCTCCGTCCGCGCCTCTCCGGAGACGACGGCGAGGAAGTACCCGCCCCCGTCCCCGGTGATGATCTCCACCTCTTCTGCGGAGAGCGCTTCGGTCAGGGTCTCGAGAGGCACCGGTTCGGTCCGGCGCGTGGCGAGGATGTAGACCTCCTTCACAGATGTCTCTCGATCTTGCGGAAGAGATCCACGCGGTCCACGAGGTCCTGGATGTAGTCCAGCTTGTCGGTGGGCAGCACCAGCACCGGCGACAGCTTGTAGCTTTCGAACCAGTCCTCGTAGAGGTCGTTCAGGCGCTTGAGGTACGCGGTGGGGATCTCCTGCTCCATCTCCCGGCCGCGCAGCGCGATCCGCTCCTTCAGCGTCTTCACCGGGCAGCGCAGGTAGATCATCAGGTCCGGCGGCCGCACCGACTGCGAGATGCCCTCATACAAGGACCAGTAGGTCCCCCAGTCCCGCTTGTCGATGAACCTTTGCCGGTGGAGGTTCCGCGCGAAGATCTCCGCGTCTTCGTACAGGGTCCTGTCCTGCAGGACCGTGCCTTCGGCCTGGTCCATCTGCCGGTGGAGCTGGAACTTCCGGGAGAGGAAGAAGAGCTGCGAGCGGAACGCCCACGTCTTCATGTCCCTGTAGAAGTCCGCGAGGTAGGGGTTCTCGTCGTTCGGCTCGTAGAACGGGACGAGGTGGTACTTCCGCGTCAGAAA
>CAZQVZ010000036.1:0-23477 GCA_964596895.1 uncultured Myxococcaceae bacterium
AGCGGCGCCCGGACCCGGAAGGTGTGGGCCTGCTCCTTGGGCGCAGGCTCCGCGAGCGCCTGCGTCCCGGCGGCGAACCACCGGCCGCCCAGCCACAACTCCCAGGTCACCTCGGTGTAGGCGCCGGCCTGCAGCGCGGGAGAGCGCGCCGTGAAAGACAGCTCCAGCTCACCCTGCTCGCCGGGCCCGAAGCGCAGCCCCACCTCGTCCACCCGAACCGCCTCCTCCGGCGCCGGCCGCGTGAAGCGCGCACAGCCTCCCTGCGCGAAGGCCAACGCCGCGCTGGAGACCACGCCGAAGAGAAGGACGCGCGCGCTCATCCGCCCAACAGGGGCCGCAGCGCCTCCACCGTCAGCGGCCAGCCGTTGCGCTGCGCGAGCAGCTCCAGCGCCCGCGAGAAGTCGGTGGCCGTCTGGAAGCGGAGCTGCGGGTCAGCGAAGAGCGCCTTGCGGACGATCTGCGCGGCGTACTCGGGCACGTGCGGCGCGGCCTGGACGAGGTTCGGCACCTTCGCGTCGCGCACCTGGTGCATGAGCTCCAGTTCGCTTCCGCCGTCGTACAGGCGCCTATTGGCGAAGAGCTCCCAGAGGATGATGCCAGCGCTGAAGAGGTCCGCGCGCTGGTCCACCGGCCGGCCCAGGACCTGCTCGGGGCTCATGTACCCGAGCGTCCCCCGGAGCGCGCCGGCCTCGCCACCCATCTGCCCCTCCACGTCCGCGACGCCGAAGTCGGTGAGCTTCACCTCGCCCGCTACCGAAAGCAGCACGTTGGCCGGGTTCACGTCCCGGTGGACGATGGTGCCCGAGCCCTCCCCCGGCCTCGCGCGGTGGATGTACTCGAGCGCCTTGAGCACGCAGTAGACGATGAAGGTGGCGGCCGGCGGCGGCATCTGCGCGCCGGACTTCACGAGCAGGTCCTGCATGAACCCCAGGGTCCGTCCGGAGACCAGCTCCTGCACCATCAGGTAGTCCGGCCCCGCCTTGAAGCAGCGGAAGGTGCGGACGATGTGCGGGTGGCGAAGGCGGACGGTGAGCTTGGCCTCGTCCACGAACTGCTTCACGTACCCGCCGTCGTTGCGGAACGTGGGCAACAGGCGCTTGAGCACCACGTCGTCCGGCTCGCCGGCGCTGCGCTGCGTGGTCGGCTTGGCGCGGGCCTGGTACACCTCCGCCATGCCGCCTACGGCGAGGCGACCGACGATCTGGTACCCGCCGAGCTCGGAGTCCTGGGCCACGCGCGGCAGGCTACTTCGCTTTGCGCACCGCCGGGAGCCCGTTGCGCCCGTGCAGTGACTCGTAGAGCGCCTCGTACCCGCGCGCGGAGCGGTCCCAGGAGAAGTCCTCCTTCATCCCGCGGCGGCGCACCTCGCGAAGCGCCTTCGGGTCTTCGTACAGGTCCAGGGCCCGCTGCATGGCGTGGGCGAGCGCGCCCGGCTCGAAGGGCCCGAACTTGAGGCCGGTGCCCGAAGGCTCGGCGAGGTCTCGCACCGTGTCGTCCAGCCCGCCCACCGCCCGGACGAGGGGCACCGTCCCGTAGAGCAGCGAGTACATCTGGTTGAGGCCGCACGGCTCGTACAAAGACGGCATCAGGAAGAAGTCGCTGCCGGCCTCCACCAGGTGGCTGAGCGCCACGTCGTAGCCGAAGTGAAGCCCCAGCTTGCCCGGGTACCGCGCAGCGAGCTCCCGGAAGCCCTGCTGGTAGCGCGGATCCCCGGACCCGAGCACCACCACCTGCGCACCCCGGTCCAGCAGGTACGGCAGGGCCGGCAGGAGGATGTCGAACCCCTTCTGCGACACCATCCGGCTCACCAGCCCGAACAGGGGCGGGGCGCGCCTGGGGTCACCGTGCTCGAGCCCGAAGCGATCTTGCAGGGCGCGCTTGCAGAAGGACTTCCCGGACAGGTCCTTCGCATCGTACCGCGCGGGCAAGAACGCGTCCTTCGCCGGGTTCCACTCCTCCACGTCCACGCCGTTGACGAGCCCATGCAGGTCTTTGGCGCGCGCGCGCAAGACGCCGTCCAGGCCCCAGCCGCCTTCGGGCGTCTGCACCTCGAAGGCGTAGCGCGGGGACACGGTGGTGAGGGCGTCCGCGTAGACCAGCCCGGCCTTCATGAAGTTGAGCTGGCCGTGGAACTCGAGCCCGCCGGGATGGAAGAGCTCCCGCGGCAGCCCCAGCTCGGTGAGGGCGTGCTGCGAGAAGAACCCCTGGTACGCCATGTTGTGGATGGTGAAGACGCTCTTGGCGCCGCCCAGGGGGCTCTGCGCGTAGCCCGCGCGCAGGGCCACCGCCACAGGTCCCGTCTGCCAGTCGTTGAGGTGGACGATGTCAGGGATGAACCCGAGCTTCAGGGCGCCGGAGAGCGCCGCCATCCCGAAGAAGCCGAAGCGCAGGTGGTTGTCGGGGTAGTCCCCGCCTGCATCCCCGTACAGCTCCGGACGGTCGAAGAAGCGCCGGCTGCCGATGAAGAGGACCCGGTGCCCTTCGCCCTGCTCCGACAGGTGCAAGGACGCCGCCTCCCGGCCGAAGGGGAAGCGGAGCTCCAGGGGCTGGCCGGTGTCCTCGACGCCTTCGCGCAAGACCTTGCCGTACAGGGGGGTGGCCACCAGCACGTCGTGGCCGAGTCTGGCCAGGGCTGCCGGCAAGGCCCCTGCCACGTCCGCGAGGCCGCCCGTCTTGGAGAAGGGGTGCACCTCCGAGGCGAGGAAAAGTATTCGCATTCATCACGCACGATGCCCCATGTGCCCTCGGGCTTCACTTCCCTTTTGCGGCGGCGGGCGTAGCGTCCTGCGTCATGAATCCAGACCCCGTCGCCCGGTTCATCGCCCTCTATGAGGAGGCGAAGCGCGCCTACCCCGACCTCTTCAACGCCATGACCCTCTCCACGGTGGGCCCCACTGGACGTCCGTCGAGCCGGGTGGTGCTGCTCAAGGGCGTGGATGCGCGCGGGTTCGTCTATTACGGCAACCTTCAGTCGCGGAAGGGCAAGGAGGCGCTGGCGAACCCCTTCGTGGCGCTGAACTTCTGGTGGCCGGCGCTCGAGCAGCAGGTGCGCATCGAAGGTCCGGTGCAACAGGTGAGCGACGACGAGGCGGACGCCTACTTCGCCACCCGTCCCCGCGGCAGCCAGCTTGGGGCGTGGGCGTCACGGCAGAGCGAAGAGCTCGCGTCACGCGAAGAGCTGGAGGCGAAGGTTTCGGAACTGGAGCGCGAATACGAAGGCCGCCAGGTCCCGCGCCCGCCGCACTGGACCGGGCTGCGCGTTTTGCCAGACCGCATCGAGTTCTGGCGCAACCGGGAGAGCCGCCTGCACGACCGGGACGTCTACCTGCGCGCCTCGCCGGATGCGCCGTGGACCACGCAACGGCTGAATCCCTGAGGCGGCCCGGCGGCACACGCCTAGAATGAAACCTCTTCACCCGTGTGGTTGAAGAACTTCCCCGAGTCCTTCAAGCCCACGCGGTCGAAGACGCGGATGAGGTTTCCCACCGACTCCTCCACCGGCGTGGGCGCGTTGCCACCGCCCATGTCGGTCTGCACCCAGCCGGGGTTCACCACGATGAAGGTGAGCCCTGTGTCTGCGAAGTCCACCGCCATCGACTTGGACGCCATGTTCAAGGCGGCCTTGCTCATCCGGTAGCCGTAGGCGCCGCCGGAGGTGTTGTCCGAGACGGCGCCCATCTTCGAGGTGATGTGCGCCACCTTCGCCCCCTTCGCCTTCTGCAGCAGCGGCAAGAGGGCCCGGGTCACCCGGATGGGTCCCAGCGCGTTCACGTCGAACGTGTTCTGCACGTCGCTCAGGTCCAGCGCCTCCAGGCTCTGCATCTCGCCCATCACACCCGCGTTGTTGATGAGCAGGTCCACCGGACCTTCAGCCACCGACGCGGCGAACGCCTTCACCGACGCGTCGTCCTGCACGTCGCACGCATGAATGCGCAGCCTGCCGCCCGAAGAGGCCGCCAGCGCCTGGAGCTCCTTCGCTTCGTCCGGCCTGCGGGCCGCGGCGTCCACGGTCTCTCCACGCCCGAGGTACTGCCGACAGAACTCCAACCCGATGCCCCGGTTCGCTCCGGTGATGACGATTCGCATGGCGCGAAGAGCTAACCGCGCGCGCCCGCAACCGCCAGCGTTCGGTAGATGCGAGTGTCCACCCAGCGCGGCGTGTCCTCCGGCCTCAGGTGCCACCAGTTGAAGATGACCGCGAGTCGCAACTCGCCCTCCCCCGGCCGAGGCCGCGTGGGGATCTGGTTCTGCGCGTCGAGCACGCCGTGCGTCAGCTTCCCGTCGAACACGGTGAAGCGGTTCGGCTTCGGCGCCACCAGGTCGAAGTCCAACCGGTCCGGCGCGCAGCTCTCGTTGTCCTCGTTGGGCAAGGCGGAGGTCACCGCCAGAAGCCCGCCCTTCACCCGGTTGAGGAAGAACACCGAAGACCAGCGCGGGTGGATGAGCGCGCCCGAGCGCAAGAAGCGCCGCTCGTCGCGGTCCCGGTGGAAGTCCACGCGGACATCCCCGGTCCACATCCGGGAGAGCCACCACTCCACGCCCACCACCCGCTTGCGAGGCGCCGAGGGCAGCAGCGTGCGCAGGTGCAGCGCCGCGGCCTCGGGCAGGCAGGAGGGCTGCCCCGTCAGGTCGAACCAGAAGGTGGTCTGGTACGTCGTGCGCAGCCGCTCTTTGCCGAGCGCCTTCACCTCGCGGGCGAGCCGCCGGAACAGCGGCGGCGGCAGCGCCTCGTCGTGAAGGAGCGGACCTACTCCACGCACGCGTGGTCGATGGTGACGACGCCGTCTTCGTCGAGGTTGACCGTGCGGCTCTTGCCGCGCATCAGCGTGTCCTCGACGACGCAGTCGAAGCGGACGTAGACCTTGCCTGACTTCGCGCGGACGCCGCTCAGCGGGGCCCTACCGGCGCGGCGGCCGTTCACGTAGACCGTGGCCGGGTAGTCCGAGCGCAGGTTCAGCTTCCCGTACGTGGCCGGCTTCACGCTGCTCGCAGGCTTCACCTCTGCCACGGGTGCAGGCTTCACCTCGACGACAGGCTCAGGCTTCACCTCGGCCACCGGCGCAGGCTTCACCTCGGCGACAGGCTCGGGCTTCGCCTCCGCCCCAGGCTCCGTGGCCGCGGCCAGAGGCTCCGGCGCAGGCTTCGCTTGGGCGACCGGCGCGGGCTCGGGCTCGGGCGGCGGGGTCACCGCCACCGGCGGCGGCTGCGGCACCACCGGTGGCGGCGAGGAGAGCCCCAACATGCTGCGCGCGTCCGGCACGAAGAGGAGCACCGCGACGACGGCGGCCGCGCCGATGACCAGACCGAAGAGGGCCGGCATCGTCGCGCTGCGCCGGGGTGCCGCGGCCGGCGGCGCGGACAAGGCGGGAGGCGGCGGCGCGGCGAGCTTCTGCGCGCGCACCGCGGCGATCTCCTCATACAGCCGCTTCACCACCAGCTCGTGGTCCCCAGCGGCGGTCTCCCGCGCGCTCTCCGCCCTCATCGCCAGGTTGCGCGCTTCGGCGAGCGACTTCTCCAGCTCCTGCATCCGCGCCTCGAGCGCCTGGATGTCGACCGCGGGCGCTGCGGGCGCCGCCGGCGCAACCGGATCAGGCATGGGCGGGGGCGCAGACGCGACCGGTGCCACCGGAACGGGACCGGGCAGCGGGACTGCCTGGGCGGCCTGGGGTTCGGCGCGGGCGAAGGGGAACGGCGCGGGCTTCGCCTCCGCCGGGCGCGGCGTGTCCTTCACGAGATCTGCCCAGGACGCCGGCCAGTCGCTCGGCAGAGACGACCCGTTGGTGCCGTTCGCGGCAGAGGAAGGCGCCGAAGCAGCAGGATGCAGATCCGCCTCGTCCGCAGGCGGAAGCGACGGGCGCGCGTCCGCAGGCGGCGGAGCAACGGAGCCCGGCAGCGGAATGGCGATGGCGCCGTTCTGACGCCCGTTGGGCCGCTTCGCGGAGGGCGGCGGTGGAGGGGGCGTCGCGCTCGCCTGGGGCGTGGGCGCGGCCGGCGGCAGGTTCACCGGCAGGTGATGCTGCGTGAGCAACGCTGCGAACCGCGAGCGGATTGGCTCATGCGAGAGATCGACCGCCAGCCCCATCCCCGAGGCCTTGCGCGCGCGCGCCGCGTCGTCGTCCACGATGCGCGCCACCTTCGCGCGCAGCGGCAACATCTCCGACGCCGACGGCAGATGCAGATCCACCTGCACCTCGCTGCCGAGTGGCAGGAATTTGTCCGCACGGATGAACAAGTTTCCGGTGGAGAGCTCGGAGAGGACCTGCGCCTCCTGCTTCCCGGGGTTCGCGACTCGAATGGTGATCTTTGGCACGGCGGCGGGAGCGTTCCACAGAGCGCCCCCGCCCACAAACCCGCTCCCGCTCGCAATGCCTGGGTAGCTGCCGACCGGGCAACAGGGCAGTACAGCCTCCCGGGCCGGGGCGGTGACGCACATCAAGTCCCCACCGCTGTGCGCCTCGCCAAATTTTCGCGAGACACCCCGGGCAAAGTGCGCGCGCCCCGCACGACCCCGCCGCGGATCTCCGTCAAGTCACCGTGCGACACGCGCGCTGTCACCTGCCGAACCCGCATCCGAAAAAGGCCGCCAGCCCTTGCGCCCGCAGAGGGCGTTGGCAAATTCTGACCCCAACGCGGGAGGGCCGGGATGCTGTCGATTCACGAGAGCGGAACGTTGGAGGAGGCGGGGGCGGACCTGCTCGCGTTCATCCTGCGCGCGGAGAACTGGGTGGTCCTCTCGGAGCTGAAGGACTCGCCCTGGCGCCGGCCGGGCCAGAACCCGGACTACCAGCGGCAGGTGGGCGGACTTCGCATCTGCGCGTCGGTGGACGTCTCGCCGTCCTTGCAGGCGTTCTTGCGCATCGCCTTTCGCGCCCCGGGGCTCACCCCGCAGCGGGCCGCGGACCACCTGCACGCGTTCGTGAGCAGGAGGCTGCCGCTGAAGCCGAACACCGAGTGGCAGGTGATGGTGGACGAAAAGAACTGGGTCCACTTCATCCGCGCCTGGACCCAGACGGCGCTGGACGCCTGAGCGAACCCGTCAGGACCCGCGCAGCTCGTAGTACCGCAACGGCTGAGACACGTTCTTGACCTCCGACTCCGCCAGAGGCCCGTAGGTCAGCGCCTGGAGCTCCGGGGCCTCGCTCTGCGCCACCGCGTCCTTCAAAGAGGCCATCACCAGCGTCTGCCGGAACCCGCCCAGAGACTGCAGGCGCGCGGTCTGGTTCATGCCGGTGGAGAACCCGGTGTAGTCCTGGTTGGGGCCAAACAGCCCACAGAAGGCTGGCGCCAGGTTGAGCCCAATGGCCACCCCCAGCCCATCCGTCCCGAGCACCTGGCGGATGCGCTCCACCTCCGGCACCTCTGCGGTGATCTGCCGGGTGAAGGCCTGGATCTCCATCGCCGCGCGCACCGTGGCCTCCGCCCGCTCGAGCCGTGACCCGCGGAAGAACGGCGGCCCAAACAAGCCGATGACGCAGTCCCCCACCATCTTGTCGAACACCGCGCCGTGCTTCCAGAGGATGTCCACCACTCCGTCGCTCCAGCGGTCCACGAAGCGGCCGATGCGGCTGGGGGACTCCAGCACCTGCTCACTGATGCGGGTGAAGCCGTTGATGTCCGCGAAGAGGATGCCCACCTCCTCCTCCCGCGGCGCGAGGTACCTGCGCTCGTAGTCCGGGTCCCGCAACAACTCGTCGATGATCCGCGCAGAGAAGAACTGGGAGAGGTGCGAGCGCTCGCGGTTGTAGTCCATCAGCCGCTGCGCCAGCGCGGAGGCCACCACCCGGATGATGTCCAGCGCGAAGGCCGAGAACCCCGGCCCTTCAGACCACACCACCAGCTTGCCCAGCGGTCTGCCGCCGCCACCGACGCCGCCGCCTCCTGAAATCAGCAGGGTCTCGATGAGCCTCGAAGCGCCCACCACGTCCTGCAGCCGCGCGTCCCCGCGCGAGATGAGCTCGGTGCCCCAGGCGCCCAACGCCTCGTCGAGCTCCCGCCAGGAACGGCGCCCGGAGGCCGCCTCGAGCTGCCCTTCGCGCCAGACGCGGTAGTGCGTCACCTGGGGGTCCACCGCGTCCCGGTACAGGAGCATCATCCCCGGCAGGAGCACCCGCTCGGCGATGCGCTGCACCGCCCGGTCCATCCCCACCTCGAACACCGGGTTGGCGAGGTGCTCGTTGACCTCGAGGATGAGCCCCTGCTTTTCGGACGCGGTCTGCACCTGGAGCAGCACCGCGTCCAACTCCTCCGCCACCGTCTCCACCGTGCGCAGGCAGCGCGCGGCCAGCGGCGGGTTCTGGCGGTCACCCTCGAAGAGCAGACCGATCCGGCCCACCGTCGTGCCCGCCACGTCCAACGCCTGGGTCACCAGCGTGTGGGCCCCGAAGCGGAAGACGCCCTGGGGATGGTCCGCCAGGGCCTTGCTGGGGTGCACCGGAGAGAAGTCACCGTGCGCCCAGGTCTCTTCGCGGAGCTCTTCGTTCAGGGAGGTGACCACGGCCCCCCGCGCCCCCGCCAGAAGGCAGGCCCGCGGCAGCGCGCGGGCGAAGGTCTCGGCGAGGCTCTCCCGCCCGCGCAGGCTGTTTTCCAGCAGGTCATCCACCTCCTTCTTCAGATTCCGGAGGAAGCGGAGCTCTTCGAAGTCTGGATCGTGGACCGGGCGCGGGGCCGCGAGGCTCATGGCGCCTGTTCTACTACGGGCCCAGCTCCTGCTGCCCTGGCCGCCGCCGCCTCCTCCGGAGCGACGTCGATGGGCGCGTGCGCGGTGCCCCCCACCACCAGCCCGTCCCGGACGTCGATGATCCAGAAACCCTCGTGGCCCTGCTCGGTGGAGGAGCCTGCGCCGAACGTGTGCGGCCGCTTGTCGGTGGCCGGGTGGTGGTAGCGCTTGTGGATGTGGCCGTGGAGCACCGCGAACCTCGGGCCCGGCAGCATCTTCAACAGGGCGTCCGAGTCCAACAGCCCGTGGAAGAGGTGGTCCTTGCGGCCAGACGGCGCGACGGGCGCGTGGTGCACCACCACCAGCACCGCCCGGTGCTGGAGCTTCGGGTTGTCGAGGATGTCCCGGAGCGCGCCCAATTGCTTGCGGCCCACCACGCCGAACGAGAGCCCCGGCACCGGCGGCACCCGGCCGCTCATCAGGCCCACCACCGCCACCTCTTCACCGAGCAGCCGCACGAACGGGAACGGCCCGTCCACCGCGGGGTGCTCCGGCAGGTCGGTGTGCAGCATGTGGCCGAAGTGAGCCTCGAAGCGCTTCGTGTCGTAGGCGCCCGGCGTGTACACGTCATGGTTGCCGGGGATGACCGTCAGCTTCTGTGGGTCATGCGCGAGCTCCCCCAGCGCCGCCACCGTCTGCTCGAACTCCCAGTGGGTGGCGTAGGCGGTGAGGTCCCCGGAGAGGATGACGTGGTCTGCGCCGTGCCGTTCGCGCTCCGCGTGGACGATGTGGTGGATGCGCCGCCGGGCGGCTTCGTACTTCCTGGCGCGCCCGCCCAGGGAGAGCTCGAAGAGCGCCAGCGCGCGCCGCCACCCCAACTTGCGGAAGGGCGACTTGAAGTAGTCCTGGGTGACGTGGACGTCGGAGAGATGAAGGAACCGCATGGAGCCCGTGACCCTACCGCGAAATTCGCTAACCCGGTCCCATCCCCGGTGCGCCCAGCGGATCCGGGTGGAGAGCCTTCCCCCGACGGCGCGCCACCACGTCCGAAACCGCCGTCAGGAGATCCTCGAGGTCATAGGGCTTGGCGAGATAGCCATCCGCGCGCAGCGCACGCGCGTGGTCCGCGAGCTTGAGGTCCCCCGACAACACCAGCAGCGCCGGCCGGACGTGGAGGCTGTGCAGCCGCGCGGACACCGCCGGGGCGTCCACCCCGTGCAGGTCGAGCAGGACGATGTCCGGGCCCTCGCCCAGCCGCTCGTCCACCTCCCGGGGCTCCGAGGCGCACGTCACCTGCATCCCCTCCAGCGTGAGGATCTCCGACACCACCTCCGTCTGTGCCGGGTCGTCATCCACGAGGAGGACCCGGGTTCCTTCGAGCTGGCTCATCCGGGAATGAACCTGTGCGCGGAGCGTCTGGGCTTCAATGCGCGGGTCCTCCCTGACCGTCTTCTTGTCGCCTGGGGAGCAGCCTGACGTTCGCGGGAAACGGTGCCCGGCCCCCGCGGGACAAATCCAGCGTTCTGCGCCGGGCAGAGCGTGAGGTAGGGTTCGCCCCCGATGAAGACGCCGTCCTTTCTGATCCTCCCCGCCCTGGTCCTCCTTCCGCTCGCCGCGAGCGCGCAGGACGCCCAAGATCCCCGGGTCGCCGTGGTCCCCTTCGCGGCCCTCTCCGGTGACGTGCCGCAGCGGTCCGGCCAGAAGGCCGCGGCCATGTTCTCCTCCGAGCTCAAGAGCGCGGACGGGTTCGCGCTGGTGGACGTGCGCAAGCAGGCCGCGCCGGATCCGCACGCCGAGGCGCTGGAGGCCGCGCGCGCAGCCGTGAAGGAGGCGGAAGGGCTGCGCAAGACGCGCAAGTTCTCCGCGGCCGAAGCGGCGCTCACCAAAGCGCTCGAGCACTACAAGGAAGGCGCCGCCGGCCTCACCGAGGTGGGCGAATTGCAGGACGCGTACGTGCTCCTGTCCGCCATCCAGTTCAACACCGGCCGGGACGACGAAGGCCACAAGAGCCTGGACACCGCGCTGGGCCTTTCGCCCACCCGCGAGCTGCCGCTGGCGAAGACCTCCCCGCTCTTCACCCGCGTGGTGAACGACACGCGGGCCAGGCTGGAGAAGGCCCCCAGGGGGACCCTGCTGGTGGAGTCCACGCCTGCTGGCGCGCAGGTGTTCGTGGATGGCGTGGCGCTCGGCAACACCCCGCTGCAGATCAATGACGTGCCGCCGGGCCTGCACACGTGGCGGGTGCAGCTGCCCACCGGTGAGTCCGCGGGCGGCGTGGCGCAGGTGACCGGCGCCAAGCAGACGAAGGTCCACGGCGAGGGCAAGGGCCAGGACCCGGAGTCGCGCATCGTCTCGGCGCTGTCGCAGAACAAGCTCGACCAGGTGGTGGTGGAGGCCGCCCGGCAGCACGCCACGTCGGTGGAGGCGGACATGCTGATCTTCGGCGCCCTGTCCAGGGACGGGAAGGGCCTCGCGCTCGACAGCTTCGTGCTGGAGGTCTCCTCCGGTCAGCTCAAGCGGCTGCCCCGGTCGGTGTTCGACGCGGAGCTGCTCTCGGCCGGCATGGAGTTCTACAACCTCGTCGGCAAGCTCGCGTCCGAAGGGCTGAAGGTGGGCAGCGACACCCGCATCCCCGGCCCGGTCTCCAACGAGCTGCGCTCCGGCAGCACCAGGATGGTGGAGGTCGCGTACGGCAAGGCGCCGGGGGCGGACAATGCGGCCGCGCTGGACGTCATCGAGGCGACCACCAAGGAGCCCGTCAAGCGCGAACCCCTGAAGCGCTCTCCGCTGAAGAAGTGAAGGGGGACGGGCACCGGGGCCGCTTCGCCCCGAGCCCCACCGGCAGGCTCCACCTGGGCAACGCCCGCAGCGCGCTTCTGGGCTGGCTTTGGGCGCGAAGCGCGGGCGGCCGCTTCCTCCTGCGCATCGAAGATCTGGACCGGCAGCGGTGCCGCCCCGAGCTCCTGGACGACCTGCTGCGAGACCTCGAGTACCTCGGGCTGTGGTGGGACGAGACGCCCCTGCACCAGAGCGAGCGCGGCGAGGCGTACGACGCGGCGCTGAAGACGCTCTCGGACCGCGGGGACGTCTACCCCTGCTACTGCTCCCGCGCGGAGGTGGCCCGCGCCGCGTCCGCGCCCCACGGCCCCTCCGACGAAGGGCCGGTCTACCCCGGCACCTGCGCGAAGCTGTCCCCAGAGGCGCAGGCGCAGAAGGCCTCCCTTCGTCCCCCTTCGCTCCGCTTCCGCGCGCGCCCGGGCGCCGTGTGCTTCGAAGACGTCGTGCACGGGCGCACCTGCCAGGACGTGTCCGCGGAGATCGGTGACTTCGTGGTGCGGCGCGCGGACGGCGTGGCCAGCTACCAGCTCGCGGTGGTGGTGGATGACGCGCACTCGGGCATCACCCACGTCCTGCGCGCGGATGACCTCGTCTCCTCCACGCCGCGGCAACTGCAGCTCTACGAGGCCCTGGGCCTGCGGGCACCGGCCTTCGCGCACGTGCCCCTGGTGGTGGGCGAAGATGGGCGAAGGCTCGCCAAGCGCGAAGGGGCGTTCGCGGTGACGGAGCTTCGGCAGGCGGGCGTGCCCGCGGAGCGGGTGCTGGGCCTGCTGGCGAGCTGGAGTGGCCTCGGAGACGCGCCCCGGGCGGCGGCGGAGTTGGTAGAGGGGTTCGAACCTGCTGGCGTCCCGAAGGCGCCGGTGCACACCCGCGAGGCGGACATCCGCCGCGCGCTGGGTCTGGGAGCGTGAACGGATGTGGTGGCGCAACAACGGCTGGCTCTTCATCATTGGCTTCTGCTTCGCCCTGCTCTGCACGGCGGGGCTGTACTTCGTCACCGCCGAGCAGCCGGAGGCCCCCCCCGAGGTCGAGGTGACCACGGAGGCGACGGTGGCCGAGCCGCCCTCCGCGGAGCCCGCGCACGACTCGCCCATCCAGGCGGTCACGGCGCTGGCCCCCGCGATTCGAACGGGAAGGTTGCTGCGGAGATCCGGCCCGCTGGCGGCGCCTTCGGAGGTCCCGCCCCCGGAGGAGCGGGCGTTCGAGACGGCGGTGGCGAGCGCGACGCGGCCGGGCGAGAGCGCGCCCTCGGGCATGGTGAACCGGGAGCAGCTCCGCGCGGCGCTGGAGGCGGTCCGGCCCTTGTGGAAGGAGTGCTTCGACGACGCGGCCGTTCGCTACCCCGGCCCGCAGCGCGCGCAGGTGCAATTCACCCTGGAGGGGGAGGGCCCTGGCGGCCGCCTCCGCAACGGACGGGTGCGGGACGTGTCGGTGGGTGACCCCTACCTCGAGGCCTGCCTCACCGACTCCATGCTGGACGCGCGCTACGAGGCGCCCGCCGGCGCGGAGTCGGTGGAGGTGCGCTACGGCTACGACTACGTCCCAGCCGCTCCTTCGAAAGACGTGCGCTAAGGTCCGGCGCGCCGCATGAACGGGACCGTGGAAGAGCTGGGGCCGAAGGACGCGGACGCCTTGCGCGCCCTGCTCAGCCGCGACGTGTTCCACAACCTCTACCTGCTGGGCCTGTTCGAGGAGTTCGGCATCGTCCCGCGCGAGGGGCGAAGGCCCTTCACCTTCTGGGGGCGCTTTCGCGGCGGAGAGCTGCGCGGGGCGCTCTTCGTGGGCGGCGAAGGTGGGCTTCTGGTCCCCTCGGCCGGTGATGCGCAGGAGGTCCTCCCCATCGCCGAGCACCTGTCGGGGAAGGTGAAGCTCACTGCCGCGCTCGGAGAGAAGGAGGCGGTGGACGGGCTGGTGCGGCTTCTGGCCCCCTCCCGCCCACGCACGAGCCTCGTGCAGCGGCTGTTCCGCGTCTCCGCGGACGACCTCGGCCCCTTCACCAACCCCACCCTGCGCCTGGCGGTGGAGGGGGATGTGCCGAGGCTGCTGCCCATGGCGGCGGCGTGCGTGAAGGAGATGTTGGGAAGGGATCCGCTGGAGGAGGACCCGGAGGCGTACCGCGCGCGGGTGCTGCAGCGCGTGCGCGGCCGCCGGACGTACGTGCTGGAGGTGGACGGGCAGCTCGTCTTCAAGATCGACATCGGCAGCCGGTCGCCCTTCGGCGCGGAGCTGGAGGCGCTGTACACGCTGCCGGACCAGCGCCGCCGGGGCCACGCCACCTTGTCGCTCGGGCAGATCTGCCGGCACCTGCTGTCCTCCATCCCGCGGCTGGCCCTGCGCGTGGACGAGCGCAACCCGTCTTTGGCCGGCGTGGCGCGCAAGGTGGGCTTCGTGGGCGGCCGCCTGCAGCGGCTGGTGGTGCTCTAGATGGTCTCGATGATTCGTCCCCTCTCCGGCGAGGGCCCGGTGGTGCTGCGCCGCGCGTCGGATCCGCGCTGGCTGCCGCTCGCCCTCTCACGCTTCGACGAAGTGCTGGTGGACCACGCCCACTGCGAGAAGAAGGCGGCGGCCAACGCGCTGTCGATGCTGCAGGCGTACCCCGAGGTGCCGGAGCTGCCCATCACCATGGCCAGACTGGCGCGGGAGGAGAGCGCGCACCTGGCGAAGGTGCTGGCCATCATGGCGTCCCGCGGCCTGGTGCTGACGAAGGACGCCGGTGACCCCTACGCGCAGGGGCTGCAGACCTTCGTGCGGACGCCCCGGGAGGAGCGGCGGCTGGACCGGCTCCTGGTGGCGGCGGTGATTGAGGCCCGCTCCTGCGAGCGGCTGGCGCTGCTGGCCTCCGGCCTCACCGACCCGGGCCTGGCGCGCTTCTACAAGGAGCTCGCGCAGAGCGAAGACGGGCACCAGTCGCTGTTCTTCCGGCTGGCGGTGAACGCGCACGGCGAGGACGCGGCGCGCTCGCGGCTTACCGTGCTCCTGGACCGGGAGGCGGAGGTCATCTCGGCGGTGGGGCTGCGCGCGGCGATCCACTGAAGGGGAGGCGCGCGAGCTGACGGAGCCCGTCGCCTTCGCCGGTCACTTCTTGAGCGCGTGCACCAGCCGCTCGCACAGCGCGGCGCGCTCTGCTTCGGAGCCCTCGAGCTTCGGGAGGTCCGCCTGCAGGGCCGTGGGGTCCTTGCCCGCGGCCACGAGCCATTCGCGCTGCCCGCCGATGAGGCGCGCAAGCCCGTCCGCCCCCAGCTCCGGGTGAAACGCGAAGCCATACGAGCGCCCGAGCCGGAAGGCCTGCTGCGTGTAGCGGTCACTGGACGCGAGCAGGACCGCGCCCGTGACGGGGGCCCAGGTGTCCGTGTGCCAGTGGGCGACGAGCGTCTTCGCGCGGACGCCGGAGACGACCGGGTCTTCGAGCCCCGCCCGGGTCCACCGCACCGGGCCCACCCCCAGCTCGATGCCGTTCTTGCCGGGGAAGACCTCGGACCCTGCGGCCTTCGCCAGAAGCTGCGCGCCGAGCCCGATCCCCAGGGTTGGCCGGTCCGCCGCGAGGCGCTCGGCGAGGAGCGCCACCTCGTGATGGAGGAAGGGGTGCTCGTGCGCATCCCCCACGGACATCAGCCCGCCGAGCACCACCACCAGCTCCGCGTTCCCGTCTTCGTAGTGCACGTCCCGGAAGCGGTTGGTCAGCGCGAAGCCTGCCGCCTTCAGCAGCGGCTCCAGGAGCCCGGGACCCAATGACTTCTCGTGGTGGAGGAGGATGGCGCGCACGCGCGGGTTCTACACCACCGGGCGAACGCAGGATCCGCGGTGAAGCCACACCCGTTGTGTGCCGCGCCGCGCGGCGCCACAGTGGGGCCATGCCTCCGGTCCTGCGCAACATCCTCGGCGTCGTCTTCGGGTTCGTCGTCGGCAGCATCGTCAACATGTTCGTCCTCAGGGTGGGCCAGACGCTGGTGCCGCTGCCGGAGGGCGTGGACAACTCGGACATGGAGAAGCTGGCGGCCTCCATGCACCTCTTCGGGCCGCAGCACTTCGTCGTGCCGTTCCTGGCGCACGCGCTGGGCACCTTCGTGGGTGCGGGCCTCACCGCGTTCGTGGCGGCGACGCGCAAGCTGCCTCTGGCCCTGCTGGTGGGAGCGCTCTTCCTCGCCGGGGGCGTGGCCGCGGCCCTGCTGCTGCCCGCGCCCGCCTGGTTCATCGCCGCGGACCTCGTCCTCGCCTACCTGCCGGTGGCGTGGCTGGCCGGGCGCATGGGCGCGCGCGGGAAGCCCGGACCTGCCGTCAGCTCCGGTCCCGGAACACGTTGAACATCCCCGCCACGTCCAGCCGCGCGGTCTTGATGAACGCCTTCAAGGTCCGCTCGGTCTGGTCCGCGAGCTGGCTCATTCGCCGCAGCCGCTCCATCCGCTCCCGGCTCACCCCGCCCTGCTGCTGCGCGAGCCGCACCGCCTCAGCCAGGTCCGTCCGGATGCGGGAGATGAACTCGCTTTCGCGCTCGGAGATGACGCGCAGGACCATCTTCAGGAGCTCCGTCTCCGCCTTGTAATGCCAGGAGGCGCTGCCCGGCGCGCGCACGCGGTAGATGACGCTCCACCGCTCGAGGTCGTGGAGCAGCATGGAGACGCCGCCCTTGGAGAGCTTGAGCGTCTTCTCCAGTTCGCCGGCGCTCATGGGTTCGCCGCGCAGGTAGAGCAGCGCCCACACCCGCCCCTGGTTGCGCTTGAAGCCCCAGAACTCGATGACGTTGCCCACCGCGTCCACCGCGATGGACTCCCAGGGCGCGAGCGGCTCCTCGTCAGACCGCGCGCTGCTCCGGCTTCGCTTCGGTCCCGTCCACAGGATGCCCTTCATTGGTTCCCCGATCATCGAACGCTGTCTCCAACAGGTGCGCGAGGTTGAGCAGCTCCTTGCCCCCTTCGGTCTCCTCCCACGGCCGCAGCGCCACCCGCGCCGCCGCCACCTCCGCCTTCATCCGGGCAATGGCCTGCGGCAGCACGCCCGTCTCCAGCACCGCCTGACCCAGCTCACGCACCCGGTCCGCGCGCATGTCGCCGAAGCTCCACGCGTCGAGGATGCGCCGCTTCACCGCTCCGTCCGCGTGCGCCGCCATCAACACCGGCAAAGAGGGCGTCTTCGAGGCGAGGTCCGCGAACTGCGGCTTGCCGGCGTCCAGCCCGGTGAGGTCCTTGATGTCGTCCGCGATCTGGAAGGCGATGCCGAGCCTCCGGCCGAACTCCTCGAAGGCCACCGCCGCCGCGTCGTCGTTCGCGAGCCGCGCCGCCGCCACGCCGCAGAAGCCGAAGAGCGCGCCGGTCTTCCCGTCGGCGATGAGCCGCATCTTCTCCAGCGGCATCTCCAGATCTCCGCGCGCCTCCAATTCGGCGATGGTGCCGCGGGTCATCTCCAGCACGCAGCTGAGCGCGTCCTGCGACAGCCGCGTCTGGATGGGCACCAGCTGCTGCAGCGCCACGGTGAGGACCATGTCCCCGCTCATCACCGCCACCACGTTCCCCCACAGGGAGTTCACGGTGGGCCGGCCGCGGCGGAACATGCCCACGTCCACCACGTCGTCGTGCAGGAGGCTCGCGGAGTGGATGAGCTCCGCCGCCACGCCCAGCGGCACCAGCCGCTGGGCCGCCACCCCCAGCGCCTTGCCGAAGTGCAGGACCAGGGAGGGCCGGATGCGCTTGCCCCCGCCGCCAATGCACAGGTGCCGGGCGGCGTTGAGCATGATCTCTCCGGCGGGCTCCCCAGGCGGCGTCCCTTGCGCCAGCGCGGCGGCCAGCGCCTTCTCCACCTCGCCGAGGTAACCCTTCATCTCTGCCGCGCTGCTCATGTGCACATCCCCTGTCCTGGTGTGACCCTGCCTGACGTGTGATTCGGCCAGCGCGCGTGCGCGGGCCCTGTCCACCTTGCCGGTGGCATTCCGCGGCACGCTCGGCACCGCGATGAAGTGTCTGGGAACCTTGAACCCGGCGAGCCGCTGCCGACACCACTCGGCCAGCCCGGGCGCGCCGTTGCCGTTGCGTGGCGCCCACAGGGCCACCGCCGCCTGTCCCCAGGTGTCGTCGGGGACCGGCACCACCGCGGCGTCCGAAATCTCCGGATGCGAAGAGAGCACCGCCTCCACCTCCGGCGGGTAGACGTTCTCCCCCCCGGTGACGATGAGGTCCAGCCTGCGCGAGAGCACCCGGAGCCGGCCGCGCTCGTCCAGCTCCCCGAGGTCGCCGGTGCGGAAGAACCCGTCTTCGGTGAACGGCGCTTCGTGCGGCGGCAGGTATCCGGTGAGCAAGGACGGCGCGCGCACCTGGACTTCGCCCTCCACGATGCGGAGCTCGTATCCCGGCAGCGGCGGGCCGGCCGAGCTGCCGTCTGCCTCGCCCGGACGTTCGGTGGCGACCTGCGAGCAGGCCTCGGTGAGGCCGTAGGTCTGGAGCACGGGCCAGCCGCAACCCCGCGCGCGCTCGAGCAGCTCTCCGGGTGCGGGCCCGCCGCCGACGAGGACCGCGCGCAGCGACGCCGGAGGTGGCGCCTCCGAGTGGTCCAGCAGCCAGCGAAGCTGCGTGGGCACCACGCTCAGGAAGGAAGGCCGGGCCTGGTGCAGCGCGGTGTGCACCCGGGCGGCCTCGAACTTCTCCAGGAGCACCAGCGGCACGCCGTCCAGATGCGCGCGCAGCGCCATGGCCAGCCCACCCACGTGGAACAGCGGCATGCACAAGAGCCAACCGCCGGGCCCAAGCCCGAGGTTCTCCAAAGATGCACGCGCCCCGGCGATGAAGGCCCCGCGGGAGAGCCGCGCGCCCTTGGGGGCCCCGGTGGTCCCGGAGGTAAAGAGGAGCGCGGCGTCCACTGAAGGTGCGAGCGAGGGCGCGTCCTCCAGGGCTTCACCCGGCTCCGCCGCCAGGGCCTGCAGGCTCACCGCTCCCGGCAACCGGTCCACCAGCGCGTCCTCCGCCAGCACCAGCTTCGGCGCCGCCCGCTCGCACAGCGGCGCAAGCTCCACCGCCGGCAGCCGCGCGTTCAAGGGCACCCAGACGATGCCGAGCCGCCACGCGGCAAAGAGCGCGGGGAGCAGCTCTTCGCGGTTGTGCGAGAGCACCACCACCCGGTCTCCGGCTTCGAGTCCCCGCGCCCGGAGACGGCCACACCAGGAGAGCGTCTGCGCCTGCAAGGTCCCGCTCATGAGCGCGCCTCCAGACCGAGCCCTGACGCGGGCGGCAGGTGGAGGCGGCCGTCACGGACGGCGTACGGGTCCAACGCGGGGTCGTACCCTTCGAAGAGGCTCGCCACGCCGAGCCCATGGGCGAAGGGTTCGAGCGGGAGAGACGCGGCGAGCTGCACCGCGGCCGCGCGCGCGACCACGCCATCCAACCCGGACGCGACGTACGCCCCCACGCCTCTGCCCGCCGCGGCCTGTGCCGCACGCAGGCACGGCAACACGCCGCCCAGCACCATGGGCCGGAGCACCAGCACGTCCGCCGCGGGAACACCGTCCGGAGGCAGGAGCGCGCGCAGGTCCTCGGCCGACGCCAGGGACTCATCCGCGGCGATGCGGCAGATCCCCGCCTCGCGCAGCGCCCGGAGCGCGAATGTGTCCTCACGCCCCACCGGCTGCTCGCACAGCTCCAGCCCGAACCTCGCCAGCCGCCCCAGGGCCCCCTCCGCCTGCGCCAGCGTCCAGGCGCCGTTCGCGTCGATGCGCAGCGCCACCACGCCACCTGCACCTTCGCGCACCGCCGACAGCCGCGCTTCGTCCGCGTCCAGGCCCACCTTCACCTTGAGGGTCCCAAAGCCCGCGGCCACGGCGCGCCGCGCCTCGTCGAACAGCGCGAGGGGCTGGTCTTCCACCAGCAGCGCGTTCACGCGCACCGCCCGGAGCGGGGTCTGTGTCAGCAGCGCCGCCACCGGCACGCCCTTCGCCTGCGCGAGCAGATCCAACAGCGCGCTCTCCAGCGCGTGGCGCGCGGGCGGCGTCCCCGCCAGGATCTGCACCAGCGACTCGACGCCTGCGACGTCTTCGGGCAAGGGCCTCCCGGTCAACGCCTGCGCCGCCGAGCTCAACTCCCCGAAGGCGCGGCCGAAGACCTCGCGGTCACAGAAGGGATGGGGCGTGGCCTCGCCCTGGCCGCACCCGTCGCCTGCACGAAGCGTCAGCACCCAGCCTTCGCGGACCCGGCACTCGCCGCGCGCGGTGCGCAACGGCTTGTGCAAGGTGAGGGCGTGCGCGGACAGCCGCGCGTCATGGATCTTCACCGCGCCCCTCCGTAGAGGCCGACGGCGAAGAGCAGCCCATAGGCCAACAGCAGCCGCGCCACACCGCCCAGCCCGGCGTTGAGCTGGGCGCCGGTCTGCGTGAACACCACCCGCGCCGGCGGCCAGGCCAACGGCAGGGAGAGCAGCGGCAGCAGGACGAGCGGGCCCGAAAGTCCGAGCCCCCACATCACCACCGGCGCCGCGTAGGCCACGACGAGGGTCCCCACGAACTCGGCCTTGCCGGCGCGGGTGCCCAGGCGCACCACGAGGGTGCGTTTGCCCGCCTTCGCGTCGGTGTGCACGTCCCGCAGGTTGTTGACCACCAGCAGCGACACCGCGAGCGCCCCCACCGGCACCCCCGCCAGCACCGCCTGCAGCGGCAGGGTCAGCGCCTGCACGTAGTAGCTGCCGGCGACGGCGACGAGCCCGAAGAACACGAACACGAACGCGTCGCCCAGGCCGTTGTAGCCGAGCGGCCAGGGCCCGCCTGTGTACGCGTACCCGAACAGGAGCGAGAGCACGCCCACCACCAGGAGGGGCCAGCCCGCCACCGCCACCAGGTACATGCCCACCGCGAACGCCAGCGCGAAGCTGCCCAGGGCGGCCCACAGCACCGCGCGCGGCGCGATGAGCCCCGCCTGCGTGACCCGGGTGGGCCCCAGCCGTTCGTGCGTGTCCGCGCCCTTCTTGAAGTCGTAGTAGTCGTTGGTGAGGTTGGTGCCTATCTGGATGAGCAGCGCGCCCACCAGCGCGGCCAGCGCCGCCCACGGCTGCCCCGCCCCTTCACCAAACGCGAGCGCGCTGCCCACCGCCACCGGCACCACGCCTGCGGCGAGCGTCTTCGGCCGGGTGGCGAGGAACCAGGTGCGCAGCGAGGCGCGCGGCGCACAGTGGGCGGTGAGCGTGGTCACGCGGCGCTCCCCTGCGCAGGCTCGAGCTCCATCTGCGGCGCGTCCATGAACGGCGCGTGCAGGAAGGAGGACACCTCGCGCGCCCAGTCCCCCGGGACCTCCAGGTGCGGCGCGTGGCCCACGTCTTCAAAGGTGCAGCGCCACACCAGAGGCAGCTCCTCCGACATCCGCCGCGCGAGCCGCGTGAACTTCACGTCCAGCGCCCCGCTCAGAAGGAGCGTGGGCACCCTCAGGTCCCACAGCTTCACCCAGTAGTCCGGCATCACGCCCAGCCCGAGACAGCGCAGCGCGCCGGCGAGCCCCTCCGCCGTGGCCGCACCCCGGCGGGCATGCAGGGCCGCGCGCTCCGCGTCCGGGAGGCGGCGCAGACTGTCGAACAGGGGCAGCGCCTCCCACCGCGACACGAACCGCTCCACGCCGCCGCGCACGATGCTGGCCGCCAGGGCCTCGTCCGCCACCCGGCGCCTCCGGCGGTCCACGCGGCGGTGCAGCCCGGCGGTGCCGCTCTCCAGAACCAGCCTGCCCACCCGCGCGCGCGCCCGCAGCGCCAGGCCCAGCGCCACCCGCGCTCCCTGCGAGTAGCCGGCGACGTGGACCTCACCCGCGCCCACCTCGTCCAGGACGTGCTCGAGCGCTTCCAGGGTGGCCTCGAAGCCCGCGGCGCCCTCCACCTCCGGCAGCGGGGAGGCGCCATGGCCCGGCAGGTCCACCCGCACCAGGGTGAACGCGTCCTCCAGGAGCGGCTGCACCCGCGCCCAGCTCTCCTTGCTGCCGGTGAACCCATGCAGGAGCAAGAGCGGCGTTGGGCCCCTGCCCACGGTGTCGAACGAAAGCCTCATGCCCACGGGCCCTCCCCCAATTTCTGGCCCACCTGCTCCCAGAGCGCGCGGTGCACCCGGGGGTTGTCTGCACGGGGGACCTTCACCTCGATGAGGTGCAGGCCCCCCTCCATCCCCGCCGCCACCGCCGCGCGCAGCCCAGCAGGCGAGGACGGCGTGTGGTGCACGGCGTTCGCAAGCCCCGCCACGTGCGCGAGATCCACGCCGTGCGGCGTGCCGAAGAGCGTCTCGAAGTGCGGCGTGGCGGAGGCGATGGGCAGAAAGGAGAAGATGCCGCCGCCATCGTTGTTCACGACGACCACCGTCAAGGGCAGCCCGTGCCGGCGCGCCATGAGAAGCCCGCCGAGGTCATGCAACAGCGCGAGGTCTCCTGTCAGCAGCGCCGTCGGTCTGCCCAGCGCCGCGGCCACACCTGAAGCCGAAGAGACGATGCCGTCGATGCCGTTGGCGCCGCGGTTGGCGAAGACCTGCAGCGGCGCGCGCGCGGAAGCGCCGAACCCGTCCAGCTCCCGGATGGGCATGCTGCTGGAGACGAAGAGCGGCGCGTCCGGCGGCAAGGCCGCGCACACGTCGCGGGCGATGCGCGGTTCGGTGAGCGCGTCCGTCTCGGGCGTGGAGCTGAACGCTTCTTCCAGCGTGGTCCGGGCCTGGCGCTCCGCTTCAATGAAGGTCTGCCGCCAGCGGCCCGCCCGCGCAGGACCCTGGCCCACCGCTGCGGCGAGCGCCTGCGCCGCGGCCAGCGCAGGGGCGTGCACCACCGTGGAGGCGCGGTGTGAAGGATCCGCCACCAACCCGCTGTCGCTGAAGACCACCACCTCCGCCGAAGACCCATCCAGCCACTGCTGCAGCCGCTTGGAGGTGAGCCCTGCGCCGAACCGCAGGACCATGCCCGGCCGCACCCGGCCGGCGAAGGGCGGATGTGCGAGCAGCGCTTCGTAGTGCGCGACCACCGCGTCCCCGCCACTGCCGAAGCGTGCGTTGGAGACCGCCTCGGCGAGCAGCGGGTAGCCAGTGGCCCGCGAGAGCTCGGACAGGGCTTCGGCGAAGCCAGGCTCCGGCGTCCTCGGCCCGCAGACGATGACGCCCTCTTCGACGTTCCCGACCCGCGCCGCGACCTCCGCCAGATCCGGCAGCGCCCCCTGGCGGTGCAGCTCGAGGAATGCGCCCTCCCGCCCGTCCAGCGCCAGCTTCGACAGCGGCGGCGGCGGGCCACCGGTGGGCGCGAGCGGCTCCCGAAACGGCACGTTCAGGTGCAAAGGCCCCTGCCCCTCCCCGAGCGCGCGGGCGACGAGCGCACGAAGGTGGAGGAACGCCGTGTCGGTCGCCTCGGGCGCCGGCAAAGCGTGCGAGGCGCGGACGAAGCGGCCGAAGAGCCCCTCCTGGTCGATGGTCTGCGGCGCGCCGAACCCGTGCAGCTCCCACGGCCGGTCCGCGGTGAGCAGCACCAGCGGCACCGCGCCCAGGTGGGCCTCGATGGCCGCGGGCAGGAAGTGCGCGCCGGCGCTGCCGGAGGTGGCGATGACGGGCACAGGCCGCCCTGAAGCGCGCGACAGCCCGAGCGCGAAGAACGCGGCGCTGCGCTCATCCACCACCGACCAGACGCGAGGCCCCCCAGGCTCCGCGGCGCCCACCGCCAGCGGCGACGAGCGTGAGCCCGGGCACACCACCGCGTCCTTCGCGCCGGCGCGGGCGAGCTCCTGCAGCAGCGCCTTCGCCCACGCGGCGTTCAGGTCAGGCTCCGCCATGGGCGCCTCCCAAAGCCTCCAGCACCGCGCTGGCCTTCACCGCCGTCTCCGCCCACTCCGCGTCCGGGTCCGAACCTTCGACGATGCCGGCCCCGGCGAACGCGCGCGCCTGCTCCCCTGCCGCCCACGCGCTGCGCAACGCCACCCGCAGGTGCGCCGCGCCTTCGCCCATCCAGCCCACGAAGCCCGCGTACCAGCCGCGGTCGAAGTCTTCGTGCGCGCGCAGGAAGGCCACCGCCTC
>CAZQVZ010000037.1:0-22951 GCA_964596895.1 uncultured Myxococcaceae bacterium
GGCTTCGCGCACGGGTTCTGCGTGCTCAGCGAGACGGCGGACTTCCTCTACAAATGCACCGAGCTCTACGCGTCCGAGCACGACCGCGGCATCGCCTGGGACGACCCGGACCTGGCCATCCCCTGGCCGGTGAAGGACCCGAAGTTGTCCGCCAAGGACGCGGCGCTGCCAAGGCTCAAGGACGCGCCCCTCCTGCCTTCCTACTGAAGCCTCACCTCCGCGTCGTTACCGCGGCAGACCGGTTCGCAGCCGGGGCCGTTCGGGCGGGTCGTGCGGACTTCGGACAAGGTGACCACCCCAGCGAACGTGCCGACGTCCGGCGCATCCACATCAAGCTCCACTTCTGCCGGGGGCGCGTCCGTACGGAGGAAGATCCCGCTCCCTTCGCAGCGATGGGTGGTGGAGCCTGTCAGCGGGCAATCAAAGGCCACGGTCTGCCCACCAAAGCGCGCTGAACCGGAGAACGTATCCACAGCGCCCCCGCCGGGCGCCGTGATCGCGATACGTGCGCCGCTCTCGCAGCCGGCCTCGGTGCAGGGGCCCTCACACCCAGCGGCGAGAACGCCGAACCCCATGAGCCCCGCGAGTCCCATGGCAAGCAGGACAATCCGAAGTGCGTTCATGCACCGGAACTTTCTCCAGTCCTGCCGCGGACTCAAGCGCGCCGCGGATCCCTCTGTTACGACTGCCGCATGTGCACGCTGGCCGTCGCCGTCGGAGTCTCGCGCCGCTACCCGGTGGTGGTGGCTGCCAACCGCGACGAACAGCTCGCGCGGCCAAGCGAGGGCCCGAAGCGCTGGGAGGCGAGCCCTGCCTTCGTCGCGCCGGTGGACCTTCAGGCGGGCGGCACCTGGCTGGGCGTGAACGACCGCGGGCTCTTCGTCGGCATCACCAACCGCTTTGGCCGAGCGCCCGTGGCAGACCGGCGCTCGCGGGGACACCTCGTCGGGGACGTGCTCCGCGCCTCGAGCGCGAAACAGGCGCATGCCCTGCTCGCGGAGCTCAGCGGGGACACCTACAACGGCTTCCACCTCCTCTACGCGGACGTCGCAGGCGACGCGGGCCTCACCTGGAGCGACGGGACGAGCCTTCACCAGCGGTGGCTCTCGCGCGGGCTGCACGTCCTCTCCGAGCGCAGCTACGGCGCCGCCGAGGTCGACCGCGCTGACCGTGTCCGGCAGGACTTCCCGCTCTCCTCGCTGCGGGAGACCGACGCCCCGGACGAAGACGCGCTGCGTCGCATGCTTCAGCGGCACGACGAAAACGACCCGCTCACCGGCGCCTGTGTGCACGTCCCCGGCTTCAACTACGGCACCCGCTCCTCCACGATCATCCTGCTCGGCGCGGATCCCCGAGACGACAGGCTGCGCTGGGCGGAAGGCAGCCCCTGCCAGACGCGGCTCGAGGACCGAAGCGCGGTCCTGGCGGGTCTGGCCCGTACCTCTGTTCCGGGATAGACCGGCCCTTTGGAAGGGGTCGTTCGAGCATGAAGATGGATCCGAAGTGGGCGCTGGGCGCCCTGGCGCTGGCCGTTGTCCTCACTGCCGCCGGCTGCAACTGCGGTGACGCGTCTGACGGGGCGAACCGCGAGCAGGTGACCGCTCCGGACGGTGAGCGGAGCGCGGACCTGCAGCCTCTGCCGGACGTGCCGCAGCTCGACGTGGACCGCGAAGACCTGCCCGGCGCCGACGGTGAGCTGGCGGTGGTCACCTCGCGGCCGCAGGGACCGGTTCGTGGCGCGGTGCGGCCAGCGGTGACGTTCTCGAAGCCGGTGAAGGCGCTCGGAGAGGTCGAGGCGCAGCGGCAGGCGGACCAGGAGCAGCCCTTCGCCACCATCGAGCCGAAGCTCTCCGGCGAGTGGCGCTGGCTCGGCTCGGCCTCCGCGGAGTTCGTCCCTTCCGGCCCCGTGCCCTACGCCACCGAGTTCAAGGTGACGGTCCGCAAGGGGCTCGCCTCCATCGACGGGAGCACGCTGGCGCAGGACCACACCTTCTCCTTCCAGACGCCCAGGCCCGAGCTGCAGGACTCGGCCCCTCATGACGGCTACGGATGGGTGACGAAGGATCAGACCTTCAAGCTCCTCTTCAACCAGCCGGTGAAGGACCTCGCGAAGCACGCGTCGCTCAACGTGGAGGGCGAAGCCGAACCGGTGCGCCTGCGCGTGACGAAGACCACCTCCGTCGCGGATGAGCGCGCGGCGAAGGACTCAGAGCGCACCTACGAACGCATGGGCGCCGAAGAGCGGGGCTTCAAGAACCAGCAGACCCGGTACGAGCTGGTCGCGGAGAAGCCGTTGCCGCTCGGGCGCGCCGTGGTCCTGCAGCTCAACGAAGCCCTCCGCGGCGAGCAGGGTCCACTGACCCTGGAGCAGCCGGTCCGGCACGCCTACCGGACCTATGGCCCGATGCAGATCGAAGGCGCCGCGTTCTGCGGCAACGACCACCGCTGCCCGCGGGGACCTCTGACCCTCACCACCAGCAACCCGGTGAAGCTGGAGACCCTGCGTGAGCGGCTGACGGTCACCCCCGCGGTCGAACTGGACTGGGACGCGTCGTCGGTCTGGATGCCGCAGCCCTGGCACGACGCCGGCGAAAAGCCGCGCGTGCGGATCTCCGGCAAGTTCAAGCCGGGCACGGCGTACAAGGTCTCGATCGCCGCGGGCCTGGAGGACACCTTCGGCCAGCGCATTCCCAGCGGCTATGCCGTGGACCTGTCCACCGACGACCTGTCCCCGTGGCTCAACACCGGCGGTGAGAACGCGCTCATCGCGGCGACGGAGGGGCGGCCGTCGTTCCCTGTGGACGTCACCAACGTCCGGACTCTGGAGGTCGCGCTGTGGAACCTCTCGCCCAGCGAGGCAGCGCAGATCCTCTCCCAGGGCCTGTGGAGCGCGACCCAGAGCCTGCGCCCGCCGGACTTCACGCAGACGCAGACCCTGAGCCACCCGCGCAATGGCCAGGCGCTGCATCGGATCTCCCTGGAGCCGGTCTTCGGCAGCGCGAAGACGGGGCTGGCGCTGGTGCGGGTGAACTCGCCGGACCTGGAGTACCGCCCCGAACGCGGCTTCAACACGCTGGTGCAGATCACCGCCCAGGTGCCGCACGTGAAGCTCGGGCCCTCGAAGAGCGCGGTGTGGGTGACGCGCCTGTCGGACGGGCAGGGCGTCCCCGACGCGCAGGTCTCCATCCGCGACGCGCGCGGCGCCGTGCGCTGGACGGGCATCACCAACGCCGTGGGCCTCGTGGACGCGCCGGGCGCGGAGGAGCTGCATCTTTCAGGGGGGGACGAGTGGTCCACGCCCTTCGCGCTGGTCACCACCACGGTGAACGAGGACGTGGGCATCGCCGCCAGCGAGTGGAGCGAAGGCGTCTCCCCGTGGGAGTTCCAGTTGGCGCAGGGGTGGGAGGGCCGCGCGCCGGAGCCCTCCGGCTTCGTCTTCACCGAGCGCGGCATCTACCGGCCGGGGGACACGGTCCACATCAAGGGCATCGCCCGGTACCGCAGCGTGGGCGCGCTCAAGGCCCCGGCGGCGGGGTCGGTCCTGCAGGTCACGGTGATGGATTCGCGTCAGGAGCGGCAGACCTCCGCGCGCGTGAAGGTCACCGAGTTCGGCACCTTCAACCTCGACGCCGCCATTCCGAAGGAAGCGCCGACGGGCTACTACTCCGTCATCGCGGAAGGGAAGACGCCCAACGGAGACGTCTCCTTCCACGGGAGCTTCCGCGTCGAGGAGTACCGGGCGCCGCAGTTCAAGGTGGACGTGCTCGCGAAGGACACGGCGGTGGTGGCCGGCGCGCCGCTGCAGGCCACGGTGCTCGCGCGCTACCTCTTCGGCGGGGCGATGAGCGACGTCACGGTGAAGTGGAGCGCGCACCGCCAGGAGGAGACCTTCACGCCGGAGGGCTTCGACGGCTTCTACTTCCACCACGACACCTGGTGGTGGGACGACGGTGAGCCCGGCACCCACGGCGGCTTCGTCTCCTCCGGCGAAGGCCAGGCGGACAAGAAGGGCAGCTTCAGCGCGAAGGTGGGCGCGGTCGAAGCGCCGGGCGAGCGGCCCTACCAGTACACGGTGGAGGCGGAGGTCCAGGACGTGAACCGCCAGTCGGTGGCGGGGCGCGCGCACGTCCGCGTTCATCCCGCTGCCTACTACGTGGGCCTCCGCCCGCCGCTCGGCTTCAAGAAGGCGGGAGAGGAGGTGACGGTGGAGGGCGTCGTCACCGACACCACCGGCGAGCGCGTGGGCGGCCGGGCCTTCGAGGTGGAGGTGGTGCGCCGCACCTGGAGGTCGGTGCAGCAGACCAACGCCGGCGGCGGGCTCAGCACCCTCAGCGAGCCGGTGGAGGAGACCGTCCACGCGTGCAAGCTGACCTCGGACGCGGCGTCGTCGGTGCCCTGCGCGTTCACGCCGAAGGCGTCGGGCTTCTACATCCTGCGGGCCCACGTCGCCGACGAGAAGGGCCGCCGCCACGCGGCGAGCACCGGGCTGTACGTCACCGGCGAAGGCTTCGTCGCCTGGCAGCGCAACGACACCCAGCGCATCGAATTGGTCCCGGACAAGCCGCGCTACGACGTGGGCGACGTGGCGAAGGTGCTGGTGAAGTCGCCGTACCCGAAGGCGCGCGCGCTGTTCACGGTGGAGCGGGAGGGCGTGCTCGAGCGGCGCATCGTCGACCTCGAGGGCTCCACCCAGACCGTGGACGTCCCGGTGACCGACGCGATGGTGCCCAACGTGTTCGTGGGCGTGCTCGTGCTCCCGGCGGGGCAGAAGGAGGCGCCCGACGCGGCGGTCCATGTCGGCTACGTCAAGCTGGCGGTGGAGCGCAGCGCCAGGCGGCTGAGCGTGGACGTGCGCCCGGAGCGCGAGGACTACCGGCCGGGTCAGGAGGTCCAGGTGGCGCTGGCGGTGAAGAACCACCGGGGGCAGGGCGCGCGCGCGGAGGTGACGGTGTTCGCGGTGGATGAGGCGGTGCTGCGGTTGACCGACTACCAGACGCCGGACCCCATCGCGTTCATCTTCCCGGACCGGCCCCTGTCGGTGCGGCTGGGAGAGCCCCTGCTGCACCTCGTCCGCAAGCGCAGCTACGGCGAGAAGGGCGAAGAGGAGGGCGGCGGCGGCGACGAGGAGCAGGCGGCGAGCGGCGGCGGCTTCCGGAGCAACTTCAAGACGACCGCCTTCTTCGCGCCCACAGTGGTGACGGGGACCGACGGGACCGCGCGCGCGAGCTTCAAGCTGCCGGACAACCTCACCAGCTTCCGCATCATGGCGGTCGCGGTCTCGGCGGATGACCGCTTCGGCTCTGGCGACGAGACGGTCCGCGTGTCCAAACCTCTCCTGGCGTTGCCGGCCCTGCCGCGCTTCGCCCGCGTGGGTGACCAGTTCGAGGCGGGTGTGGTCGTCCACTCCAAGGGCGCCGGCGGCGGCGAGGTCACCGTCACCGCGCAGGTGGAGGGGGCGGCGTTGCAGGGCGCCTCCGAAAAGAAGGTGGACGTGGAGGAGGGCCGCCCGCGTGAGGTGCGCTTCGCGTTCGTCGCGGACCGGCAGGGGCAGGCGAAGTTCCGCTTCCGCGTCGCGCGCGGGGAGGACTCGGACGGCGTGGAGGAGACGATCCCCGTCGAGCTTCCGGTGGGCTTCGAGACCGTGGCCACCTACGGCGACACGAAGGACCAGCGCGTGGAGGGCATCGTCCCGCCGAAGAGTGCGCGGCCGGAGCTGGGCGGGCTGGAGGTCACCCTGGCGTCTACGGCCATGGGCAACTTCGGAGAGGGGTTCCGGCAGCTCGTGGAGTACCCGTACGGGTGCCTCGAGCAGCAGGCCTCGCGGCTGGTGCCGTTCCTCGCGCTGAGAGAGCTGGGGCCGAAGTTCAACATCCCCTGGACCTTCGTCGCCGACGCGGCGCAGCCCGGCCAGCCCGCGCCGGACCCGGACGAGGTCATCCGCCGCACCCTCACCGCCATCGAGCAGCTCCAGGCCGAAGACGGGTCCTTCCGGTACTGGCCGCAGAGCGCGTGTTCACACTCGTTCTCGTCGGCCTACGCGACCCTGGCGCTGCACCGCGCGAAGGAGGTCGGGTTCGCGGTGGACGCGCAGAAGCTCGCCCGCGCGCAGGCGTTCACCCGCCGCGTCGCCTCGGGCCAGTGTGCGCCGTGTGAGTTCGGCTGCCCCGACGACACCCGGGTGATGGCGGCGTGGGCGCTCGCGCGCTCGGGCCGTCCGGAGGCCAGCGTCTACGGCGACCTGTTCAAGCGGCGAGAAGGGCTCTCGCTGTTCAGCCGAGCGCTGCTCACGGACGCCATGTACGTCGGCAACGGCAACCGCGAGCAGGCGAAGACCCTGATGCAGGAGCTGCTCAACCAGGCCAAAGAGTCTCCGAAGGGCGTGCACTTCGAGGAGGTGCACCATCAGACCTACGCGGCGCTGTGGCACTCGGACACGCGGACCACCGGCGCGGTGCTGCAGACCCTGGCCACGGTCTCGCCGGACCATCCGTACGTCTCGAAGATCGCCAACTACCTGAACGGCGTCCGCGGCAAGGGCGGCACCTGGCGGAGCACCCAGGAGGCGGCGTTCTCGCTGATGGGGCTCACCGAGGTGGTGCGGGTGAAGGAGAAGGAGGAGCCGCAGTTCGCGGCGAAGGTGCTGCTGGGGGACTCGGTGGTGGCCGAACAGACCTTCGAAGGCCGGGCGACGTCGCTGGTCACAAAGCACGTGGAGATGGCGACCCTGCAGCAGGCGAAGGGTGAGCCGAAGCTCACCTTCCAGAAGGAGGGCCCCGGCGTCCTCTACTACGGCGCCACCCTGCGCTACGCGCCCACCGAGGTGCCCATGAAGGCGCTGGAGAACGGGCTGTACGTGCAGCGCTGGTTCGAGCCCTTCGAAGGCGGGGGCCAGGCCACCCGCTTCCGCGCCGGCGAATTGGTCCGCGTCCGCGTCCGCGTCGCCTCCAACCAGGAGCGCCACTACGCCGCGTTCGAGGTCCCCCTGCCGGCGGGGCTGGAGCCGGTGGACACCTCGCTGTCCACCACCGCCACCCAAGGAAGGCGCCCGGGCGAAGAGACCCGGGACGTCGGCTACGAGTACGAAGACGAAGGCGACCAGGCCGGGACCGACGCCCAGGGCAACGACTTCAACCCCTGGCTCTACGGCTTCTGGTCCCCGTTCAACCACGTGGAGCAGCGCGACCAGAAGGTGCTGCTCTTCGCGGACCACCTGCCGCCGGGGGTGCACACCACCTCCTTCGTGGCGCGCGCGACCACGCCGGGCAAGTTCATGCTCAAGCCGGCCCACGGCGAATTGATGTACGAGCCGGAGGTCTTCGGGCGCTCCTCGGGCGGCACCTTCGAGGTCACCTTCCCCGAGGAGGTCTCGCAGCGCTGATGGGGCCGCGTGGGCCCAACGCCCTCTGGGTGAGGGCCGGGCGGAGGGCGGCGCTCGCCGTCGTCGCGCTCACGGTCGCTGCGGGCGGCGTGTTCGTGCTCAGCCCGCCACCTGCGGAGCTTCTGGCGTACGGGCAGGTGCAGTCGCTCAGGCTCTACGACCGGCAGGGGCACCTGCTGCGCGAACGCCTGTCCTCGTCGGAGGCGCGCGCCCGGCCCCTGTCCGCGGACGCGGTGCCGCCGCACGTCCGGGACGCGTTCATCGCCGCGGAGGACCACCGGTTCGACTGGCACCTGGGGGTGGACCCCATTGCCCTGGTGCGTGCGGCGGTGGCCAACGTGCGCGCTGGCCGGGTGGTGGGCGGCGGCTCCACCTTGAGCCAGCAGCTCTCGCGGATGCTGGTCCCGCGGGCGCGCACCCTCCCGGGGAAGCTGCAGGAGGCCCTGTGGGCGCTGCGGCTCGAAGCGCACCTGTCGAAAGAGGAGGTGCTCGCGCAGTACCTGAACCGCGTCCCGCTCGGGAACGGCGCGCAGGGCGTGGAGGCCGCGGCGCAGCTCTACTTCGGACGCCCGGCCCGGTCGCTCTCGGTGGGGCAGGCGGCGGCCCTGGCAGCGCTGCCTCGCGGGCCTACGGCGTACAACCCGTTCCGCCACCCCGACCGCTTCGAGGCGCGCAGGCTGTGGGTGCTGTCCCGGATGGAGGAGACGGGGCGGCTGTCTGCAGCGGACCGCGTGGCCGCCCAGGAGGCGCCCCTGGATCTCGGGCGGTTCGCGTCTGCCTTCCGCGCGCCGCACTTCGTGGAGCGGGTGCTGCGCGAGTTGCCCAATGGCGCGCACGGAGAGGTCTTCACCACGCTCGACGGAGAGCTGCAGGCGGCAGCCGAGGCGGTGGTCCACGAAGAGGTGATGCGGCTTCGGGAGCGCAACGTGGGCCACGCGGCGGTGCTGGTGCTCGACAACGCCACCGGCGAGGTGCTCGCCTACGTGGGCAGCGCGGACTTCCACGACGACGCCCGCGGCGGCCAGAACGACGGCGTGTGGATGCGCCGCCAGCCCGGGAGCGCGCTCAAGCCGTTCGCCTATCTGGAGGCGTTCCGGGCGGGCTACACGCCGGCGACGGTGCTGGCGGATGTGCCCACCCAGTTCCCGAGCCCCAGGGGCGTCTACGCGCCGGAGAACTACAACCGCCGCAAGCACGGCCCCGTGCGCGCGCGGGAGGCCCTGGCCAGCAGCCACAACATCCCGGCGGTGCGGCTGGCGGAGGCGCTGGGACCTGCGCGCATTCTCGGCAGCCTGCACGCGGCCGGCTTCGAATCGCTCTCCGCGAGCAGCGAGCACTACGGGCTGGGCGTGGTGCTGGGCAACGGCGAGGTCACGCTGTGGGAGGCAGCACGGGCATATGCCGGCCTCGCGCGCGGCGGCGTCCTGCCTTCGCTCTCGCTCTGGCGCGAAGACCCAGCGGCAGAGGGGAGGGCAGAGCGCCGCTTCGCCCCGCCCGCAGAGGTCTCCCTGCTCACGCACGTGCTCGCGGACAACGCGGCCCGCGCGAAGGCCTTCGGGCTCGACAGCGCGCTGCGGTTGCCCTTCCCGGTGGCGGCGAAGACGGGGACGTCGAAGGGATACGCGGACAACTGGCTCATCGGATACACACGGGAGCGGACCGTGGCGGTCTGGGCGGGCAACTTCGACGGTGCGCCCATGCGCGGCGTCTCCGGCATCAGTGGCGCAGGGCCCATCTTCCGGCGCGTGATGCCCGTGGCGATGCGGCAGGTGCCGAGGCCCGGTCCGCTGTGGGACGCCACGCTCCTGGAGCCTGCGCGCATCTGCCCCCTGTCCGGTGCGCTCGCCTCCCCGCGGTGTCCCACCGGCATGGATGAGGTCTTCGTGAAGGGGACCGCGCCTGCGCAGGACTGCCGGATGCACGCCGCGCCGCGCGAGTCACTCGCTGACCGCTGCCGGAAGCTGACGGCGGCCACCGGCGCGGTCGTGGACCTGGGGCCCGACTACTACGACTGGGCGACGGCAGAGGGGCTGTATCCGGACCCGGGGCTGGCCGCGGAATGCCGGGCGCCGACCTCCGAGGAGGGGCAAGCGGGATTGACCCGTGATGGTCAGGCCCGCTTTACCTTCCCGGCGCGTGGCGCGGACTTCGTCCTCTTCGATGACCTCCCGCTGTCGGATCAGAGCATCCCCGTGCGCATCCGCGCGCCGGCCTCACTCGGGGACCTGGAGCTCCACGTGAACGGCGAGCACCACTTCACCCTGTCCCCGCCGTACACCGGCCGGCTGCCTGCGAGGATGGGTCAACACCGCTTGACCATTCATCGCGCTGGCGACGCCCGGTCGATGGACGAGGTCCGGATCACGGTCCGCGAGAAGACGCGGCGGTTCTGACGGGGGCCTTCATCAGGGCTGCGTGGTCAAACCGGAAGCGCCCTGCGTCACCGGCAGCAGTACCCGGAAGGTGGACCCCTGTCCTGGCTGGCTCTCCACCTCGAAGGTGCCGCCGTGGGCATCCGCGATGCGCCGGGCCACGGAGAGGCCAAGGCCGACCCCGGGTATCTTCCCGCGCGTCGGCGAGCTGCGCCGGAACGGCTCGAAGATGCTCTTCAGCTCGGTCGGTGGAACGCCGATCCCGAAGTCCGTGACCGCGACCCACGCCCGCCCGTCGCCGACGCCGACCTCGACACGAACGGAGCCTCCGTCAGGCGAATACTTGATGGCGTTGTTGAGCAGGTTGTTCAGCACCTGCGAGATGCGCGTCTGGTCGCACGTCACGACGACCGCCGCGTCCGGCCGCTCCAGGACCAGCGTGTGCTCTGGCGCGGAAGGGCGGTGGATCTCGACGGCGTCGTGGGCGAGCTGGCCCAGGTCGTGTTCTCCCACGGAGAGCGACAGCTCCCCGCTTTCAATCCGGGTCGCGTCCAGCAGGTCCCCGACCATCCTGTTCAGCATGTCCACCGGGCGGTCGATCAACGCGAACCGCGCGCGAAGTTGGTCCTCCGGTGGGAGCGCGGTGCCGAGCTTCATCCTACCGACGGACAGCTTCAGGGCCTGGAGCGGATTTCGAAGGTCGTGCGCAACGCCGGCGACGAAGCGCAGCGATGACTCCCTTTGGTGTTCGAGCCGCCTCGCCGTCTGGTTGAGCACCCGGGCGATGTTGCGAACCTCCTCGACGCCGGTCTCCGGCGCGACCTCCACGCAGACGCCAGGCTGGAAGCGCAGGAGCGCCCGGTTGAGGGCGTTGAGCGGCGCGATCATGTTCCGCCGCGTGTTGCGCACCCCGAGCGCCAGCGCCACACCGAAGAGCAGCACTGCGGCCACCCCCGCGTTGCGGGCGAAACGGCTCCAGCGGCGATCTGCGGTGAGCGTGGCCTGCGCCCCCTCGAGCTGGCGTTCGCTGAAGGCCATGAGGAGCAGGCGCTCCCGCTCCAGTGCGCTGCCGCTGATCTCTTCCTCCGTGGCGACCTCTGGTGCCGGCTGCGCCAGGTAGCGCCGGGACGCCAGGATGAGCTGCGCCAGCAGCGCCGGGGCCTCGACGCCCGCCTCCATGCGCTCGAGCTGATCCAGTCGCTCCCCGAGCTCGCGCTGCATTCGCTCGACTTCGGCGAGGTGCTCCTCGTTGCCAGTCTCCTCGAAGGCCCGCCGTCGCATCTCGTGGTAGAGCAGCGCGCCCCAGAGCTCTTCGGTGGCGCGGACGACCTGGAGCTTGTCCACCATGTCCGCGTTGCTGCCGTCCATGCGCGCGGTGGTCACGCCCAGGAACATCAACGTCGCGGCCAGCACCGTGGCGGTCAGGGCGCTCAGCAGGACGAAGTAGCTGTGAATGGTGGGGGCCAGGCGGCACAGTCCTGGCAGCGGTCCAGGGCGGTCAGGTGCAGCGACCGGCTGGGCACCCGCCGCGGTGTTCGCCAGCGACGTCCGCGCGAGCGCACCGCCACGTGCGCGGCTTGCCCACATGCGCCGTCGCCTGTTAGCGCAGGGCTTCCATGCGCCCTCTCTGCTTCGCCCCGCTCGTGCTGCTCGCCTTCGCGGTCCTCGGCTGTCCGAAGAACCCGGCCGTCGTCGGGCCGCCGCCGGTGGAGGCGTCCGCCGACCTGGGCCCGCCGCCCATCGAGGTGCCGCAGCGCGACGGTCCCCGGGTGGTGGTGGTGCCCATGCGCCTGGTCCGCGCGGCGCTCTTCCCAGAAGAGGTGCAGAGGCTCGAGCGCTGGGTGGCGCGTCATCTGGGCCTGCAGGGGGAGCTCGTCCTGGGCCCCCTCCCGCCCGAAGAGGTGGACGCCTTCGAAGCGCGGCTCGAAGAGGGCCGGCTGGACGAGCACGGCCCGCGCTGCCTCGCGGCGATGCCAGTGCGGCTCTCCGTGGAGCACGCGTTCAAGGACGCCTACCGCGCGCGCGCCACCGCGGACTGCTCGTCCCAACCCTGCAAGCTCACCGTGGACGTCTTCACCCCGGACGGCTCACCCGCCGTCGCCTGGTCCGCAGAGGTCCCAGGGGAGGGGACGTTCGCGGACTGGGAGAAGGCGGCGCAGAGGCTCGCTGCCGCCGGAGCGCCCGCCATCCCGCCGGAGCCGCAGGAGCGCACCTTCGAGGCCGCGCAGACCGACGAACGGGTGGTCATCACGCACATGGACGCCGTGGGCGACTGGAGCTGGAGGCCCGCGCCCGACGATCTCGAAGGTGCGAAGAACATGGTGAACCAGTGCCACGAGGCCGGGCACGTCCCCACCGGGCCCACGCTGGCGGTGCTGGAGTTGGCCGAGGACGGCGGCGTGCGGCGCTGCACCGCCCAGTCATGGCGGGACCCACCGCTCGAGCAGCAGCAGGACTGCTACTGCCACACGCTCTCAGGTGTGCGGCTCGGAGAGGGGGCCAGAGGGCGCAGGCTGGCGATAGAGCTCCAGGAGAGGCCCCACCTGAGCTACCCGCTCCCTGAAGGTGGGCGCATCCTCGGCAGCATCGAAGGCTTCAAGAGCTCGGACCCCGCCATCCGTCCGCACTGGGTGGTGAGCGCGCTGCCCTGGGTGGCCATGTGCTACGCGACCACGCTGCGCACCGACGAGATGTCCGTGTCCGCGCACTTCACGCTGGACGCGCGCGGGCAGGTGGTGAAGGCGGCGTTCGGCGGCGTGGACGCGTCCGAGCCGCTCGGCGCCTGCATGACGGGCTACCTGCGCAACGTGGTGCTCCCCTGCCCGTTCTCAGGGATCGCGGAGCTGCAGTTCACGGTGCGGGTGAAGCGGATGCCGGCCGCGAAAGAAGGGCCCAGCTCTAGTTCTCGACGTCTACCCAGTGGCCCCACAGGGAGTCTCGCGGCCAATCCTGGATGAGCCGGGCCCAGTCCTGCGTCGTCGCGCGCGGGGCGCGGAACGGGACCACGTCACCCGCCCTCTGGATGTCTTCGTGCGCGGCGTGATGAACCGCCAACGCGGACAGCTTCTGCGTGACCTCGGCGGACCACGGCTTGAAATCGAGCCACTCCATTCGCCACCTCCAGATGGGCCGGCAAGTAACCCCTTCGCGCGCGCAGCGTCACGCCGCCGCGCGTCAAGTTCGAAGGGCACATCCGCCGGAGTTCTCGAGGCAAAACCCCGAAGTTCCACGGGATGTTTCCCAGGAGTTCGCGCGCCGCACTGCGTCTACGACCGAGGTACAGGCCGAGGTCGCGGGTGACTTCCGAATCGATGCGCGGATGGCGCAGCGTGTCGTGCGCGCACCGCTTCCGGCAGGCCCCGCTACGGGCCTCCCAGGGCCCCAGGAGGGCCTTTTCTGCACCCCTGCTAAAGCATTGCCGCAGGGTCAACGAGTCTCCAGGCGCCACCCTGGGCCCCAGGAGCGAATTTCGATCCTGGAGAATGTGCCCATGACTGCCATCCACCTGCGCTCCCTCCTCTTCGCTGCAGTGACTGCATTCGCGCTGGGATGCGCGACGGGTGCTGACCCAATGCCGCCGCGCGCGGATCCGCATCCGGTCCCGGAAGAGGTGAAGAAGCATCCGGGCTTCAAAGCGCACAAGCCCCATCGGCCGGAGCGGCCCGCCGCGCGCGAGTCCTCGGCTCCCTCCTGTTCGCGCACCTGCCCGGAGGGGCAGCACTGCGCGCTCGTGCACGGGCTCGAGACCTGCGTGGACGACTGAGCGTCACCGCTTCGTGCGCGAAAGCTGCGCGATTGCCTCGGCGTAGTCCCGCCTGCCCGGGTTGAGCTTGAACGCGCGGCGGAAGGCGTCCTCCGCGGCCGCGAAGTCCCCCCGCTGCCGCTGGACCTCAGCGAGGAACCCCCAGGGTTCGGCGCCCACGCCCTCTTCGCGGCAGAGGGCGGAGAGTTCCTTCTGCGGCCAGCCGCGCATGCCGCGAAGGATCCAGCAGATAGCGGGACCACGCCCGCCAGGCCCGGTACTCGGCGCGCGGTTCGATGTCGCAGGCGTCGTCGTTCCCCAGCCGCCGCTTCGCCTCGTCGAACTGGGTGCGCGCGTCCAGAAGGTCGGTCCGGATGCGGAAGGTCTCGCCGGCGGTGGGGCCGCGCGCTCCCTGGGCGCGTGTCTCGGCGGCGCGGCGGCGCTGCTGCCACAGGGCCAACGCCAGGGCGAGGAAGGCTGCGCGCAGCTCCGCGGGCGCGGCAGAGGGCGCAACGCCCAGGAGCGCAAAGGGATCACGCGTGCGGTGCTCGAGGAACGCGGACAGGAGCGCGTCGCGGATTTCGGCGTCGTCGTCGCAGGAGGGGAGGCCTTCCGTTGGTGGCCACGGTGTCGAAGGGCAGAAATCCCGAGGCGCCGGTGAGCACCAGCTGCGCGGCGTTCATTCATTCGAAGCGGGCTGGTGGAAGGCTCGACGTCCGCCGACAGCCGCCACGCCGCCTCCGACCAGCGGAACGCCTCGAGGATCTTCAGGGGCAGGTTCGCCTGCAGCTGCTTGTAGAGGTCGAAGGCGCTGAGCAGGCCCCTTTGGACCAGCAGCTCCCCCATCTGGGTGCCAGTGGAGACGCTCTCCCCGAGCGCGGCCTGGTACTGCGCCTCGGTCAGCTTCCCCCTCTCCACGAGGAACTTCCCCAGCGTCTCGGGCAGCAGGTTCGACGCGCACGCCACCGGCACGCCGTCCTCGAAGACGAGCCGCTTGGTGAGTTGCCGCAGCAACAGCTCCAACGCACACGTCCGCTCCTGCCGAAGGATGGCCACCAGGAGGCCCGGCAGCGGCGTGTCGCGGAGCGTGCCTCCGCGGGCCTCGAGGATGTCTGCGGGCGCCACGCGGAGGAAGGTTGGTTCGCGCGGCGCCTGGGGGGCGAGTGACCGGGCGAGCCCGACGTGTCGGACCTCTGCGTAGACTGCGGAACCATGGCGGATGAGGGCAGGGTGCTGCGGGTCTATCCGGACGCCGCGAGGGTCGAGGAGGCCATGGTGCGCGCGGCGGCCGGGCGCGCCTTCGTGGACGGCGCGGGCTACCTCACCTTCTCCCAGCTCGTCGAAGCGCTCGCGGCCTCGGAGGACCACTCGGGCCGGCGCCCGTGCCCACCGCTGACCGCGCGCATGGTGGTCTGGGCCTGCGCGCGCAAGCTCGGGCCGGGGCCCTTCGGGGACTTCGTCCAGGAGCCCGCCTTCGCCCGCTCCGCCCAGGACCTCTTCTTCGAACTCAAGAGCGGAGGCATCGACCCTGCTGGCTTCCGGCTCGCCGTGGACCGCTTCCCCGCCGGCCGCATGGAGCGCGCCCGCTACCTGGCCAGGCTCTATGAGGCCTACGAAGCCCGCCTGGCCGAACTCAAGCTGTCCGACCGGGAGGACACCGCCCTCCTCGCCATCCAGAGGCTCCAGGACCGCGGGCTGCCCCAAGACCTTCGCGCCGCCGCCATCGAAGTGCACGGCGTCCACGACTTCACCTGGGCGCGCCAGGCGCTGCTGGTGGGCCTCGCCCAGGCCTGTGACGAGGCGGGGGTGGACCTCCAGGTCGAAGTGCCCGCGGGCTGCTCGGCGGAGGTGGACGCGGTGGTGGACCCGGTCCTGGGCGGCCTGGAGCGCGCAGCCCAGACGCTCACCCACGTGGAGCTGTCCAAGGAGGACCTCACGACGCAGGGGCGGCCTCTGGCCTGGCTGGGACGCCACCTCTTCTCTGCTTCTGCGCCCATCGACCCAACGCCCGCACCGCTCTTGCTGCTCCGCGCGGCGACGGCGCGGCAGGAGGCCTCGCTCTTCGCGCGCACCGCAAGACGCCTGGTGGAGGAGGGCACACCGCCGGAGCGCATCGCCCTCGTCTGGCCGGAGCTGGCCGAAGAGGCTGAATGGGCAGCGGAGGCGCTCGCGAAGGTCGGCGTCCCGGCGAAGACCCGGCGCGGGATGCCCCTGTCGGCCACCGCCCCCGGGCGAATCGCCCTCGAGCTGCCCCTGGTGGTGGATGACGGCTTCCCGGCCGCCCAGGTGGCCTGGCTATTGGAGAGCCGGTACCTGCCCACGGTGAGCCGCAAGGCGCCGGAAGGACCGCGGGCCCTGCTCGCCCTGGCCTCGGTCCGCGACGACGTGCTCGGCGCCCACGACGGCCGCGGCGCCTACGACGTGCGCCTGTCGCAGCTCATCTTGCGCATGGAGGCGCGCGAGACGAAGGGCCGCAAGCTGGATGACGTCCGCGCCCTCCGGGACTGTGCGCTCAAGCTCCTCTCCATCTCCCAGCGCATCCCACCTGAAGGACGTGCCTCGGAGCTCCTGGACGCGTGGTGGCACGCGCTGGAGGAGCTCGGGCTCCCGAAGGCGGTGCGGCAGGCGGAGGGGCGCAACCAGGAGGGCACCACGCTCGGACGCGCGGTGCTCAAGGCCCTCGCCCGCGACCAGGCGGCCTTCGAGGCCCTGCACGGGATGGCCCAGGAGCTGCGCACGGCGCTCAGGGATTCGAACGCGCAGACCGCGAAGATGAGCCGGCGCACCTTCCAGAGGTGGCTGCGGGATGCCGCCGGGGACTTCAACCTCTCGCCGCGCGGACCCCGGGGGGGCGCAGTGCAGATCCTCGACGCGCGCGAGCTGTCCGGCCGCTCCTTCGCGCACGTGTGCCTGGGGGGGCTGGCTGACGGACGTTTCCCCGGCCGGGCGCCGCCCCATCCGCTCTTCCCTGAAGAGGACCGCGTCCGCGTCAACGCCTTCCACGGACGAGACGTCTTCCGCGTGGCGACGGGCGAAGGCGAGCGGCGCATCGCGTGGCGGCTCGCGGAGGACCGGCTGCTCTTGCACCTGGCCCTCTCGGCGAGCGAAGGCGGGGTGACCTGCGCGTACCCGGCGCATGGCGCAAGCGGCGGGGAGCAGGCCGCCTCCCCCTTCTGGGATGAGCTGCAGCGGCTGACGAAGGTCATTCCCACCCAGGTGCCCCTGCGCGCGGTGGCAGCTCTGGAGGACGCGCTGACCGAAGGTGACCTGCGCGAGCGGGCGGCGCTGGAAGCCTTCGGCCGCCCGGCGCTGCGCACCAGCGAACCGGAGCCCGCGGGCCCGGCGCTGGTGGCTTCCCTGCGCGACGAACCCTGGATGGCGGACGCGCAGCGCGTCTCGCGCGTGGAGAGCGAACGGCTCGCGTTCTTCGGTGATGCGGAAGGGGAGCTTTCTCCCGGGCCCTTCTCCGGCAACGCCGCCCGCGCAGGGCTGGAGGAGGCGCTGGCGGAGTGCTTCTCCTTTGGCCCGGAGCGGCCCCTGTCCGCCTCCTTGCTGCAGAAGTTCGGCAACTGCGCCTTCCAGGGGTACCTCGCGTGGGCCCTGCGGCTGGACGAACCGGATGAGCCCGGCGAAGAGATGGACGCGCGCGGCCAGGGCAGCTTCTGGCACAAGGTGCTGGAGGTGCTCTTCCCGCTCCTGAAGGCGGAGGGGAAGCTCGGCGCCAGGCCGGAGGATCTGCCGGACGGCCTCATCGACCGGGCCCTGGATGAGGCGGCGAGTGACGCCGAGCGCACAGGTCACGTGGGACATCCGGCGCTGTGGCGCATCGGCCGGGAGCGCGCGCGGCGGATGGTGCGGCGGGTCCTCTCCTCGGACTCGGGCGGCCTGCCGTTCCACTTCATGGAGCCGGCCCTGCACGAGCTGCGCTTCGGCGCGAAGGAGGCACCCGAAGGCTGGCGCGAGGTCCCCATCCCCGGTCCTTCCGGTGAGGAGCCGGTCTACGTGAACGGGAAGATTGACCGGCTGGACGAAGGGAACGGCCAGAAGGGCGTCGTGGACTACAAGTCCGGCGCCGTGAAGAGCGGCAAGGCGCTGCGCGATGCGTTCTTGAAGACCGAGTTCCAGCTGCCCCTGTACCTGCACGCAGCGCGGGTGGCAGGGCACCAGGGTCCCCTCAAGGCGGCGTGGCTTTCGCTCAAGGACGGCGAGGCCACCGACCTCGAGGAGGCGCTGGCGCAGATGCAGCTGTCCATCGACGACCTGTTGGCCACCGACGCGGACACCTGCGCGCGGCTTCGCGCAGAAGGGCTGGAGAGCCTGTCCATGGCGGTGCACCGGCTGGTGGCGGGCCTGCGCGCAGGGCAGTTCCCCGCGCGGCCGGAGGACTGCGGCCACTGCGCCTTCGGGCGGGTGTGCCGCATCAGCGAACGGCGGATGCCGGAGGGGCAGGCGTGAGGGCGGAGGCAGAGGTCAGGACGGGGTGGGCGCCGGACGAAGAGCCCCTGGCGCTGGAGCGGAACCTGGCGCTGCTCGCGGGCGCCGGCGCGGGCAAGACCTATTCGCTCATCACCATCTGTCTGCACCTGCTCGGCGGGGCGCGGCGGGACGGCGTGCCCCTGAGGCCCCACGAGCTGTTCCTCCTCACCTTCACCGAGAAGGCCGCCGCCGAAATGCGTGAGCGGCTGCGCGCGCGCGTGGACAGGCTGGCGCGGGACGCGAAGGCGCTGCAGGACGAAGTGGCGCTGTCCGCCTCCTACGCGAAGCACGGGCGGGTGTCGCCTGCGCCGGACTTCTGGCGCAAGGTCCGAGACGACCTCGGCGCGGCGACCATCGGCACCTTCCACTCCCTGTGCGTGCAGCTCCTGCGGCGCGCGCCGGCGGGCGCAGGCGTGGACCCCTCGTTCGAGCTGCTCGAGGAGCGGGATGCCCAGGGGCTCCTGCAGGACGCCGCCGAGCGGGTGGTGCTCTCGGTGCTGGAAGAAGACGGAGACGACGCGGTCTCGGACCTCTGCCGGGACCTGCGCTTCGTGGGCGCCGGGCGCGCCGAAGGGCTGGTGGACCACCTGTGTACGGTCTTCACCCGCGTGCGCGAAGAGGGGATGCGGCCCACGTCGGTGGGGGTTGGGGACTTCGACCAGGCGAAGGCCGAATTCGACGCGGCGGTGAAGCGCTACGCGGTGGCGGTGCAGGTGGCCATCGAAGCGGACGCCTCCGGCAAGAAGCGCTACGGGGAGGTCCTCACCCGCATCGCCCGCGCGGCGGACGGGCTGACGTTCGACAACTTCCTGGACCCCCTGCGCTGGCCGCTCATCCGGGACACGCTCCGGGCGGAGAAGGGGCTCTCCCACGCAGCGAAGGACATCAAGCCGGCGAAGTTCGGGGCGCTGGGCAAGAAGGACAAGGAGGCCAACGAGGTCGGCCTGTGTGGGCGCTATGCGGCGTGCCTCGCGGCGAGGCAGGAGGGCGCCATCCGGGAGCTGCTCTCGCGGCTGGAGGCGCGGCACGCAGCGGAATTGCACAAGCGCGGCGCCCTGGACTTCACCGCCCTGCTCATCAAGGCGCGGGATCTCTTGCGAGACCAGCCGGCCTTCCGGCGCGAGGTGCAGGACCGGCTGCGCGCGCTGCTCGTGGACGAATTCCAGGACACCAACCGGCTGCAGCTCGAGCTGGTGACGTTGCTCGCGGAGCGGCGGGAGGGCGCGCCGCGCTTCGTGGTGGACGGGGCAGAGGGGCCGGGCGCCGGCGAGGAGCGCGGACAGCTCGACCTGGGCGGGCTGGACGAACGCCGGGGCCGCGGCATCGCCGTGGAGGACGTGCCCCTGGAGCCGGGGATGCTGGCGGCGGTGGGGGACCGCAAGCAGAGCATCTACGAGTTCCGCGGCGCGGACGTGAGCGTGTTCGAGGTCCTCGCCCGGCAGATTGAGCGGGACGGCGGCGCGCGACACTTCCTGCAGGACAACCGGCGCTCTTCGCCAGAGCTCATCTCCTGGTTCAACGAAGCCTTCGCCGGCGTGATGGGGCCGAAGGCCCAGGCGCGGGACTACGAGGTCGCGTGGGACGCGGCCGCGGACGCGTTGCGCGCGGTGCGTCCGTCGGTGCGCAAGGACGGCTCGCCGGCGGTGGAGCGGCTCATCTACACGCCTCTGGACACCAGCGAGGAGTGCCGGCTTCAGGACGCAGACGCGGTGGCGCGCTACCTCGCGCATCTGCTGTCGCCGGGTGGTGGGGAGCTCGTCGTCGACAAGGACGGCGGCGAGGCGCCAAGGCGCGCGCGCGGCGGGGACGTGGCCATCCTCTTCCGGCGGTTCACGTATCTCGAGGCCTACCGGCAGGCGCTGGTGCGCCACGGGGTGCCGCACCGGGTGGTCCGCGGCCGCGGGTTCTATGGCGCCCAGGAGGTGATGGACCTCGCGTCTTTGCTCGGGCTCGTGGCAGACCCGCGGGACGCCCTGTCGCTGGCGGCGGTGCTGCGCTCCCCCCTGGTGGCGCTGAGCGACGCGTCCGTGTTCGCGCTCGCGTGGGCGTCTGGGCGCAGGCTGTCGTTCGAAGACCTGCGGGACGAAGCAAAGCAGGCGCTGCTGCCCGAAGATGAGCGCTGGCGGGTGGCGCGCTTCGTGCGGCTCTTCCCGTCGCTGCGGCGCGAGCGGGACCGGCTCGGCGTGCGCGTCCTTCTGGAGGTGGCGCTGGAGGAGACGGGCTTCCGGGCGGCCATGGCGGGGACCCCGTACGGCGAGCAGGCCCTGGCGAACATCGAGAAGCTCCTGGAGTTGGCCGCCCGGCGGGACGCGGACGGCAGCGGGGACGCCGCCGGGTTCGCGAGGGAGCTGCTGGCGCTGGCGGAGGCGGAGCCGGACGAGGCCCAGGCGGACGTGCTCGACGCAGGCGATCCCCGCGCGGTGCAGCTGCTGACCATCCACAGGGCCAAGGGGCTCGAGTGGCCGGTGGTGGTGGTCCCAGACCTCTCCTCCAGGCGCCGCAGCGTGGGCGGGCGGGTGGTGTTCGACCGGCGGCTGGGCCTGGCGGTGAAGCCCTGGCTCGCAGACGAACTGGAGCCCACGAACACGGCGAGGCACCTGGGCGTCTGCGCGGAGCGGGCGCGGCGCGAGGAGGCGGAGGCGGCGCGCACGCTCTATGTGGCGCTGACCCGGGCCCGAGACCACCTGGTCCTCTCCGGCCAGACGCCCAAACCGGTGGCGGGGAGCTGGCGGCAGTCCCTGGACGGGCTCATCGACGAGCGGGCGGCGCTGAAGGAGGCGACGCGGGACGTCTTCGTGGAGCAGATCCCCCCGCCGGAGGCGGTGGTGGGGGGGCCGGCGCTGCCCGAAGGGGAGGCGATGAGGCAGGCGCAGGCCGCCATCACCCGCGCCCGCCAGAAGGCGAAGCCCCTGCCGCAGAAGCTGGTCCTGCCGGTGACCGCGCTGCAGGACTTCTTCCTCTGCCCGCGCCGCTACCTCTACGCCCACGAAGTCGGCCTGTCCGAACACCCCATGGTGTTCGAGGTCTCCCTGGACGAAGCCGGCGGGGAGGCGGGCGCCGCGCGCGCGGATCCGCGGACCCGGGGCACGCTCGCGCACAAGCTCCTGGAGGTCGTGGACCTCACGCAGGTGCAGAAGGGCGGGGGCTCGTTGCGCACGCACCTGGAGGCCCTGCTCTGGCGGGAAGGCGAGCGCGCGGCGGACAAGGCCACCCGCGAATTGGTGGAGGAGGTGGAGGCGTTCATGTCCACCCGGTTCTTCGTCGAACTGGCGAAGGCGGGCGCTTCGCGCGTGCACCGGGAGCTGCCGTTCCTCCTGCGGCTGCCGGAGGTGGACGGGCTCTCCTTGCACGTGAAGGGCAAGATAGACCTCCTCTTCGAAGAGGCGGACGGCGGCGCGCTGGTCCTGGACTACAAGTTCAGCCGCCGGCACCCGGGCGGGCTCGCCCCGTACCAGTTCCAGCTGGACTGCTACGCGCTGGCGGCCAGGCAGCTCGTGAAGGAGGGGGTGCCCATCCGGGCGGGCATCGCGTTCTTGCGGGAGGGCAAGGCCGAACCGGAGGTCCGCAGCGCCGGAGATGCGCGGGGCGCGGACGCCTTCGCGGGGGAGCTGGCGCAGGCGGCCAGAAGGCTGGTGGAGGCCTCGCAAGCGTTCGAATGGCCCGGCAGGGAGGCGGACGTGTGCCGCTCGCTGCGGTGCGGCTATCAGTACCGTTGCCACCCGGCCCGGTGATAAGCACCCGCGCATGCCGAACGTCGTCGTGGTGGGCGCCCAGTGGGGCGATGAAGGGAAGGGCAAGGTCGTCGACCTGCTGACCCAGCACGCCCAGGTGGTGGTGCGGTTCCAGGGCGGGAACAACGCGGGCCACACGCTGGTGGTGAATGGCCAGAAGACGGTGCTGCACCTCATCCCGTCGGGGATCCTCCACCCGGGGAAGACCTGCGTCATCGGCAACGGGGTGGTCATCGACCCTGCGGTCCTGGTGGGGGAGATTGACGCGCTGAAGGTGCGCGGCATCCTCAAGGACGAAGGCGGGCTGCTCATCTCCGAGAACGCCCACGTCATCTTCCCCTGGCACAAGCTGCTCGACGGCCTGCGAGAGAAGCTGCGCGGCGGTTCGGCCATTGGCACCACCGGCCGCGGGATTGGGCCTGCCTACGAGGACAAGGTGGCCCGGCACGGCATCCGGGTGCGAGACCTGCTCAACACCGAGCGGCTGAACCGGCGCGTCTCCGAGCGGCTCCCGGCGGCCCTCGATGAGCTCCGTGAGCTCGCGCACCAGGCGAAGGTGCCGGTGCCGCAGCTCGAAACCCAGCAGGTGGTGACCGAATTCGCGGGCCTGGGCGAGAAGCTGCGGCCGTGGGTGGGGGATGCGTCCTTGTTCCTCGGCGCGCAGATCCAGCGGGGCGCGCGGATCCTCTTCGAAGGCGCGCAGGGCACGCTCCTGGACGTGGACCACGGGACCTACCCGTTCGTGACCTCGTCCAACTGCGTGGCCGGCAACGCGGCGGTGGGCTCGGGCATTGGCCCCACGGCGCTGGACAAGGTGATGGGGATCTCCAAGGCCTACACCACCCGCGTGGGCGGCGGGCCCTTCCCCACCGAACTTCTGGATGAGACCGGAGACCGGCTGCGCAAGGTGGGCGACGAGTTCGGCGCCACCACCGGGCGGCCCCGGCGCTGCGGCTGGTTGGACGGCGTGGTGCTGCGCTACGCGGTGCGCGTGAACGGGCTGTGGGGCCTGTCGCTCACCAAGCTGGACGTGCTCTCGGGGCTCAAGCAGCTGGCCATCTGCACCAGCTACGAGCTGGACGGGAAGAAGGTCACCGAGCTGCCCACCGACCACGAAGACCTCGAGCGGGTGAAGCCGGTCTACGAGACCCTGCCCGGCTGGGATGAACCTCTGACGGGGGTGCGGACCCTGGACGAGCTTCCCCAGGCGGCTCTGCGGTACGTTCGGCGGGTGGAAGAGGTGGCCGGGGTG
>CAZQVZ010000038.1:0-22919 GCA_964596895.1 uncultured Myxococcaceae bacterium
ACAGCGTCATCGGGAAGAGCTGGCCGCCGTGGCTGTGCCCCGACAGCTGCAGCCCCACGCCGCGCTCCACCGCGGTCTCGAAGTTCGCGGGTTGGTGCGCGAGCAGCACCAGGCCCCGATCCGCAGCTCTCCCCGCCAACGCCGCGTCGAGGTCGTCGCCGCGCGGGCGGCCGCGGAAGCTCCAGTCATCCACGCCAGCGAGGTCGAAGGTGGCGCCGCCCGGCGAGGTGTCCCCCACCCGCAGGTGGCGGTTGCGCAGCACCCGCACGCCCACGGACTCGAGGAACCCGGACCAGGCCACGTCCCCCGAGTAGTACTCGTGGTTGCCGCAGCAGAAGAAGGTGCCGTAGCGGGTGCGCAGGTCGGCCAGCGCGGCCACCGCCGGGCCGAGCTGCGCCACATCCCCGTCCACGAGGTCCCCGGTCACCGCCACGAGGTCCGGCTTCAGCGCGTTGGCGCGCCGCACCAGCTCGTCCATGAAGCGCCGCTCGATGAGGTTGCCCACGTGGATGTCGGTGAGGTGGACGATGCTCACCCCGTCCAGTGCCTTCGGCAGCCCGGGCAGGCGCACCGCCAGCTCCGTCACCACCGGCTCGTGGTACGCGCGCCAGATGCCGTAGGCGCTCGTCGTTCCCGCCACTGCCACCGCGCCGCCGGCCACCGCGCGAGAGAGGAAGAGCCTGCGGCCTTCGTCCACCTCGGGCGCGGAGGCGGTGGCAGGCTCGGCGTGGAGCGGCGCCGCGTCCAGGACGGCTTCGGGGCGAAGGGGCCCACCGCGCGCCTTGAACCTCCGCGCCCGGCGCACCGTCCACCTCGCCGCGCCCAGGGTGGCCACCGCGAGGAGCAGGAACAGCGCCATGCCCATCCACACGTACGCGAAGTCGCCAATGGCCTGGGTGAGGGGGTTGGGCCATACCCGGTGCAAGAAGCGCCCACCGACGAGAAGCACTGCCAGCACCGCCACCACCCCCTTGCCGGCGGTGCGCAGGTGGCGCGAGGTGGCGGTGTCGCGGATGAGCCGGCGGTACAGGTAGATGTGCGCCGAGACCACCAGCACGCTCATCAGGGCGATGAAGAAGACCAGGCGCAGTTCCATGGGGTGCCCCCACAGCTAACACGCGTCTGCACGGCGCGCGGCCCGTCGAAACACTTCTTCACAACAGGTGGGAGAGCGCGCCCTCCAGCGTCGGGTGGCGGAAGGTGTAGCCGAGCGACAGCGCCCGCTCGGGCACCGCGCGCTGGCCCCCGAGCACGTCCTGCGCCAACTCGCCGAGCACCATCCGGAGCGCGAAGGCCGGCGCCGGCAGCAGGGCAGGGCGCCTGAGCGCGCGCCCCAGCGCCTTCGAGAAGGCGCGGTTGGTCACGGGCTCGGGCGCCACCACGTTCAGGGGGCCCGCCACGTTCGCGTTCGTGAGCGCCCACGCAATCATGCCCACCGCGTCCTCCCGGTGGATCCACGGGAAGTACTGCGCGCCCGAACCCAGCGGCCCGCCCACGCCCAACCGGAACGGCAGCAGCATCCGCTGCAGCGCCCCGCCGGAAGGATGCAGCACGATGCCGATGCGCAAGGCGACCACGCGCGCGCCCGCGTCCTCCGCCGGCTTCGCCGCCGCCTCCCGCTCCACGCACACCTGCGCGAGGAAGTCCGCGCCCGGCGCGCTCGTCTCGGTGAGCGGCTCTGCGCCCCGGTCTCCGTAGTAGCCCACGCCGGAGGCCAGGAAGAGCGCGCGCGCCGTACCGGACGCCCTCATCGCCTCCGCGAGATGCGCGGTGCCCACGACGCGCGAATCCCGGATGCGGCGCTTGACGTCTTCGTTCCAGCGGTGCGCGCTGACGTTCTCGCCGGCGAGGTCCACCACCGCGTCCACCCCTTCGAGCGCCGAAGGCGGCACCGGCTTCGTGCCGTCGAAAGGGTGCACCTCCAGGCGCGCGTCCTCGCCTGGCCCGAAGCTCCCTGCGCCGGAGGGGTTCCGCGTGAGCACGCGCACCGCGTGACCTGCCTCGCACAGCTCTCTGACCAGCGGCCGGCCCAGAAAGCCGGTGGCTCCGGTGATGGCGATTCGCACGGAGGCTCCTTATCCCCGGTTGGGGCCGGAGGGTATGTCCAGAGGGCGGACCTTCCTTCAGGACCGCGGGCGGGCTAAGCCCCTTCACCCATGACGCAACAGACGAAGGTGGCGCTCATCACCGGTGGGACGCGGGGCGTGGGCCGCGCGGTGTCGGTCAGGCTCGCGCGGCAGGGCTACGACATCGTCGCCACCTACCGGCGGGACGCGGAGGCTGCTTCCGGGCTGGTGAAGGAGGTGGAGGCCACGGGGCGGCGGTGTCTGACCGCGGTGGCGGACCAGTTGGAGCCCGAGAGCCTCGAGCCGGTGTTCGCGCAGGTGAAGGACACCTTCGGCGGGCTGGACGTCTTCGTGGCCAACGCGGCGTCCACGGCGTTCGTTCCCCTGATGCAGATGAAGCTCCACCAGATGGACAAGACCTTCAACGTCACCGTGAAGAGCTTCATCTACGGCGCGCAGCTCGCGGCGCCGCTGATGGCCGGGCGCGGGGGGCGGATGGTGATGGTCTCCGGCATGGACTCGCGCACGCCGCTGCCGTTCCACGGGTTTCTGGGGGCGATGAAGGGCGCCATGGAGATCCTCGTGAAGTACCTCTGCAACGAGCTCGCCTCCGAGCGCATCCGCGTCAACGCGGTCAACCCGGGCTACATCGACACGGACTCGTCGCGCTTCTACCTGGGAGAGATGTGGGGGCCCTGGGAGAAGGAGGCGTCCTCGCAGGTGCCGTCCGGGCACATTGCCTCGGCGGACGACATCGCCCGGGTGGTGGAGTGGCTGTGCGACGAGGGCTCGCGCTACGTCAACGGACAGACGGTGGTGGCGGACGGGGGCCTCGAGACCGCATACGCGATGTACGTGGCCTCGAAGCTGACCGACGACGCGGGGAGCTGAGTGGAGCCGCGCCCGGCGGACAGGCTGGCCACGGTGTGGTTCGCCCTGGTGTTCCTCTTCACCGCGCCCCTGTGCTTCGTCCTGGGCTCGCTGCTGTTCATCCTCACCCTCCCGTTCGACCGTGACCGCCGCGCGCTGCACGCCTTCGTGTGCGCGTGGACGCTCCAGTACCTGCGCGTGTGGCCGGGCTGGCGGGTGAAGGTCCGCGGCCGCGACCGGTTGCCGAAGGGCGCCTGCGTCATCGTCGCCAACCACCAGTCCGCCACCGACGTCGTCGCCGCGATGGGCCTTCGGGCGCAGTTCAAGTTCGTGAGCAAGGCGTCCTTGTTCTCGCTGCCGGTGGTGGGCTGGATGATGCGGATGATCCGCCACGTGCGGCTGGAGCGCGGCAGCGCGGCCAGCACCCGCCGGATGATGGAGAGCTGCCGCGCCTGGCTCCGCCGCGGGATGCCGGTGCTCATCTTCCCCGAAGGCACCTACGGCGAAGGCGGGCCGCTGCTCACCTTCCGCCCCGGCGCGTTCGTGCTCGCCATCGAAGAGGGCGTGCCGGTGGTGCCGGTGGCGCTGCACGGCACCGCGGACCTGTTGCGAGGCGACGGGCCCTGGATGTCCGCCCGCGCCCGCGTGGAGGTGGAGGTGTTGCCGCCGCGCGGGGTCGAGTCGCTGGGCGCGGACCCCGCCGCGCTCGGCCGCGAGGTGCGGGAGGAGCTCTTGAAGGCGCTTGCGCGCTGACACGTGGCACGAAGGACGCGTGGTCGGTGGGCGCCGGATGTGCGGGCGCTCCGCCGCGAAAGCGCCTCCTTGCGGGTGGCACGTCGCTCGCTTTCGGCTCTGCCGCCCGGCGCATCTGCGCGCCGCGCGTCCTCAAGGAGCCGCACCCATGAAGAAGCTCGTCTCCGCCTCGCTCGTCGCGCTGTCGTTGCTCGCTGTGCCCGCCTTCGCCGGTGAACTCAGCGGGCTCGGCACCGGAGGCACAGGCACCCGCCTCGCCGCGCCGAAGGCCACGAAGGTGGAGGCGAAGGTGAAGGGGGAGGAGAAAAAGGTGGAGACGAAGGAGGCGAGCAAGCAGCTCCCGCGCTCGAAGAAGAAGTAGCGCCTGCCTGACCACACAGGACCACGTCGCGGTGCGGATGATGCCGGCGGTAGCCTCTGCCGCCATGATCCGCATCGCGCTGTGCACCTTCGCCGTCTCGTCGCTCCTCTTCTCTGGCTGCATCGTGGTGAAGGACGGGCGCCGGGACGACGGCCACCGCACCAACCGGTCCGCGCTCTCCAGCGGCAAGAAGCGCGAGTGCCACCCCAGCCAGTATTGGGACGGCCACAAGTGCCGCCACAAGGGGAAGGGCAAGGGCGCGCGGAAGCACGACGACTGAACGCGCGCGCGTGACATAGTGGCGGTCCTGCATGCGCCGCTGCCCGCTGCCCCCCTTCGACGTGCTGATGGTGGGCGTGCTGCTCCTGTTCACCGGCGGTGCGCGCGCTCAGGACGACCCGGACCCCGGTGAGCTGCGCGCGCGGCTGCGCGCCCAACACGTGCTCGTCGACGAGGCCGTGGACGAGGCCTCGGTGCGCGCGTTGTGGGCGGCCTTCACTTCGCTGCCCGACCGCGCGCGCGCCTTCCCGGGCGGGCCGCTGGCGTTCGGCTGGCGGGGCGAGGAGCTCACCGCGTTGGGGATGGGGGACGGCTCACGCGCCTTGCCGGAGTGGGAGGAGGGGCGGCGCAGGTTTCTTCTCTACGAACTCCCCGCTGTGACCTCGCCCGAGCAGGCGGCGCTGTGGCGAAGGCGCGCGCTGGTCCACGCGGTGGTTCGACGGTGGGAGTGGGCGCACGACTGGAGTCGAACGTTCCCTTCCGCGCGGCCCAGCCGGGAGCGGGGTGAGGATTCCCGCGCGCTGGACCTGGTCACCTTCGCAGAAGAGCTGTTGGTGCCGGACCCCCAGGCTCCCGCGGACAGCCAGGCCGCATGCGAGGCGCCGAGCCGCGCGCGGTTCGTGTTCGAGAAGTTGGGCGCGCTGCCTTCGCACCCAGCGCGGTGCGAAGCGTTCCTCGCCTGGGCGCGGCCGCAGGACCTGTCACACCACGAGTTGCTGTTCGCGCTGCCCACGGGGAAGCGGCCGGTGCTGCCCTTCGGGCAGTTGCTCTTGCGGCCGGTGCACCGAGAGGCGCCCTCACGACCGGCGGGGCCCTCTCCCGAGGTTCGAGGGGGGCCTGGCTTCGTCGCGCACCTGCCAGAGGCCTCCGAGCACTCGCTGCGCCGGCGCTTCTGGCTGGGGCTCTTTGGTGGCTATCGCCGGCAGGTGACCTCGGAGGGGCTCGAAGATGACCCGCGCACCCTGCGGCGCTTTCGCCTGCGCCTGTCCGGCGATGAGAACCTGCGCCTGCTCGAGCGCCTGTGGGAGCTCGAGCAGCGCGGCGACGACCGCTACTGGCTGCTGACCCAGAACGGCGCGACGTGGGTGGCGGACGCGGTGGAGGTCGCGGTGGGGGATGCGCGGCGGGTGCGCCTGCCCTGGCTCCCGCCGTGGCTGCCGGGCAACGTGCTCGACGCGCTGGCCCGGGCGGAGCTCATCGAAGAGGTCTTGGCCCCGCTCCTCGCAGAGGACGAGCCTGCGCCCGCGTCGCTGTTCACCGGCGGGGTGCAGCGCTCGGGGCTTGCGCCCCTCTCCATCGGCGTGGGGTCGCGGCTGGACCAGGGCGGAGAAGGCCCGGTGATGGCCTGGTCCTCGGCCTTCCTGCGTGAGCGCTTCGGCGAGAAGCGCCAGCATGGCGTGCACCCGCACCGGGAGCTGCGGCTCATCGACACCGAGGTGCACTGGGGCCTGGAGCTGCCGCGCCCGCGGCTTCTGCGCGTGGACATCTACCTCGCTGGGCTGTGGGTGACGCCGCCGGGGTTGGGGCCCGGGTACGGCGCCGAATACCGCTGGCTGCGCCGGGAGTCGCTGTTGGACGCGGTGCACCAGCTGCGCGGCGGGGTGATGGTCAACCTGCTCGGCCACGCGTCCGGGCGCGCGCACCTGCTCTTCTTCCTGGGCCCCGAGCTGCGCACCTGGACGGACTGGCGCTTTCGCGGGGTGGCCACCGGTGGTTTCGCGCGGCTCACCGGCCGGGTGCCGCTGCCCGGCAGCGTGGTCAACGGTCTTCGGGTGAGCGCGGCGTGGTCTCCCGCGTGGACCTGGTGGAGGCCGGACGCGCCGGTGGGGCTCGGCCACGAAGTGGAGGTGGACGCGATGCTGCACGTCACCCAGTCCACCGCCCGGCCCTGGGGGCTCGACGCGGGCCTGTGGATGGAGCTGGAGGAGGACAGCAGCGGGCAGAGGGTCGCCGGCGGCGTGCGGGTGATGGCGAAGGTGCGCTGAGAGGGGTCAGCGGACCCGGTACACCGGGTACACGTTCAGCAGCGCGTCCCACGCAGGGTGCCGCTCCGCGAAGAAGCGCAGCCGTGCCGCGGAGGAGTTCGCGAACGCCGGGTCCTCGAGGCGCCGTTCGAAGTCGGCGCGGACCTTCGCGTCGCTCGCGAGCAGCTCCCGCGCGAACGGCTCGATGACGTAGTCCTCCAGGTACTCCTTCTGCTCGAACGCCGCGTTGAAGGTGCCCCACGACAGCAGGGCGTCCGGCGCGTTGGGCTCGAACAGGTGGACCAGGAGCCTGCGCCCCGGCTGCGCCGCGGGGATCAGCAGCGCCCCTTCCCCCAGCTGCACCGTCGCCTCCTCCCAGGCGCCGTCCACCTCGAGCCGTTGCCGGCCTTCGTAGGACGAGACCGAGAAGGTGGCCTTCGACGCGCGAAACCGCTCCACGCTCGAGCTGCGCGGCGCGCGTAGGGTTTCGAAGGTGAAGCCGTGCAGCCGGAGCAAAGGCTCGACGTGGTGTGCCCAGCCGGCCGGGACGGCGTACCCCGAGGGAGCGCGCGCAGACTGCTTCGGGGCCACGCCCTCCACGTACGGCAGCTTCCAGACCTGCGGCGTCGTCTCGTCGTAGCGGACCACCTTGCTGCCGGACACCTTCGACGGCGCGTGGGTGTACGCGTAGCCCTGGAACTCGAAGGTGCGCGGGGCGCCTTCGGGCTGCCAGGACACCACCACCTCTTCGCCCGGCGCGCCCGCTGCGTCCTTCGCGTCCGCTGCAGCCGCGAGCTTCAGCCAGGCCTCCCCGCGCGCGGCCGCTTCGTCGAGGAACGCGCGCAGCACGTGGGCGGTGGCGAGGACCCGCTCGGGATAGGGCCGCCAGGAGTGCGTCTCCACCAGCACGCCGTAGCGGTTCTTCAGGCCCCGGTACGTCTGCGAGAACCGGGGCGGCCCCTGCCCGAGCGCGACGCCGCTCTTCGGATCGTCATGGACGCGGAACGACGGGTAGAAGGGCAGGGGCAGGTGGCCCTGCGCGGAGAGCTTCGTGAAGACGCGGTCTCGCACCTCCTTCGCCTCCTCCGTCAACGCCTGCGGTCCGGTGCCGAGCGGCTCGAGCATCACCGCCACGTCGTGCTGGAACTGCGCGCCGTTCGTCGCGTGCAGGTCCAGGTACAAGATGGGGTCCCACGCACCGAGGTAGCGCAAGAGGTGCCGCATCTCGTCTGTGTCCGCCTTCACGTAGTCGCGGTTGAGGTTCAGGTTCTGCCCCGTCACCCGCCACCCGGTCTCCTCCGGGCCGCGCTGGTTGGGACGATGGTTGGGGCCGAAGCGCTCGTGGCCGTCCACGTTGAGCACCGGGATGAAGACGAAGGTGACCCGGCCGAGAACCGGGTCCTTTCCGGCGAGCAGCTCGCGCAGGAGGAGGAAGCCAGCGTCCTTGCCGTCCACCTCGCCGGCGTGGATGCCGCCCTGGGCCATCACCACCGGGCGCCCCTCCTTCCGCGCCGCCTCGGGCGAAAGCGTGCCGTCTGCGGACACCACCAGCGCGAGCATGGGACGGCGCTCGGGCGTCACCCCGAAGCTCTCGCAGCGAACCTGCCCGTCGAAGCGCGCCGCGAAGCGGTGGCACAGGGAAATCACCTCTTCGTAGCGGCCCGTGCGCAGAAAGGCGCTGCGCTCGGCGAGGGTGACGAGGTCTGCGTGTGCTTCCAGCGCGGGCGGGCGGGGCGGCGAGCCGGATGCGCCGCTCGCGCTCTGGGGGTGGACAGGGGGTTCATCCGGCAACGCAGTGGGCGCGGCCAGGAGCAGCGCGCCCGCGAGGACGACGAGGGTCGACATTCCTGAGTGCTAGCGGACCGCCCGCGCGAGCGCCAGCAGCAGCGCGGCGGCAGGGCTGGTGCCCCAGAGGAGCCCGGTGGCGCCGAGCGCGAGGGTCCCGTGCAGCAGGGGCCGCAGCCGCAGCAACTCCGCCCACTCCCGGCCCAGCGACACCGGCGGAGAGAAGAAGACGGGCTCCAGCGCGGACTCCATGCGCGCGCGCTGCGCTGCCGTCGGGTCCAGGACCTCGAAGGTCCGCTCCATCGCGTCGTCAGATCTCATCGGTGAGCCGCTCCTCGAGGAACCCGCGCTGCCGCTCGCAGATCTTCCGCACGTTCGCTGAAGTCAACGACAGGGCCTCCGCCACCTCCGGCGCTGAGAGGCCCGCGCCATAGCGCAGGCTGACCACCGCCCGGTCCCGCTCGGGCAGCTCCGCGAGCGCGGCCAGCAGCCGCTCGCGCCGCTGGGCGAGGAGCAGCGCGTCTTCGGGTGAAGCCACCGCGTCGCTCCTGTCTGCGGGGCCCGCCGCCGCCATCCTCTCCACCCCCGCCGCGCTCTCGCGAAGGCCCGCTGCCTCCGCCCGTCGCTCCGTCCGCAGCCGCTTTCGGGCAAGGTTCAAGCCCACCGTGCACAGCCACGCCACGAACCGGGTCTCGGGCCGGTAGCGGTACGCGTCCAGGCGTCGCAGCGCGGTGGCGAAGGTCTCCTGCGCCACGTCCTCCGCATCCGCCTCCGAGTGACACAGGCCGCGCACCGCCCGGAACACCCGGCCCACGTGCTGCGAGTACAAACGGCGGGCGGCCTCGCCGTCTCCTCGCCGCGCGGCGTCCACCCAGCGGCGGACCTGCAGCTCATCCACCGAAGGCTCGGGCGCATCACCCAGCAGCGCAGCGAAGACGACGAACATCACGCGCTGGCGTCCGCCTGCAGCACGCCCAGGGTCCACACCGTCGACCCGAACGCGCCGGTGGCGCCGCTGACCACGAGCACCCAGGGCAGGCCGAGGCCCGCGCCCACCACCATCGCCGCTGGCAGCCCCGCAGCGAAGTAGAGCCCCAGGGCCAGCGCCGCCACCGGCACCAGCAGGGTGAGCGCGAGCACTGCACCCGCGATGCGGCCCGCGGCGACCACCAGCAGGAGCTTGAGCGACTCGACGATGCGCCCGTGCAGGAAGCGGTACGCACGCTCGGCGCCGGCGCGTACGCCTCGGCCGTCCAGCACGCAGAAGCGCAGGCCGTACTCGTAGATGAAGTATGCGGTGAGCAGCCACGGCGCCGCCGGCAGCGCGAGCAGCACCGTCAAGGTCGCGCCCAGCCAGACGGGCCACACCTCCAGCACGCCCAGGAGCGCCGGCAGCGCCACCAGGGCCACGGTCACCAGCATCACCGCGCCGAAGCCCACCTTCAGCCCAAGCACCCGCCAGAAGTGCCGCAGCCCTGCGCGCAGCCCCGTCCGGACGCCCAGTCGTTCGCCGTCGCGGCGCTCGCGGCGCACGCCCTCGATGAGCGCGGCCTCGCTGATGACGTGGAGCAGGAAGACCACGACCCCGAACACCATCAGCCCTGCCATCAGCGGCCAGAACCAGGTGGGCAGCGCCATGCCCGTGCCCGCCGCACCCGTTCCGTTGGCGCCGCCACCGCCCGTGCCGCCACCGCCACCTCCTCCGCCGCCGGCGACGAAGACGCCAAAGAACCACAGCGCCTTGTTCCGCCAGATGGTCCGCGCCGCGTCCTTCGCCAATTCGATGATCTGCATGGGTGTGTCCCTCCTGAGTGAAGCGGGTTTCGCGAGGGGAATCCCGAAGCCTTCGCGGCTGTGACAGGACGATTGCGCGAGGACGCTCCGGCGCATGTCGTTCCCCGCGACAGGAGGAGGGGTCAACCGGCTTTACGTCACCGCGCAGGCTCGCGGCTGAAACCTGCGTGTTTCACCGAAAAGCGGAGCGCTTCCGGCGGTTTGGGCAAGGTCGGAGGATGTGCGTGCCGGGCCCTTGAAAGTGGCCCGGTGGCACTCTTCTTGAGATCGCCTCCGCCGTCGCTTCAGCACCCAAGGGGTCCACATGTCTTCCACCCAGCGCGCAGCTCTGAAGGCCGCCGTCGCCGTGTTGTTCGTTTCAGGCTGCGGCGGAGAGTTCGACGGGGTCCCAGCCGGTGCCGCAGCGCCCGAGCCGGCAACGTCGCGCGGGAGCTCGCCTTTGGAGGACACGTTCGAGGCGGCCGCGCGCGACTACCAGGTGCCGGTGGAGCTGCTGAAGGCAGTCGCCTGGGTGGAGACCCGGGTGCAGGACCCGGGGCACGCAGCGTCCATGACGGGCGGACACGGGGTGATGAACCTCGTGGACCGGGAGGACTGGCCGGCGCTGGCCCAGGCCGCGGCGCTCACCGGGACCGACGCTGCGCGGCTGAAGCTCGACGAGCGCGCCAACCTCCGGGCGGCGGCGGCGTATCTGCGGCACCTCGCCCAGAAGAGCTTCACCGAGCACCCGGACCTGAACCCGCATGACCCGGCAGACTTCTGGCACGCGCTCTCCCTGTACCCGGGGCTCGACGGGCACGTGGACGCGCAGGCCTGGGCGGCGGAGGTGTACCGGACGGTGGAGCGTGGCTTCGAGGTGGAGCGCGAAGACGGCACGGTGACGCTTGGGCCCACCCACTGGGACTGGCGGCGGCACCAGCCGGTGGCGCAGCGGCGAGACGCAGCGAAGGAGTACCCGGCGGCGTACCAGTGGCAGGCCTCACCCAACTACAGCACCGGCCGCAGCAGCTACGAGTTCGTCATCATCCACACCGTCCAGGGCTCGTATGCGGGGTGCATCAGCTGGTTCAAGAACCCGAGCTCGCAGGTGTCTGCGCACTACGTGGTCCGCTCGTCAGACGGGCAGGTGACCCAGATGGTGGAGCACCAGCACGTGGCGTGGCACGCGTCCTGTTACAACGGGCGCTCCATCGGCATCGAGCACGAGGGCTACGCTCAGGCGCCGTCCACCTGGTACACGCCGGCGATGTACCAGGAGTCCGCCAAGCTCACCCGGTGGATAGCGGACCGGCACGGCATCCCCAAGACGCGCTCGCGCATCCTCGGTCACGTGGAGATTCCGTCCGCCTGCAACAAGAACGCGCACTGGGACCCGGGCACCGGCTGGAACTGGACCCACTACATGAGCCTGGTGAACTCCGGCGCGGGCACCACCACCGGCACGCTCAAGGGCGTCATCTACCAGAGCGGCAGCACCGGCAACGTCGTCTCCGGAGCCACGGTCACTGCAGGCGGGCAGACCCGGACCACCGGCAGCGACGGCACCTACTCCTTCGTGCTGCCGCCTGGCGCGTACACGGTGAACGTGTCGAAGCCGGGCTACACGAACAACCAGGTCAGCCGCACCGTGACCGCGGGCGCCACCATCTGGGGTTCGATGGAGATCAACGCCGTCTCCCAGAAGGGCAAGCTCACCGGCCTCATCTACCAGGGCGGCAACACCTCCAACCGCGTCTCCGGCGCAGTGGTGAAGGTGGGCGCGTTGACCGCCACCACCGGCGCGGACGGGCTCTACGAGTTCACGCTGGACCCGGGCGCGTACACGGTCCACGTCACCCGCAGCGGCTACAGCTCCAACAGCGTCACCCGCACCGTGGCCGCGAGCAGCACCGTGTGGGGGTCGATGGAGGTGAACCCCGTGGCGTCGGCGGGGGTGCTCAAGGGGCTCATCTACCAGAACGGCAACACGGCGGACCGGCTGGGCGGGGTGACGGTGAAGGTCGGCACGCAGACGGTGACCACCGCGGCGGACGGCGTCTACACCTTCACTCTGCCGCCCGGCACGTACACCGCCACCGCGACCAGGGCGGGCTACCTCACCGCCAGCGTCACCCGCACGGTGAGCAGCGGCGTGGACACCTGGGGCTCGATGGAGCTTCTGTCCGGGACCCCGCCCGCAGCAGAGGACCGCACTCCACCCGTCGTCGCCATCACCTTCCCCGGTGACGGGGCCGCCATGGACTTCGCGGTGCTGACCCTCAAGGGCCAGGCCTCGGACGACAAGGGCGCGGTGGGCAAGGTCAGCTTGCGTATCAACGGGGGCGCGCCAGCGGAGGTCGCGGTCGCGGATGGCGCGTTCTCGCAGCAGATCAAGCTGTCGCCGGGCCTCAACAAGCTCGAGGTGAGCGCCACGGACGCTGCGGGCAACACGGCCGTGGACGAAGCGCAGGCCAGCTTCCGCGCTGGGGTGGCGGGCTTCATCCACGTGGTGGAGGACGAGGCCGCGCGCGTGGGCGACGCGCACGTGGCGCTGCTGGACAGCGCCACTGGCGACACCGTCGTCAGCGCCACGAGCAACGCCGACGGGACCTTCGACCTGGACGTCACCGACGTCGGTCGGGACTACGTGCTGGTGGTGAAGGCCGCAGGCTTCATGACCCGCGCGGAGACGGTGACGGTGCCGGACGACGAGCGGCTGTTCCTCACCTTGCCGGTGGTGGAGGGAGTAGATCCGGTGCCCAGCGAGGTGGCGGTGGAGTTCATCGAACCGCAGGACGGGGCGGAGCTGACGCGCCCGGAGGTGACCGTCTACGGCAGCGTGGGCGGCTTCCAGGTGGGGCAGGTGACGGTGAACGGCGTTCCGGCGGAGTTGGTGGGTGCAGGTGGCTTCGCGGCCACCATCCCGCTGCAGGTCGGTTCGAACAGCATCGAAGCCATCGCCACCGGCGTGGGCGGCGAGAGCGTCACGGGCACCATCACGGTCACCCGCGAGGAAGCGGCGGCGCCCGCGCCGGAGCCCGGTGAGGCCCCGCCGGTGAAGGGCGGCTGCGGAGGCGTTCCGGGGCTGCCGCTGTTGCTCCTGGTGGGCGCGGTGGTGCCGGTGCTCCGGCGGCGTCGGCCGTAGTCGTCGGCGCCCCGCACCGTCTCGGTGGCACGATCTCCGTGCCTTCGGGTCAGGTCGAGGGCGTGTCGTACTGGATGGCGTTCCAGTCGTCAGGCCGCGTCTCCCGGGGGTCGTCGTTCTCTCGGGTGAACGTCGTCGTGGACTCTTCCCACGCTTCGAGGACGCGGTCGAAGCGGTCGGTGAGCCGCTGGTGGCGACGCAGCGGGAACTCCTCCTCAAAGAGGTTCGAGAACGCGTCCAGTTGCTTCAGCGGAGCGACCTGCCCCGCGAACGGCAGGACGTCCTCGAGGCCATCCCAAAGCGTCCTCGCGAGCTGCTTCAGGCCCCTGTCGTTCGACGTCTCGCAGGCCCACCAGACGAAGTCGAAGAGGGCGTAGACCTTTTGGGAGGGGCGGGTCAGCCCGAGGCCCCAGGTGGCCGAGAGGCTCGAGCCTGCGCGCGCGAGCTCCGACCTGAGCGCGTGATCTCCGACCACCGCCAGCGGAAGCGCCGCGCGGACCGTCGTTCGCAGGAGCGCGAACCAGGCGTGTTGCGCGTGCTCGTGCTCCGAGCGGCTTGCGGCGCAACGCAGCCGGAGCGCCACTGTCTGCGCTCCCTCCGCCAGGTTGACCGGCGCAGCAACGAAGCGTCCCCGCTCCGATTTCACGATGCCGAGCGCGACGTAGCCGTGCAGGACCTCCCGCACCGTGCTCACGGAGACCCCGAACCGCGCCGCCAGCACCGGGACCGACGGAAAGTCGAACCAGTCAGCCTGGTCCTCGTGTCGGTCAAACACCATCCGCGCCAACTGCCGCTCCACCTTCGCCCCTGACCCCGTCTTCCGTCGTTCGCTCATGAGGCCGGGCGTTGCAGGGACGATGCCGCGCCTGCTCCCTCTTGAGGTGCAGGAAGCAACCGTGCAACTCCGCGCCAACCGTCTCGCCGCGCGGTCGGGCACGAATGCTCCACCTGGCTCTCGCACGCTGAGAAGGGCCCGCGCGCAGGGGGGCCGCGCCCCCCGCAGGGGTCGCCGAACAGAGCCTGATGATCGGGCGTCTGATGATCGATTGCGGGAGTCCGATCATCGGGCGTCTGATGATCGATTGCGGAAATCTGATCATCGGGCCTCCGATCATCAGGCTGTGCTGGGCGACCCCCGAGGCAGGGGAGGGGTCACCCCCCCCTCAGTCAGCGCTGACGCCGGGGTCGCCGCGGATGAAGTCGAGCACCTTGCGCTCGGGCGGAGCGGACGCGTCCGCGGGCCGGAAGCGCCAGGGCTCGCCGCCCTCCGGTCCGGGAACGCCCTGCTGGAACACGAACCGCTCGCCCTCATCAAAGAGGCGCCCGGCCTGCCCGTACAGCCACTGCTCCACCGCCGCCACGTCCAGGCCGCTGAACCGGGCCTGCAGGTCCGGCAGCCCGAACGCATGCATCCCCATGGTGTCCATCACCTGCACGATGCTCCCGTCGTCACCCTGCGTCCGGAAGCGCCGCACGTTCACCGCTGAGCCGCGCAGGCCCTCCCCGGCCGCGAGACTCGAGCGATACGACGACGGCTCCACCACCTGCTGCGACGGCAGCCACTGCACCGCGCGCACCGGCAGCACCTCCAGCAGGGTCGACAGGGCGCCGTGGAAGACGGCCAACCGGATGCGCCGGTCCACTCCGGCGCCGTAGAAGTCGGACAGGGTCAGGCTGGCGCGGCAGTGCGCTGCCACCTCCCCCGCATCCGGCCACGTCCAGCTCTGCCGGAGGCACGCGGCCAGCTCCTCCACGCCAATGCCCTCGAGCGCCATCACCGCCAACTGCAGCGGGACCTGCTGTTCACCCACGCGGGAGGCGAAGTCGGGCAGCGCGAAGTGGAGCGACTCGGACTGCGCCTCTGCCGGCTCCACCCGCCCCAGCCGCTGGCGCCAGCCCTCCAGGAGCGCGTCCTTGTCCACGGGGACCGCCTGGTCCAGGAGCAGATGCACCACGTACGGCGTCTGTGCGCCGCTGCGTGCCTGGGTGGAGAGATACGGAAGCTGCATCCGCCAGACCCTAACTCAGGCGGGGACCAGCACCTCCAAAGCAGCAGGCTTCACCTCGAAGCGGGTCGGCGTCTGGCCCCACAGCTCTCCGTCGAGATCCACCTCCTGCGGCGGATCCGTCTCCAGCTTCACCGACCTCACCCGACGGTGCAGGACGGCCTCGTGCTCCAGGTGCGTCCCCCGCCGGAGCTTCACCGCCACCTGCATCAAGTTCCACAAGTCGCGCAGCTTCTCCGGCGTCTCGCCTTCGCCGCCTGGCCGCTGCACCGACTGGATGACGTAGACGTCCAGCCGGCGGTCGTCGTGTGAGGCATCCGGTGCCACCAGCTGCCCGCCGCCGTGAAAGCGGCCGTTGCCCACCACCACCATGTGGGCCTCTACGTCGTCCACGCCCTCAGGCGTGGTGAGGATGGTGCGGAAGGGGCGGTGACCCACCGCCTCCGCTGCCGCCGCCACGGCGAACGCGCCGCGGCCGATGCGCCGCTTCAAGTCGTCGTTGACTCGCCGGGTCACCGCCGAAGACAGGCCCACGCTGGCCGCGTTCAGGAACACGCGCCCGCCGGCCACGCCCAGGTCCACCCTCCGCGTGGTGTTCCCGGCCACCGCCCGGCACGCCTCCTCCAGGTCCAGCGGCAACCCGAGGCTGCGCGCGAAGTCGTTGCAGGTGCCCAGGGGCAGGACCCCCAGCTTCACCGGCTGCTTCCACAGTTCGTGCGCCGCAGCCGACAGGCTCCCGTCCCCACCGCCGATGACCACCCGGCGCACGCCTGCGTCCATGGCGGCTCGCACCAGCCGCTCCAGCTGGTCTGGCGCGTCCACCGCGCGCGCCTCCACCAACGGCAGACCCAGCGCGGCGAGGTACTTCCGCGCCCGCTCGAAGGCTTCAGCCCCCTGGCGGGCCGCCGTGTTCACCAAGAGGACTGTCGCGTCCAGCCCCAGCCGCGCCTCACGGTCTGTCCCCGCCAACCCGACCACGCTGCACCTCCGTGGGTCGAAGGTGAGGATTCGCCCTGCGTCTCCGCAAGGTAACGCCCGCCTGGCCGGCTACTCCGCAGGCGAGACGAGCGAACGCTGCTCGACGGTCCAGCCCTGGGGAACCTCCGGCGCGAAGGCGTCCTGCGCGAGGCCCTTGTTCAGCTCGACCTGCGACAGCTCGGTGACCGCTCCGGCCTCACCTCCGACCGTCTGCTCCAGCCGCGTGGGCACGCAGAGCTTGAGGCGCTCGTCGCAGTGCTCCTTCGTGACCGCCACGACCAGCTCCACGCCGCTCATGGAGAGTCGCTTCTCCAGCAGGTCCATGGACGGCCAGCGCAAGATCCACGTCGCGCGGACGAGCCCCGCTTCGTCCGTCACCTCCTGCGTCAGCGCCACCGCCTGCGGGCCTCGGGGATGGGAGACCCGCTGCGCCCTGGCCTTGTCGAAGGCCACCAGCGGCGCCCGGAACCCTTCGGGGGCGATGGCGCCGAAGATGCGGTGCACCTCCACCGAGACCGGGCCCGTATCCCCCTGCAGGTCGTAGACGACGGCGGTCTCGTCCGACGGCGACAGCTGCACCAGGCGGTCACCGCTGAAGGCGAAGGTGCGCTCCTGCTCGAGCTTCAAGGTGGCCAGCATCCGGTTCGGCGCTCTGTGCGCGAACTCGAACTGCGCCGTCTGCCCCGCCTCGGTGACGCTGCCGGCGATCTGGTAGGCGTGCAGCTTGCGGTCGCGCTCGGCGAGCAGCCCCTTCACCTCCTGCGCGAGCTGGGCAGACCCCGCCGCGTCCCCCTCCTTCTTCGAAGGGCATCCCACGGCGCAGAGCGCGAACGCGACCGTCAGCGCGAGGGAGGGCAGGGCAAGTCGGGCGCGGCGCAAGGGGCTCTCCTGGGCGTGGGCCAACGAAAAGGGGGCCCTTCCGTTGAAGAAGGACCCCCGGATACTTCAGGTGCAGCGGGCGATCTACTTGATCGCCACGCCCACCGCGTGGCTGATGGGGAAGCCGATGATGCCGCCCGTCAGCGCGAAGATGCCGTGACGCGGCGCAGTCGACGCGAACTTCAGGTCCACGCGCGATGCGCCCATGGCCTTGGCCTCCGCCACGAGGAGCTTGTTCACCGCGGTGTCCAGATCGCTCTGGACGATCTCCACGATGTGGAAGATCGCGGTGATGCCGATCGAGGTGCCCTGGACGACGGCGACGGCCTCGCCGCCCTCACCGATGATCTCGCCGCTGGAAACAGTGGCGGTTTCGACGCTGGTGCAAGCGAGCAGGCTGGACGCAGCGAGCACTGCAATGAAAGCGTTCTTCATAAGATTGAAATCCTCCGTACGACGGCGTTTGACGCTGGTTGAGCAAGTGCCTCTCTGGCCGTGCCCCTCCCGAGCGAGCAGGGTCGTAGCAAACGGCCCCTTGAAGTCAAGCTTCCGAACCCTTCAAGTCCGCGCTACGAAAGGCCCTTCCCCCAGATGGCGCGCACCCTCCTGCTCCCGGGCGACCGCCCGCTCGTGAACCTTGCGCTGCTGGGCGCCACCCTCCTCACCACCTTCTCCGTCTTCCTGCTCTTCCACGCGGGCGGGGGGGATGACCTCGAGTCGCTCCGGGGCGCGCTGGCCTTCAGCCTGTGCACCGTCGGCATCCTCGGCGCGCACGAGATGGGTCACTACCTCGCGGCGCGGTGGCATGGGGTGGCGACGTCCCTGCCGTACTTCATCCCGCTCCCTCTGGGCTTCGGCACCCTGGGCGCGGTCATCCGCATCCGCAGCCGCATTCCCACCCGCACCGCGCTGATGGACATTGGCGCGGCGGGGCCGCTGGTAGGGCTCGCGGTCGCCATCCCGGTCATCCTCTATGGGCTGACGCTCTCCAGCGTGGGCCCCGCGCCCATCTCCGAGCCTGGCTTTCCCAACCCGCTGAGCGCCGTCGCCCTCCTGGAGCGGGCCGTGGCGTGGTTCACCGGGGCCGAGACCGTGCAGCCATCTCTCATCGACGCGAACGTCACCGTCTACGGCGACAGCCTCCTGATGCAGGGGCTGCAGTGGCTGGTGTTGGGGCCACTCCCCCAGGGCCACGAGGTCTTCGTCCACCCCATGGTCATCGCCGGCTGGTTCGGCCTTTTGGTGACGCTGCTCAACCTGTGCCCCATCGGCCAGCTCGACGGGGGGCACGTGGCGTATGCGCTCTTCGGCGAGCGCGCCCGGTGGATCGGCCGGGCGACGGCGGTGGGGCTCCTCTTCCTGGTGCTCTTCTTCAGCGTCACCTGGGTGGCCTGGCTCGCGCTCACCACGTTCCTGATTGGCTTTCGGCATCCGGAGGTCGAAGTGCCGGAGGAGCCGCTGGCCCGTGGACGGGTCCTCATCGGGGTGCTGTGCTTCGTGGCGCTGGCGGCCTGCGTCGTCCCCATCCCGCTGCAGCTTCTGACGGTGCCATGAAGATCGTCTGTCCCGCCTGCGAGCGCGTCGCCGAGATCCTCGACTTCCGCGTGGACGGGACCACCCTCCTCTTGACCTGCGCGAAGTGCGGCACCCAGAGCCCCGTGCAGGGCTCTTCGGCCGGGGCCCTGCCGCCCAGCTCGGTCGCGCTCACGCCAGACGGGTCGTCGACGTCTACCGACCACGCCGCCCAGCCCGCCCCGGCAACCCCGGCCGCCCCGCCCGCGGCTGACCCGTGGCTGGCGCCGGCGGTGCCTTCGCTGCACGCCGCGCCCGCTCCCCTCCCGCTTCAGCCGAGCCTCTCCGGAGCCCCGCCTTCGCGGGTGGTGTCGCTGCGGCCGGTGACGGACGCAGTGCAGCTCGCCGCCGCGGCCGCCCAGAGCGAGGACCCGTTCGCCGTTCCCGAGGACCACTGCCCCAAGTGCGTGGGTGAGCGTCCTCCGGATGCGCTGTTCTGCCCTCACTGTGGCCTCGCCTGGGCCAACTTCCGTCCCGAGCAGGTCGAGGTCCCCGAGGAGCTGGCGAAGGCCTTCATCCACGCGCTCGCCGGCTGGGATGAGCCCGAGCGGCACGAGGCGCTCCTGTCGCTCGCGGCGCGCACCGGAGAGCTGCCCGCGGTGGGCCGGCTGTACCGGCTTCGGTGGGTGGCCGCTCCGACAGACCCCATCGCGCAGCGTGGGCGGGACGAGGTCCTGCGCCGCGCCGCCGCCACGTCCGAAGTCCTTCGGGTGCAGTCCCGGCCCCCCGCCCTGCCCAACCTGGCGCGCTGGGCGTTGATCGCCGTGGGGCTGATGGCGCTGTTCGGCGCGCTGGGCCTGGTGATGGGGCTGCTCGGCCCCTGAGAGAGGGCCCTGCTATTCGCCCGTTGGGGCCTGCTGCTGCTGCGCGTCCGGCAGGGGCGGCTGGGTCCCCGCCTGGCCTGCGCCGCCGTAGCTTTGCGCGGTGTGGTCCGGCCCGAGCACGGGATGCCCTGCCTTCTTCTGCAGCTGCCCACCCGTCTGAATCTGCCCTGGATCCCGGCTGGCACCACCGGCTGCAGGCCCCCCGCGCATCACCCCGCCCACCATGCCCGCCTCGGACGGCTCCTGTGACCCGCCGAGCCGGTAGCCGGTGCCAGGGTAGGGCTCGGGCGTACCGACCTCGACCGCCTGTCCGCGCCCCGCGGTGGGGACGTCCCGGCTCTGGCAGCCCGCGGTGCCGAAGCCAAAGGCACACGCCGCCACCACCGTCATGCTCTTCCAGCCCATGTGTCCTCCGGTGTCGCCTCGGGTTCCGGAGGAAAGGTGGGCAGGGGGCGGAGCGGACGCAACCCGGGTGGCAGTCCGTGTGCTAGTCACCGCGCATGCCGGCGGCCTCGCTCGACGTCGACGCGATTCTGGGCCCCCACGGCGCGCTGGCGGCGGCCCTGCCCGGGTTCCACCACCGCCCCGAGCAGCTCTCGGTGGCCCGCGCCGTGTCGGAGGCGCTCACCCGAAGGCGCTTTCTGCTCGCCGAGGCCGGCACCGGGACCGGCAAGACGCTCGCGTACCTGGTGCCCTCGGCCCTCTGTGGCCGCAAGGTCGTCATCTCCACCGCGACGAAGAACCTCCAGGAGCAGGTGGTCTTCAAGGACGTGCCGCTCTTGCGCGACGTGCTCGGGCTGCCGTTCGACGTGGCGTACCTCAAGGGCCGTCAGAACTACCTGTGCCTGCACCGCTACGAGACGCTCGCCCAGCGGCCCACCTTCAACACGCCGGAGGATGCGCGGCAGTGGAGCAGCCTCGTGCAGTGGGCCGCACGGACCGAGACCGGCGACAGGGCGGAGTTGGACGTGCCGGACGAGTGGACGATGTGGCGCGGGCTCACCACGAACTCGGAGAGCTGTCTGGGCGCCAGGTGCCCGTCGTATGAGTCCTGCTTCGTCACGCGTGCGCGTCGCAAGGCCGAAGCCGCGGACGTCGTCGTGGTCAATCACCACCTCTTCTTCGCGGACCTCGCGCTCAAGAGCCGCGGCGAAGGACACGGGGTGGGCGTGCTGCCGCGCTACGAGGCGGTCATCTTCGACGAAGCCCACGCGCTCGAGGACGTGGCCGCAGACTGGTTCGGCAGCAGCGTCTCGAGCTTCCGCGTCGAGGAGCTCTCCCGGGACGCGGACGCAGCGCTCCTGGCGGACGACCCCGGGAGGCCCACCCTGGGCGCGCTCGCGGCGCGGGTGCGGTGGGACGGGGACACCTTCTTCTCCGCGGCAAAGGCGGCGCTGGGGATGCGCTTCGACGGGCAGGTGCGGCTCGGGCCGAAGCGCCTGCAGGCGCTGGCTTCGCTCGCGGACCTGCAGGACGCGCTGGAGTCGCTCCATGCTTTTGCCCACGGTCATGACGCCCCGTCGATGGCGGGCATCGCCCGGCGCGCCGGAGAGATTGCCGAGGAGCTTTCCCACCTTTGCCGCGCGGACGACGAGCGGGAGGTCTTCTGGGCGGAGGCCAGGGGCCGCGGCCTGTTCCTGCGCGCCTCGCCCATCGAGGTGGGCGAAGACTTGCGCAGGAGGCTCTACGCGCAGGTGGACACGGTGGTCTTCACCTCTGCCACGCTGACCGCGGACGGCCGCTTCGACTACTTCGCGCGGCGGGTGGGGCTGGACCTGCAGGAAGGCGAGGCGGACGCGGTGGTGGTGGCGTCCCCTTTCGACTACGCGCACCAGGCGGCGCTGTACCTGCCGGACCACCTGCCGGACCCGAAGGCGCCGCACTTCGCCGAGGCGGTGGCGGACGAGCTCGTCGCGCTCTGCGCGCTGACCGGTGGCCGCGCGTTCGCGCTCTTCACCTCGTTCAAGAACATGGAGGCCGCGCACGCCGCCGCCAAAGACCGGCTGCCCTACCAGGTGCTGCTGCAGGGAGACCGGCCGAAGTCCGCGCTGCTCGAGGCGTTCAAACAGGCGCCTTCGGTCCTCTTCGCCGCGCACAGCTTCTGGGAGGGCGTGGACGTGCCGGGCGAGGCTTTGTCGCTGGTCGTCATCGACAAGCTGCCGTTCGCGTCACCGGGAGATCCCCGGGTGGCGGCGCGGCTCGAAGGGCTCGAGGCGCGGGGAGAGGACCCCTTCCGCAGCTGGCAGTTGCCGGACGCGGCCATCACCCTGCGCCAGGGTTTTGGCCGGCTCATCCGGTCCCGGGAGGACACCGGCGTGGTGGCCATCCTCGACCCGCGGCTGCACTCGCGGGGGTACGGGCGGGCGTTCGTGCGGAGCCTGCCGCCGGCGCACCCCGTGCGAAGCCACGCTGAGCTCGAGGCATGGCTCGCGCAGACCCGGATCGACCGGGGCAGCGGTGCGCCAGACGAAGGCTGAGCGGACGACGCGGCGGGGGCTACAGCTCGCGCGACATCAGCAGGCGGAGCTTGCCGGACTTCTTGGAGACCACCGTGGCGACCGTGGTGAACCCCGCGGCGCGGTAGAAGCTGACCGCAGGGCCGTTGGCCGGATCCACGCGGAGCGCCAGCGTCCTTCTGTGCATGTCCTTCGCCACGTTGACGGCGTGGTCCAGCACGCGGGTGCCGAGCTTGCGCTGCCGCAGCTCCGGCTTCACCACGATGTTCCGCATGTACGCCGCGCCCTGCACCGGGCCGTCCCGTTCGATGGTGACGTAGCCGACGACCTGGTTCTCCAGCTTCGCCACGTGGATGAACGGCCGCAGCTTGGTCAACGCCTCCAGCGACATCTCAGAGGTCTCGCCGCGGCTCTCCCACGGCTCCGAGTGCGACCGGATGTGTGCCACCGACTGCATGTCCTCGTCGGAGGGGATGCTGAACTTGAGGTTCGCCGCGATGTCCCTGGGGAGGTTGGCCATATCCAGCGCCGGGACCGCCACCTGCTCCTTCACGTCTCCGAGTTGCTTCATGGTCATCGCCAAACCCTCCTTCGGGTCCGCCTACGTGGGGACCGATCCTAACCGCTGGACACTTGGGGGTGAATCCCCAATCCCGTCGTGCATCCCACCCCAGACCACACGCCCGGCTGCCCAGCGGCCAGGTGCCGGGCTGCTTTCGCCCAAGATGGCGACCGTCTATAAATGGCGCCACCCCGGGGGGAACGTCAGTCCCGAAACACGCGACCGGGCTGGAAACTTCTGTCGTGCAACTCAACCACGCCCAGCGCGAACTGACGGTCAAGGTCGTCTATTACGGTCCGGGGCTTTCCGGAAAGACGACCAATCTGCAGATGATCCACGCGCGGACCCGGGCGGATGTGCGCGGCCGGCTCCTGACGGTGGAGACGCACGACGACCGCACCCTCTTCTTCGATCTGCTGCCCGTCTTCTTCAGCACCGCCAACGGCTTCAAGGTGAAGGTGAAGCTCTTCACGGTCCCAGGCCAGGTCATCCACAACGCGACGCGGCGCATCGTGTTGCAGAACGCGGACGCGGTGGCGTTCATCGCCGACAGCCGGCGGAGCGCCGGCGCGGAGAACAACGCGTACTGGCGGAACCTGCACGAGAACATGAAGGAGAACGGGCTCGAGCCGCACGAGGTCCCGGT